>NZ_JBIWAP010000002.1:0-367757 GCF_044760075.1 Kitasatospora sp. NPDC098663 | reverse complement strand
TCGCGAGGGAGTCCAGGTCAGGCGTCACAACCGACCTTTGGACTCCCTCGCTTCATGTCATGCGCGCCAACGAGCCCTTGGCATCAATCATCTAGCCGGGGGAGGCTTGTCGTGTCCCTGCCCTCTCCGGCGGGGCCACGACGGTGCGAGGCTTGCGTCGACAGGCGACGTCGGACATGAAGGTGGCGTGTTGAATGCGGATGAACAGGGCTCAAGTGGTCATCTCTGTAGTGGCTTTAGCGGTGCTCGCCGCAGGCTGCAGCAAAGACACGAAGGCGGGCGGTGATTCCGACATCGTGGGCGAGCCCGTGGTCCCGCAGATCGGCGCGAACCCGGCAGACGGCTCGCCGGTAACCCATCCGCTGGACGGCTACTCGGTAGGGGCCGAGGAGTCCGCGCTGATCTTCCGAGCCATGGGCCAGGCCACCCGGACCTGCATGACCGCCAAGGGGTTCGACTACGACCCTGGGCCGGCGTCGACACCTCCCCCGCAGACTCCCATCGACACCTCGCTTCTGGGCCTGCTCTCCGTCTCCGCTGCGCAGCAGACCGGGTACCACCGGCCGCCCAGGCCAGAAGGCAACGGCACCTCCGGTACGGGGAATCCGGCCGGGCAGGGCCCCGAATACCAGAAGGCCCTGATGGGGGATCGCGGGACCAAGGCCAGTGCCGCCGATCCCAAGGCAGACCGGGGCTGCATGGGAGAGTTCGAACGGCGGCTCCAGGCGGAGGGCATCAAGAACACCGCCTCGGACTTGGTCGGTACCCTCCGCGCCAAGGCGTACGACCACGCCGCCGTCGACAGCCGGGTCCGCGCCTCGCTCGCGGACTGGCAGAGCTGCATGACCAAGCTGGGTTACAACTACGCGAGTCCGGTACAGGCGAGTTCGGCGGCCTGGCCGGAGCAGGTGTCACAGGAAGAGCGGGACACAGCGGTCGCCGACATGAACTGCAAAGAGCAGGTGAAACTGCTGGCCACCTGGAATGCCGTGCTGACCGCCTACCAGCAGGTGTACATCGGCAGGAACGAGCAGGCCCTCCAAGCAGACAGGGAAATCTCCCAGCAGCGGATCGCCGCAGCCAAGAAGCTGCTGGGCCAGGCATGACGGCGGTGGCAGGCGGCCGTCGCCGTGGTTGGCTCCTGCTGCTCGCCCTGGCCCTCCTCGCCGTCGTCGGATTCGTTGGCACGCTCGCCGCGAACCGGTCGAGTACCGAGAGCGGTGAGGCATTCACAGGTGAACGACTACGCGTCCAACAGGGCTACAGTGACTACTGGAAGGCGATGCTGGTGGCCAATGAGTCCGGTGACGGCTCGGCACTGGCCGATTACGCGGCGGGTGAGCAACTGGAGCTCCTGCGTGCGAACCTGAGCGCCCTGACCAGCGCTGGGCTCGTTGCCAAAGGGTCCGTCGATCACCGGATCCGCAGCATCACGGTGGACGGGAAGTTGGCAACCCTGGTGGACTGCGTCGACGTTGGCAAGTGGATCCAGTACGAGGCGCGGAGCGGAAGAGTTCAACCCGGCCAATTGACGAACCGTCCGAAACAACTGGCGAGTTACACCTTCGCGCCCAGGGATGGCCACTGGCTGGTGACACGGAGCGAGGTGCTGTCGGAGTGCTGAAGGCAGACCAGGGGTGGCTCCCGTGATGCTGCGGTACCAACTTGGGTTCGTTGTCGGCCGATCGTCTCCAACCCCCGTACGTCTCAACGACATCCGACAGGTCATGCTCTTCCCAAGGGCACCATCGAGGAGGAGAGGCACCGTTGACCACGACGACGATGAGCGCTGACGACGACATGACCCAGCCTCTTCCGTCGCCCCCGCCCGCCCGTTCGCGGGCGGCGCGGCGCAGGCGGGTGCTGCTGGGGGTGGCGCTGGCGGCCGCGCTGGTGGCAGTGGGCGGGGTGGGGGCGGCGACGCTGGTGAAGTCCCCGGCGGAGCGGGCCGCGCAGACCGCGCCGCCGCCGAACAGTCTGATCACCGTGCCGGTCGTCAGCCAGGTGCTGACGCCCTCGATCACGGCCCGCGCGGTGGTGTACCCACCCGCGCAGTACAACGTCGTCCCTGTCGCCGCCTCGGCGGAGGTCACCCAACTGTTCGTATCCAAACTGGCCGTGAAGCAGGGGGACGCCGTCGCGGCCGGGAAGCTGCTCGCCGAGGTGTCCGGGAAGCCGCTGTTCGCCCTGCCCGGGGCGGTGCCCGCGTTCCGTGACCTGAAGCCGGGCAGCACCGGGCCCGACGTGGCCGAACTCCAGGACGCTCTGGCCGGATTGGGACACGGCATCGACAGGGACGACAAAGGGACGTACGGGTCGGGTACGGCCGCCGCGGTGTCGGCCTTCTACGGCGGGCTCGGCTACCCGGTGCCGACCACCGGCGCCACCACCCAGCAGGCCGTGGACACCGCGCAGAAGGCGGTGGACACGGACAAACAGACGGTGGACGGCCTCGCGGAGAGGAAGAAGGCGGGCTCCGCCCAGCCGCCGACGGCGACCACTCCGCCGCAGGCCCAGCAGCTGCCCCCATCCGGCGATCTCGACCAGCAACTCGTCAACGCGAAGAAGCAGTTGGCCACCGACCAGGCCGCCCTCGCCAGGGCCAGGGCCGCCAACGGCCCGATGGTCCCGGCCGCCCACGTGCTGTTCCTGCCTGCCCTCCCCGCGACCGTCACCGCCGTCAACGGCGCGGTCGGCTCGCCGGTCTCGGGCACCCTGCTCTCGCTCACCAGCGGCGGCCTGGCCGCCACCGGGCAGCTCACCCCGTCCCAGGCGGCGGGCGTGCAACCGGGCATGGCCGTCGAACTGCTCGCCGAGGACACCAACATCACCGTCCCCGGCACCGTCGCCGACGTCGGCGCCCCAACCAGCACTCCGCCGGCGGGCAGGGTCATCGCCCTCGGCGGCGCGGCGGGCGGCGGCAAGGGCGGCCCCGACGGCGGCGGAGCCCCCAACGGCCAGCCCGGCCAGCCCAACGGCCAACCCGGCGGACAGAGCTACGTCCCGGTGACGATCACCCCGAACACCCCGCTGCCCGCCGCGATGAGCGGCAAGAACGTCCGGCTCACCGTCCTGAAGGCCAAGGCGGGCGCCCCCGTCACCGCCGTGCCGATCGCCGCGGTCTCCACCAACGCGGCCGGCCGGACATCCGTCACCACGGTGGACGCGGCTGGGAACCGCACCACCGTCCCGGTGACCACCGGCGTCACCGCGGACGGCCTCGTGGCCGTCACCCCGGCACAGGGCGCGAACCTCAAGGCCGGCGACCAGGTGGTGGTCGGCAAGTGACCGAACCCGCCACCGAGGCCGGCGACAAGCCCGTGATCGCCCTGTACGGCGTCGGCCGCACCCACCTCGGCCGCCCGCCCGTGGTCGCGCTGCGCCCCACCGACCTGACTGTCCGCCGCGGCGAGTACCTGGCCGTCACCGGCCCGTCCGGCTCTGGCAAGTCCACCCTGCTGCACCTGCTCGGCCTGCTCGACACCCCCACCACCGGCCGCTACGAACTGGACGGCATCGACACCGGCGGCCTGCGCGACAAGGACCGCTCGACGCTGCGCGGGCGCCGGATCGGCTTCGTCTTCCAGTCCTTCCACCTGCTGTCGCACCGCACTGCCGAGGAGAACGTCGCCCTCGCCCAGGTCTACAACCACACCCCGCGCCGCGCCCGCGGCGCCGCCGCTGTGGACGCGCTGCGCCTGGTCGGCCTCGGCCACCGGACGGACGCCCTACCCGGCACCATGTCCGGCGGCGAGCGTCAGCGGGTGGCGATCGCCCGCGCCCTGGTGAACCGGCCGAGCCTGCTGCTCTGCGACGAGCCGACCGGCAACCTGGACTCGGCCAACGCCGGGGCGGTGCTCGTCCAGTTCGACGCACTGCACGAGCGGGGCTACACCCTGGTCGTCATCACCCACGACCCTGCCGTGGCCGCCCGCGCCCAGCGCCGGGTGAGCATCCACGACGGCGTGCTCAGCGAGGCGGGAGCACCCGTCCGGTGATCCGCATCCGACGACGCGGCGGAGCCGTGCTCCCCGAGCCACCCTCCCACCTGAGCGCGCGCGACCTGCTCTCCGAGGCCCTGTCCGGCATCCTCCAGCGCCCGGGCCGCTCGGTGCTCACCATGCTCGGCACGGTGCTCGGCATCGGCGCCTTCGTCGCCGTCCTCGGCCTCACCGCAACCGCCACCGGCCAGATCGGCGAGCGGTTCAGCCTCACCAAGGCCACCACTGTCACCGTCACCGACCAGCCGCGCACCGACGGCGTCGCCCCCGGCGCCAACCCGCCGAGCGACTTCCCCGCCGACGTCGACCACCGGATGGCCGCGATCGACGGCGTCCGGGCCGGCGGCGTCTGGTGGCCGGTGCCCGGGGCCCCGACGGTCTCCCGCCGCCCGGACGGCCCCGACGAGGGCACCGGGCTGTCCGTCCTGGCCGCCACCCCGGGCGCGGTGGCCGCGATGGAGCCGACCCTGACCGGCGGGGTCACCCTGGACGAGTTCGTCCAGAGGACCGCGCAGCCGGTGGTGCTGCTCAGCGAGGCCGCCGCCAAGCGCCTCGGGGTGAGCCGGCTGGACGCCCAGCCGGCCGTCTTCATCGACCGTGTCCCGTACACCGTGGTCGGCATCTACTCGAACGTCCAACGCCAGCCGGGCGCCCTGTTGAGCCTGCTGATCCCGGCGAGTACGGCGCTCGAGCGGTACGGCAACCCGGCCCCGCAGCCGGACCGCGGCGCGCAGGGGCTGGTCGCCACCCGGGTCGGCGCCGCGCCGGTGGTGGCGGCCCAACTCCCGCTCGCGCTGCGGCCGGACGCCCCAGAGGCGTTCACGGTCGTCCCGCCGCCGGACCCGCACAGCCTGCAGGACACGGTGACCTCCGACCTGACCGGACTGTTCCTGGCGCTGGCCGGGATCTGCCTGCTGGTCGGCGCGGTCGGGATCGCCAACACCACGCTGGTCGCCGTCCTGGAACGGACCGCGGAGATCGGCCTGCGCCGCTCCCTGGGCGCCCGCACCGGCCACATCGCGGCCCAGTTCCTCACCGAGTCGACGGCGCTCGGCACCCTCGGCGGGCTGATCGGCACCGGCCTCGGCGTGGTGACGGTGGTCTCCGTCGCCGCCGCCCGCGACTGGACCGCCGTCCTGCAGCCCGCCACCACCCTGCCCGCCCCGCTCATCGGCACGGTCGTCGGCCTCCTGGCCGGCCTCTACCCGGCCCTCCGCGCCGCCCGCACCGACCCGCTGAAGGCCCTCAGGAGCACATAGGCGGGGGCGGCGGTAATGTCCCGCGCATGTAGGAAGGACTTGACTCCGTCGACTGGGCCCGGCCGGGACACAACTACGGGTCGACTGAGGACACGGTGCTTGCCGGTATGGGGCTTGCCTGCGTTGGCCCGGTCTGCGAGCGTGTCCTCCAGCCGCCGCGACATGTCGTCGGAGATGGTGAGCAGTTCTTCGAGGTCCCTGGGCTGCCGCAGCAGCCGGTCGGGGTGGTAGACGATGATGTGGCGGAACTCCCGCTCGCCCACGCCGGCGAGGAGTTCCTGGAGCCGCGGTGGAAAATGGCGCCCCCACGCCACCCTGGTGACCGTATCGCCCGACCGGCTGTGAAACAGGGATTCGTCCGATCTTCCCGACGGACGTAGGGTCGCCGGTATGCGACTGAGCACCGTGATCCTCCCCATCCACCGGTGGGGCGAGGGGCAGAAGATCTGGCGGCGGGCCGAGGAGCTCGGGTTCCACGCCGCGTACACCTATGACCACCTGTCGTGGCGGTCGTTCCGGGACGAGCCGTGGTTCGGGTCGATCCCGACACTGACGGCGGCGGCCACCGCGACCGAGCGCCTGCGGCTCGGGACGCTGGTGACCTCGCCGAACTTCCGCCACCCCGTGACACTGGCGAAGGAGCTGATCACGCTGGACGACGTGTCCGGCGGGCGGGTCACGCTGGGGATCGGGGCCGGCGGGACGGGCTTCGACGCGACGGCGATGGGCCAGGAGGCGTGGTCGCCGAAGGAGCGGGCGGACCGGTTCGGGGAGTTCCTGCCGCTGCTGGACGAGCTGCTGCGCACCGACGCCACGACGCGCGAGGGCACGTACTACTCGGCGGTCGAGGCGCGGAACATCCCCGGCTGCGTGCAGACCCCCCGGGTGCCGTTCTACGTCGCCGCGACCGGGCCGCGCGGGCTGCGGCTGGCGGCCGAGTACGGGCAGGGCTGGGTGACGTACGGCGACGCGAAGGGCCCCGCGGACGTGCCGGTCGAGCAGGCGCCCGGCGTGATCGCCGCGCAGATCGCGAAGCTGACGGCCGTCTGCGAGGCACGGGGCCGGGACGCCGCGACGCTGGAGAAGGTGCTGCTCCAGGGCTCGACCGCCGAGAAGCCTCTGCAGTCGCTGGACGCCTTCGTGGACTGGGCCGGTACCTACCGCGACCTGGGAATCACCGAGTTGGTGATCCACTGGCCCGTCCCGGACTCGATCTTCGAGAACGACCTCGCCGTCTTCGAGAAGATCGCCACCGAGGGCCTCGCCCAGCTGGCCTGATCAAGGATTCGCTTCACGTGGTTCGCGCCGCCGACCCACGCGGAGCGACCAGTCCGCCGGCGGCCGACGGGCCGTTGGCGGACAAGCGGCGACACTCAGCCGTCTCGGCCCTGGGTGACCACGGACTCCGTTCCATCGGGCGTCGCGCCGACGCCCGACCCGGCCCACTCGGCCGGCCTTCTTGCCGCCGGGATCACGGCACTCGGACGCATGCCGTCGACCCTGCGTGTTCACTCCGGCAGGTGAGGTTTCGAGCGACCCTCGGCGACGGCGCCTTCACGACCGCTACCGTGGCGCCATGGGTGCGGCGGGCAGGGCGGGCCGAGCTTTCGGCCATGCCGGATGAGGGCCACCGTCGATGCCTACGGCGAGAGCCGAGCAACTCGCACATCACTGCTTCGGAACCGGCTTGTGGGGAGACCAGGACATGGCGATCGCCGTTCGGGGCGCGGATCACGGCGAGCGCTCGCTCACCGACCTGATCGAGCGCTGCGCCGAGTTGAAGGGGGAGCTGGTCGCCTTCGCGCAGGGTGCGCGCTTCGATCGGTGGTTGACTCCCCTGCTGCTGGAGGCCGCCGGGCCTGAGCGGCTGCTGGACGAGGGTGAGGCGGTCCGGATCACCGACCACTTCATCCTGCGCTTCCGCCTGCCGGACGGTTCGACGGTGGTGGACCGGTTCGTCGGTGGGCGGCGGGACTTGGACGGAATCGACCGGGAGATGCTGCTCGGCTGGCGGGACCCGGTCGAGGGGATCTTCGAGATCCGCCGCAAGGACGGGGATGCCCTCGTCCTGCTGAACCTGATCGACGACCTGGAGTACCGCACGTACTCGAACGCCGGACGGGCCGCTTTCCGCGGAGTGACGAAGGGAGGGTTCCTCCACACCTGCCTGGTGCCGGTCTTCTCGGCCGACGGGACGTGGCTGGTCTCCGGGGCGATGTCGTTCTACCCCAGGTCCAGCGCCACCGAGATCGCCCGGGCGGCACTCCAGTTGGCCACCAGCCACCCCGAACTGGTCTTCCGCAACCCCGAGAAGATCGAGCAGGGATGGGAGTCGATGCGGGCGGACCGGGACGCGTTCGTCGAGTTCTTCGGCGGTGACGAACTGGTCCTTCCGCCCGCCGAAGCCGAGGAACGGCTCAACGCCTACTACCGGCACCGGCAGGAGGACGCCGCCGCCGGGCATCCCGACCGCGCCCGGGGCAGGCGGCTCCCGGGCCTCGACTTTCCGGCTTTCGAGCTGCCGCGGGACCTCGCGGACGCGGACACCATCGGAGTCGTCTACGACGAGGTCGACGGGCTCAACTTCTACGCGGACTACGGGCTGTTGCGGGACCTCTTCGCCGATCCTTCCCTCACCGGCCGCAGGCAGCACCAGGACCTGCTGCGCGTCTATCTGCGCGAGGAGTCGATCACGCCACTGCCGATCCGCCGGCTGGCCGCCGCCCACCCGGAATCGGTCGACGCGGTGTTCCGGAAGCTGCTGCGGAAACCCGGGTTCACCTGGGGCGAGCACGGCGAGGAACTGTTGCGCCGGCGCAAGCCCTGGTACTACGCGCAGGAGCCCCGGCCCGGCGTCTCCGTCGTCGGCGAGCGCCTCGGCGAACTGGCGGCCGGCGGGCAACGGCAGCGGTTCACCAGCGCACGGCGCGTGCCGGGCCGACCCCGTCGCCCGTAGCCGCGAACGCCGTGGCCGCCGCCGTGGCGCCGTGGCGCCGCGAACGCCGTGCCGCCGTGGCCGCCGTCGTCAGAAGTCCGTTGAAGGGCGGCCGGTCAGAGCTGGCGCGCGATGGGGACGGTGGCGGTGCCGCGCCGGCGGGCGTCGCGGCGGGCGAGGCCGGGGGATTCGCCGGTGCCGAGGATCCGGCCGTCGGCGATCGCGATCCAGGTGCCCGGTGCCAGCTCGGTGGGCCGGGTGAGGGACAGGGCCGACGTCAGGGCGGGGTCCGGCTGGAGGCGGTCGGGGTGCGGGGCCGGCGACGCGGTGCCGGCGCGCCAGCGGGCCGTCGTCCGCTCGCCGCCCAGCCGGCGTGACCACAGCACGTGCTGCAGCACGATCAGGGGGCCGAGCACGGTCAGCAGCGGGAAGCCCGCCGTCAGCGCGCCCAAGGCGAACAGCCCGCTGACCGCGCTGGTCACGACCACGCCGACGGCTGCCGCCAGCAGCGCGGCCGTCCGTCCGAACGCCTTGGCGGCGACCAGGGGGAACAGTACGAGGAGCAGCAGGTCGCCGAGGCCCACGGCGACCGGCGGGCTGCCGCCCGTCAGGACGAGCATCGGGGCGAACGGCCGTCCCTGGACCTGGGTGACGAAGTTCGCGGTGACCTGCGTCAGGGTGGTCGCGACCAGGTCGTAGCAGGTCAGGACGGCGGCCAGGCCGGCCGCGTGCGCCGATCGCATTCCGCTCTGCGTCCACAGGTTGGCCACGCCCACCACCGCGACGGCGAGCATCACGTCGGTGCAGGCGCGCACCGCGGCGGGGTGGCCGCTGCACGCCGCCGTGGCACCGGCGGCCACGAGGGCGAGGCCCCAGGCCCAGCGGCCGGAGCAGACCGGCGCCAGGGTGAACTGCACCGCCAGGCAGAGCACCAGGCCGAACAGCGCCGAGACGACCACGCCCGGCAGCTTGAGGTAGAGCAGCGGCGCCAGCACGACGCCGACGCACAGGACGGCGATGTCGCCCGAGGTGTAGACGCCCACCGGAGGCCTGGGCATCCGCACGCGGGCCAGGTACCCCCCGGCCGCGGCCATCAGCAGGGCCACGCAGCAGCTCAGGGCGATGAGGGGGATCGCGTTCATGCGCCGCTCCCGGCCCGGGCGCCGACCGGACGGGCCGACTCGAAGGTGTGTTCCCGCAGGTCCGCGCGGACCGGACTGGACGGCGGCAGTTTCGACCGGTCGTCGTGGAGCACGATGCCGGCCAGCGGCAGCCCCGCCGCCGACGCCCGCTCCTCCAGCCTGCGGTGCAGTGTCGCCGCGGGCAGCGCCCGGACCAGGAGGTGCAGCAGCGCACCGCCGTCCGGCTCCTCGGTCAGCGTGTACCGGGCCGGCAGCGGCACGTCCGGCTCCCCCTCGACCAGGTCGAGGACGTCCCTGGTCGGTACGGAGGCGCTGAGCGGCCCCGACCAGCGGCCCAGGACGGCGGACGTGGCCGGCAGGTGCGCCCACTCGCACCCGGTCTCGCCGACGGGCAGCCGGACCAGGTCGCCGGTGGCGTAGCGCAGCAGCAGGGTGCACTCCCGGTAGGGCACGAAGGGGGTGTGCACCAGCATCCCGACCTCCCCCGGCGCGGTCGGCTCCCAGGTCTGCGGGTCGAGCACCTCCAGGTGCCCGAACTCGGTGGTGTGGTGCAGATGCCCCTGGGAGCACGGCGTGCCGCCGGAGGGGAGCGTCTCCGTCATCAGGTAGGACGTGGACACCGGTGCGCCGAACGCCGCTTCGGCCCGCTCCCGCAGGGGGGCCGACAGCACCTCGCCGCCCACCCCGATGCTCTCCAGCCCGAAGTCCGCGGACCGCCACCCGCCCTGTTCGGCCTCCTGCACGAGCGCGGAGAGGTACGACGCGGAGGCGGTGAGGTGGGTGATCTGCGGGGCCTTGCCGGGCAGGCCGAGCGGTGCGGCGAGGCGTTCCAGGGCGAGCGCGGGGTCGATCGTCCCGAACTGGACGAACGAGGCGCCGACCCGGGTGGTGGACTCCTCCGCGACGACCAACGGCAGGGTGGCCCTGGAGCAGCCCGCGTAGGCCACGGTGTGCCGGGGGCGCAGCCCGAGGGTCAGGGCCGCCGAGATGGTGCTGAGGGCGATCGTCGTCTCCAACTCGGCCCGGGAGTACCAGACCGCCGTCGGGGTTCCGCTGGTGCCGGTGGTCAGCGCCATCAGGGCGGGCGCGGCGGCGGCGGAGACGAACGCGGCGGGCAGGCCGCGCAGGGCCGCCTTCGGGGTGACGGGCACCCGCGACCAGGTCTCCGTGTCGAGCGTCTCGGGGTCGATCCCGAGGTCGTCGAAGGTCCGCCGGTAGTAGGCCGTGTGGCGGACGGCGGCGCGCGCGGTGGCCCGCAGGCTCCGCCGGGTGACCGTGCGCCGCACCTCCGGGTCGACCTGACCGGCCTGCCCGGGCAGCAGCGCCGAGTCCGCGCCCGGTTCGCCGAACTCGGCGAGCGTACGGACCATGTCGTCGGCGATCCGCCCGAGGTCCTGCGGCCGGATCCTGCGGTTGAGCAGAATCGATGCGCCGTACCGGAGTTGACTCACCGCAGTGCCGAACACGAGACCTCCTGGAACCTGGGCCGGGGATGCTCACCCCGGCCCAGGCCGGGACGACTCGGTCAGGCCATGTGCGCGAACATGGCGGCGGTGAGGGTGCTCAGGGCGTACTTGAAGTAGTGCTTGACCATGTCAAGACCTCCTGGTGGGGGTGGCCGGCGCGGCCGAGCACGCCCCGATGACGTGTGCCGGCGCCGGCGGGTGGGGAGTGCAGTTTAGGGAATCGAACAAACCTCGACCAGGGGTGAGGCAGCATCAAATTCCTTGCCCTGGAGGGGCAGTGCCGCAGCTAGGGGTGCGGGCGGGTGCGCTGGGCCGGGAGGCGGGGCTCGGGGGCGCGGCGGGCGATCTCGGCGAGGGTGTGGAAGAGGACGTCGCCGAGCAGGACCGGCTCGCGGGAGGCGTCCGGCGAAACGTCCGCGGAAGCGTCTGCGGAGACGTCCGCGAAGACGTCCCGGGAGCCGGCCGGGGAGGCGGCGGGCGGGATGGTCGGGGGAGGCTCGTCTCGGAGCTGGCGAGTGGGCATGGCTCTTCCTGCCGACGGGGTGGCCGTGCACACTCCTGCCCGTCGCGCCCCGGGGACACCCCGGCCGGCGGGCGAATAGGCCGGAAACGGCGCCTCGGGGACCGAAAGCCACAGGTCCGGCGGGTCGGCGGCCCGGTCCCGCCGGTTCGGCGGCGCCGTCCCGCGGGGCCGCGACGAGGTCCGTCCGCGCCGGTGACCGGTGTGGCACCGATGGGCGAAGATGGACCGGTGACCGAAGCCCGTACCGCCCCCCGCCTCATCGCCACCGACCTGGACGGCACCCTGCTGTGCGCCGGCGGCACCGTCAGCGAACGCACCGCCGCGGCCCTGGCGGCCGCGGAGGCGGCCGGGGTGCAGGTGGTGTTCGTCACCGGGCGGCCGCCGCGCTGGATGCAGCAGGTGAGCGCCCACATCGGCGGCCACGGGGTGGCGATCTGCTCGAACGGCGGCGCGGTGGTGGACGTGCGGCGCGGTGAGCTGCTGGAGTCGTTCCCGCTGCCGGTGGAGACCACCCTGGCGGTGGTCGAGGTGCTGCGCGCCAAACTGCCCGGCACCGCGTTCGCCTTCGAGTACCCGGACGGGTGGGCCCGCGAGCCCGAGTACGCGGTGCCGATGTGGGGCGACGACCTGGAGCACGCGGTCGGCCCGGCGGAGAAGCTGCTGAGCGCCGGCGGGCCGGTCCGGGGCCTGTTCAAGCTGCTGGCCAAGCACCCCGACCTCGACCCGGACACGTTCCTCACCCAGGCCCGGGAGGTGGCCGGGCACCTGGCCGAGATCACCCGCTCGGCGCCGATCCCGCTGCTGGAGATCAGCGCGCCCGGCGTCACCAAGGCCAGCACGCTGGCCCGTTGGTGCGCCGGGCACGGGATCGACCGGAGCGAGGTGGTGGCCTTCGGCGACATGCCGAACGACCTGGAGATGCTGGACTGGGCCGGCACCGCGTACGCCGTCGCCAACGCGCACCCGCAGGTGCTGGCGGCGGTGCCGCTGCACACCGTGAGCAACGAGCAGGACGGCGTCGCGGCGGTGCTGGAGGAGCTGCTGCGGCTGCCCTGAAGGCGTGCCGCCGGAGCCCTGGACAGGGCCTAGCCGAAGCGGCCGTTCACGTAGTCGGAGGTCCGCTGGTCGCGCGGGTTGCCGAAGACCTGCGCGGTCGGCCCGGCCTCCACGATCCGGCCCGGGGTGTCGTGGGTGGCCAGGAAGAAGGCGCAGGTCTGCGAGACGCGCTGGGCCTGCTGCATGTTGTGGGTGACGATCACGATGGTGAGCCGCCCGCGCAGTTCGGCGATGGTCTCCTCGACCCGCCGGGTGGAGGTCGGGTCGAGCGCGGAGCACGGCTCGTCCATCAGCAGGATGTCCGGCGAGACCGCCAACGACCGTGCGATGCACAGGCGTTGCTGCTGCCCGCCGGAGAGCGCGCCGCCCGGGGTGTGCAGCCGGGTGGAGACCTCGTCCCAGAGCCCGGCGCGGCGCAGGCTGGTCTCCACCAGGTCCCGGCGCTCCTCCTTGGAGACCTTGATCCCGGCCAGCTTCAGGCCGCTGGCGACGTTGTCCTGGATGGACATCGCCGGGAACGGGTTGGGCCGCTGGAACACCATGCCGATCCGGCGCCGCACCTCGGCGGGGCGCCGGCCGGGGCGGTAGACGTCGTCGCCCTCCAGCAGCACCTCGCCGGCGAGCGCGGCGCCGCGCACCATCTCGTGCATCCGGTTGAGGATCCGCAGGTAGGTGGACTTGCCGCAGCCGGACGGGCCGATCAGCGCGGTGACCTCGCCGGCCGGCATCGCCAGCGAGACCCGCTCCAGCACCTTGCGGGCGCCGAACCAGGCGGAGACCTCCCTGGTCTCCAGCCCGGCCAGCGGCTCGCCGCCGGGATGCGGGGCCGGCGGCAGCGGCGGGAGGGTGAGGGTGTCGGCGGCCGGGTCGGTCGCCGGGGTGTCGACCGTGCCCAGGCCGGTGGTCGGGGTGTCGGTCATCGGTGCATCCGTCATCGGTACGGCCTTCCGGGCGCGCTTCAGTAGAGGTTGGGCAGCAGGGCGGCGGCGTTCTCGTAGACCGCCCAGAGCAGCGCGCCGAGCACCGGCGCGAGGCTCAGGTAGGCCGCCGAGGCCCGCCAGTACCGGGCCAGCAGGAGCGCGCCGAGCACCGCGCCCAGCAGTCCGAGCGACCACAGCTGCAGTGTGGCCAGCGCGCCCTTGTCGGCGGCCAGCGCCTTGTCGTACGGGACGGTCCGGGGCCGGCCGCCGGGGTTCTGCTCGGGGTCGCCGTCCAGCCGGGCGCCGACCATCACGGTCGAGCCGGGGATCCAGTCCGAGTCCCCGGTGACCAGGACGAGCCGGTTGCGGGCCGGGTCGGTGATCGGGTGGTCGCCGTCGCCGTACACGTTGACGGTGTAGGTGAACTTGCCCTGCCCGGTGGTGGCCTCGATCTTGTCGCCGACCCGGAGCCCGGACAGTTCGGCGAAGGGCGCGCCGAAGGTGGCGCCGCGGCCGAACAGCACCGCGACGCCGCCCTGGCCGGGCAGGGCGGTGTCCCGGCGGTGGCCGGGCCCGCGCATGAGGTCCCGGCCGGTGGTGCCCTCGACCACGACGGCCTGGTGCAGGCCGATCGCCGGGATGTCCAGCAGGGCCACCGGGGCGCCGTCGGCGGCGGCCCCGGTGGGGGCGACGGCCCGGGCGAGCTGGTCCCGGAAGGTCTTGTACGCGGTGGACTGGAAGTGCCGTTCCTGGACGTGCGAGAGCGTGAACAGGTAGCCGACGAAGCCCAGCACCAGCGCGGCCAGCAGGCTGGCCACCCGGGCGCCCTGGAGGAGGCGGCGCCGCGCGGGGGCGGCGGCGGGCCCGGCCGCGGGGGTCGCGGCGGGCGGGCCCGCGGGCGTGGCCGGCCGCGCGGGGGCGGCCGGCTTCTCCAGCACCGGGGCGGTCACGAGGCGCCGTCCGAGGACTTGCGCCGGCGCAGCAGCCGCCGGCCGAGCAGCGGCGGGACGAGCACCACGGCGAGCAGTTCGAGGGCGGTGAGCGTGCTCAGCGTCCAGTCCTCGGGCCTGCCGGCCACCTCGACCACGTTCGCCGCGACCTCGGTGCTGCCGCCGCGTCCGCGGGCGACCACCTGGCCGGTCTGCGGGTCGACCACGTCCTCGGTGCCCGGGTCGCCCGGTGCGGCGTCGGCCGCGTTCGGGTCCGTGCCGGCCGCGCCGTCGGCCGCCGCGGCGCCGTCGCCGGTGCCGCCGGTGCCCGCGCCGCCACCGCCCGTGCCGCCGGCGCCGCCGGCCGCACCACCGCTCGTACCGTTGCCGGTCCGGCCCGTGCCACCGCCGCTGCCGCCGCCCGTGCCGCCCGTACCGCCGCTGCCACCGGGGCCGCCGGCCGCGCCGCCGCCGGTGCCGCCGCTGCTGGAACCGCCGGTGCCCGAACCGGACTTGACCGCCTGGCCGCCCTGCACGGTGCAGTCCAGCGGAGCGCCCTGCTTGTCGCAGGGGCTGGGCTGCGGCGCGTTCTTGAGGACGGTCAGCTCACCGGCGGAGTTGAAGGTCGGGTTGGCGCAGTTGGACAGGGTGTCCGGGTCGACCGGGCTGGCGTTGCCGGGGATGCTCCTCGTCTGCAGCAGGCCGCCCTTGACCAGGCCGCGCGGGATCGGCGAGTAGCCGAGGCCGTCCGCCTCGCCCTGCCCCTCGCACAGCACGTAGGCGAGGAAGCGGCTGAGGGCACTGCCCTTGTCGTTGTTGAAGCGGGGCGGCGGGGGCAGCGCGGCCCCGGAGCGCGGCACGATCACGTAGCTGTAGCTGGAGATCGGGTAGGAGCGCGGGTCGTCCATGGTGTAGACGCCGTCGAGGTTCTGCTGCAGGTAGTTCGGGTCGGACACCGGGGTGTTGTCGTCGACGCCGCGGATCTTCGCCGCGGTGAGCGCCACGGCGACGTTGGAGGCGGTCGGCAGCGAGTAGTAGCCGGCCTGGTTGAGCACCTTCACGACCGGCCAGTTGCTGCGCTTGGCGAAGGCGTACTCGTCGTAGCCGATGGTGCCGAGGCCGGAGGAGGCCTTGATGTAGCCGGCGACGACGTCCGAGCCGTTCTGGGCGACCATCCGGCCGGACGGCGGGAAGAACTCGGTGTAGTCACCGCAGGAGACGCCGTTGACGGAGGAGCAGTACGCGTCCCACTGGTCCTTGTGGGTGTGCTCCATCCAGCGGGTGAACTGCGCGGTGGCGCCGGAGCCGTCCGAGCGGACCACCGGGGTGATCGGCAGGTTGGGCAGCGTCTTGCCGTAGTCGGCGGTGATCTTCGGGTCGTTCCAGTTGGTGATCTTGTTGGTGAAGATGTCGACGACGGTCTGCGGCGAGAGCCGCAGGTCGCGGACCTGCTTGCCGCCGACCACCAGGTTGTACATGAAGGTGGTGCCGCCGGCGGTGATCGGCACGTACGAGAAGCCGTAGGTCGGCTGCTCCGCGCTGCCCTGGCCGTTGCGGCGGCCCGCGTCGTTCACACCGGCGTCGGGCGTGGTGCGGAACGGCACGTCGGAGGCGGTGAAGTCGTTCTGCCCGAGGGTCCAGGAGTTGCGGCCGGCTGCCGAGCCGACCGGGTTGAAGCTGATCTGGATGCCCTGCGACCCGACGTCCTGGCGCCACTGGTCGATGGCCGGACCGGCCCAGCTGGAGCCGTCCGCGCTCAGCGCGACGCTCGCCGCGAAGGCCCGGGATCCCGGCCCCAGCAACGGCGCGGCCGCGAGCAGCAACAGGGACATCAGCAGGGCGAGCGCGCGGGCCACGGGGCGGCCGGCAGCCTCCCACGACATGGGGACTCCTCTGGGACGGAGGGTGGTTGGGTGGGTCATCAGCTGTTCCCGGGGAGTGGGACGGCGGTGGCCGACGTGTGGGCGGACGCGGTCCGCGCCATCGCCGGACGGACGGTGTCGGACGGCCGGGCGGCTCGTGCGGCGGCCTCTGCGCGCCGCGCCTCCAGGTCGATCCGGCGCTTCTGACGCCTGGTCAGCTCGCCCGGCTTGCGGCCGCCGAGCACGCGCGCGGTGACGAAGAGGATCAGCACCAGGACCATCAGGGTCAGTCCGGCCGCGAAGGCGCGGGCGACCATCTCGGGGTAGGGCTGCTTGACGTAGTTCCAGATGTACAGCGGCAGCGACACCTGGTGCTCGTGGAGCGGGTCGGCGTTGAACTGCGAGGTGAAGCCCGAGGTCAGCAGGACCGGCGAGGTCTCGCCGACGCCGCGCGCCATGCCGAGCACCACCGCCGTCACCAGACCGGGCCGGGCGGTGGGAAGGACCACGTTCCACACCGTGCGCCACTGGCTGCCGCCGAGCGCGTACGAGGCCTCCCGCAGGGTGCCGGGCACCAGCCGGATGACCACCTCGGCGGCCCGGGTGACGATCGGCATCATCATCACGGTCAGCGCCAGCGAGGCCGCGAAGCCGCTCTTCTCGAAGCCGAAGGTGATGATGAAGACGCCGAGGATGAACAGGCCGGCCACGATGGAGGGCAGCGCGGTCATCGCCTCGACCAGCGTCCGCACCGGGCGCGCCAGCCGGCCGCCGACCTCGGACATGAAGATCGCCGCCGCGATGCCCAGTGGCACCGCGAACAGCGTTGCCAGGCCCAGCTGTTCGAGCGAGCCGACGATCGCGTTGAGCGCGCCGCCGGAGGTGATCGGGGAGAGCGCGGCGGTCCGCTCCATCGACTCGGTGAAGAAGTTGAGGTGCTGGGCCGCCTCGAAGCCGCGGCTGGCCACGTAGCCGATCTGGTCGACGATCAGCGCGACCACCAGCAGCCCGGAGCTCCAGGAGGCCACCGACACCAGCCGGTCGCGCACCATCAGCCTGCCCCACTGGAGCCGGCCGAGCGCGAAGTAGCCCGCCAGGAACAGCAGGTACCAGCAGACCAGGAAGCCGAACGCGCCGCTGAACGGCAGCACCCGCTCGTACAGCGCCCAGTTCAGCGCCAGCGAGCCGACCAGTGAGCCGGCCACGGTGAACACGTCCTCGCGGGTCACACCGCCGAGCCGCACCTTGGTCTGGGAGCGCGGTGGCGCGGCCTCGGCAGGTGCCTCGGCGGGGCCGGAGGGCGTCGGACCTCCGGGCCCGGACGCGGCGACCGGTGGCAGGTCGAGCGTGGTCATCGGGTCGTCCCTTCGACGCGGTGGGTCATGTCGGTACGCCGCCTCAGTCCGCGGTGGAGGCCCCGGAGCGGGACCGGTTGATCACGAAGCCGGCCGCCACGTTGACCAGCAGGGTCAGCGCGAACAGCACCAGGCCGGCTGCCATCAGCGCGGAGAGCGAGAGCGCGTCCGACTCGCCGAAGCGCAGCGCGATGAGCGCCGAGATCGAGTTGGCGCCGTTCTCCAGGATGTGCGTGATGGTCTTGAAGCTCGGCGAGACGATCAGCGCGACCGCGATGGTCTCGCCCATCGCCCGGCCGAAGCCCAGCATGATCGCGCCGATCACCCCGCCCTTGCCGAACGGCAGGACCACCGCGCGCACCATCCCCCAACGGGTCGAGCCCAGCGCGTACGCGCCCTCCCGCTCGCCCTGCGGGGCCTGGGAGAACACCTCGCGGCTGAGCGAGGTCACGATCGGGATGATCATCAACGCGACGACCACGCCCGCGATGAAGGTGGAGGAGGTGTAGGAGGTGCCGATGTCGCCGGTGCGCACCTTGAGGAAGGGGATCGTGTCCCCGAGGTGGTTGGTCAGCCAGCGGACGAAGCCGATGATGCGCGGCTGGAGGAAGAACAGCCCCCACAGGCCGTAGATGATGCTGGGGATCGCCGCCATCAGGTCGATCAGCGAGATCAGCGCCGCCCGCAGCCGGACCGGCGCGTACTCGGAGATGAAGATCGCGGTGAAGAGGGCGACCGGGACGGCGATCACCAGGGCGATGACGGCGATCAGCAGGCCGTTCGGCAGGACGGCCGCGATGCCGAAGTTGTGCGCGGCGGTCTGCCACTTCTGCTCGGTCAGGAAGGACCAGCCGACCGCGCGCAGCGCGTCCGTGCCCCGCAGGATCAGGAAGAACGCGATCATCCCCATGATCGCGAAGACCGAGAGCCCGGCGACCCGCAGCACCCCGCGGAACACCCGGTCGCCCGGGGTCGCGGGGGCGGTGATGGTGCGCGGGACGTCCCGGTCGGGCCCGTGGCCGGGTTGGCCTGGCACCCCGGCGTACGGTGCCGCTGGCTCGGCGGCGGATGTCATGGTCTGCTCTCCGTGCTCGGGTGCGGGGGACGGATCCGGTGCGTACCCATTCGGCCAGCCACAGGTGGCCGGATCGGGTCGTGCGCGTGTACGAGGGCCCAACGCGGCACCTCGGTGGCGGAGTTGGGAACTCCAGATGGCCGGGCCGGAACGGCGGATGACGGGTCTGTGCTGGGGCTTCTCACCCAAGTCCTCTGATGTGGAAGGAATTTGCCTTCGATCACGCGCGGCCGGACCATTGGCCGATTCCATCCCAAGCGCAACGCGCGTTGACTCCAGGCGACTTCAGCCAGGCGACTTCAGCCAAGCGAAAACGACTCGGCGGGGCCGAAACGGCGGCCCCGCCGAGTCGTGCTTCGGTGATTCTGTTGTGTCACCGCGTCAGACCGTCGCGGACGACGGCCGGAGCGTCACGGACGGCGGCGCAACCGCGACCAGCCCTTCCGCACCTCCGCCAGCGCCCGCGCCCCGGCGGGCGTCCCGCCCAGGAAGAGGACCGCCGGACCGCCGACCAGCAACACCAGGCCGCCGATCAGCGCGACGGGCAGCAGCAGCCGCGCGGCGCCGGAACGGTCGGGCGCCGGAGTACCGGCGGCGACGGGCGCGACGGACAGCGGCTTGCCGGGCGTGCTGGGCGTCGCACCGGGCTTGGCACCCGCACCGGCACCCGCAGCCGCTCCGCCCGCCGCGGTTCCACCGGCCGCCGTTCCCGCTCCACCGGACGCGGAGCCCGCACCGGTGCCGGACAGGCCACCGGTGGAGGAGCCGCCGGACCCGCCGGACGACTGGTCCCCGGTCTCGCCGGAGGCCGCGGCCCCGCTCCCGCCGGACGCTCCGCCCTCACCGACCTGGGTGACCGGGGCGACGCCCTGCCCACCCCCCGTACCGGAGGCCGGCGTCGAACCGTCGCCGCCGGTCGCGGGCGGGTTCGGCGGCGCGGCCTGGTTGCCGGGCAGCTTGGCGTCCTGCGCCTCCAGGTGGCCGATCGCGTCCCCGGCCTGGGTCCGCTGGGCGGCGGTCAGGGCGAGGAAGCCGGGGGCGAGGTGGCCGGGCTCGTACCCGTAGACCTGGCCGGTGGTGGTCACCGCGCGCATGAACTTGGTCATCGCGGCGACCTTGCCGGCCGCGACGTCCTTGGTCGGGAGCATCGCGTACTGCACGGCGGTCAGCGGGTAGGCCTTCTGGTCGCGCGAGAGGGCCGAGTCGGACGCGCCGTACGGCAGGGACTGCACGCCGGTGGCCTGGTCGACGGTCATGTCGGCGACGGCCGCCTGGAAGCCCGGGCCGTCCGGCGAGACGAAACCGCCGGCCGGGTTGAGCAGTTGGGCCTCGGGCAGCGAGTAGGCCTTCGCCTCACCGGTGTCCATGACGGCGAACAGGGTCCGCTTGCCGATCTTGAGCGGCGGGCACAGGTCGTGCGAGCCGTCCGACTTCGTGTCCCCGTTGACGCAGTTGGGCTGGTTCCACAGCACCTTGCGCACCACGTCGTTCAACCCGGTCGAGATCGGGTTCCACTCGAACTGCTTCCAGTTGCGCTTGGCGTCCTCCTTCGCGTCCGGGATCCCCGAGGAGTCCTGCCGGACGAGGGAGTCGGTCGGGTAGCCGGAGAAGGCGGGGCGCAGGTAGAAGCTGTCCACGTGCATGCCCCACGGGTCGGACTCGCCGTCCAGGAAGCGCACCGCGTCCGGGTCCGAGGCGATCCACGACGTCAGCTGGTACGTCATGTCCGCCGTCCCGCCGAACACCGTCGGGGTGGTGTTGTTCGAGAGGCAGCCGGTGGGCCAGGAGACCGTGCCGTCCGAGGGCAGCGGGTTCAGCTTCTGGAACTCCGGGTCGTCGAAGACGCAGATCGGGTTGCCCTTCACCGACGGGATCGCGGCGCCGGGCGAGGCGTAGGACTGCGTGAGCAGCTTGGCCAGCAACCGCGCGTTGAGCTTCATGCTCCTGATCTGCCGACCGGTGTTCGGGTCGTCCACGACGAACACCACGGAGATTCCCGAGGTCGCGATCGGCGCGTACACGTACGGGCGCGGTGGCGGCGCCTGGGTGTCCGGCCGGGACGCCAGCGCCATGTCGCCGCCGCCCGACAGGAAGTCCGTGCGGGCCTGCGCGTCACCGTTCGCGAAGCCGTACGTGAGCGACATCGGCTCGGTGCCCTGGCACAGCCCGGCCTGCCACTGCGCCATCGCCCGCTTGGCCGGTTCGAGTCCGGCCACCCGGAAGGCCGCGTGCTGGTCCGGACAGGCCGCCGCCGTGGGGGCGAACTCCAACGGCACCACCGCGCGGCGCTCCCAGGAGCACTGCTCGGACGTCTTCATGTTCGTGTAGCGGTTGATGGTGCCGTTGAGCTTCAGGTCGGACGCCATGCCGAAGTCCAGGTCCAGGCTGTGGTTGTCACAGCCGAGGACGCCCTTGCGGGTCTTGTCCGCCCAGGCGATGGAGTCGCCGCCGTAGTTGGGCTCGACGACCAACGAGCACGGGTGCTTGTCGTCACAGCCCAGGGTGGGGCTCTGGTCGGCCGTGTAGAGCTCGAGGTCCGCGAAGCCCGAACCGTCCGCGCCCGTGATCGAGACGACCATGTTCGACGGGTAGTCGGGGAAGGTCGTCCCGGGCGCGGGCGTCTTCTGCTGGAAGCCCGCCGCCGCGTCGGCGTTGTACAGGGTGCTGTCGTAGCAGTCGGTGACCTTGGGGTCGGTGCCCCGGCACTGGTACACCCGCACCTGGTAGAAGGGCTGCTCGCTGCGCGGCGCCGGCCCGTTCAGCCAGGGGTCGCCGTTGGCGTCCGAGGTCGGGGTGAACCCCTTCCAGCTGACGTGCACCACCTGGTTGACCAGGTTCTTGGTCTGCGCGACGCTCACGCTGCCCTCGGGGCCGTACACGCCGTCGTTCGGCTGCCACACCTTGGGCCCCGGCACCGTGACGGCGGAGCCCTCCGCCACGGCCTGCGGCAGCGCCCCCAGGCCGATCGGCAGCACGCCGACAGCGACCACCGACGACCACACCATCGCGAGAGCGGGCAGTCGGCGGCGCCAACGGCCCATGGGTCTCCGGTCGGGCGGTCGGACTCTCATGGCGGGCACCTCCGTGCGATTGCGCGCCGCCGGGAGACGCGGCGCAGGGGATCGGGCATCGAGCGGCCGACGATTCCGGTACCCGTCCATTCGGCCAGCCGCAGATGGCCGGATCCGGTCGCCCGCGTGTACGAGGCCACAACGCGGCACCTCGGTAGCGGAGTTGACGCCTCCACGGAAAAACAGGCCCGCGCCTGTCGGCACGGGCCTGGACCAACCTGCGGGCGGTGCTCAGCCGTTGAAGGTCAGCGCGAAGGAACCGATCGCCTGACCGTTCGTGAAGAAGGAGGTGTTCAGCTTGCTGTCGAGGAACTGCGCACCCGCGGCGTCCACGGTGAGGGCGGAAGCGGTCAGCGACTGCGTGGTACCGCTCTGCTCGGTCCGCTGGAGGCCGGCCGGCTTGAACAGCAGGACCGGGTCGGTGGCGCCGTCCGGCACACCGGTGAGGCGCCAGTCGTCGGCGCTGAACGCGAGCTGCTTGAAGAGCACGCTCTTGCCGGTGAAGACGTCGACGAACAGCAGGCTGCCGCCGAGCGTCGCGTTGCCGTAGTAGCCGCGCAGGTTCACGCTGCCGCCGGTCACCGGGAGGCTCGTCGCCAGGCCCGCGGTGGTGTTGTAGGAGACGCTGGCGTTCGGCAGCGGAACGATGAACACACCGTTTCTCGCCGCGGCCTGGAGGAAGGTGTTGTTCTCGGTCACCACGGCGCTGCCGGTGGGGACGGGAGCGGTGTCGGCCGCGGCCACGCCGCCGAAGGCGGTGACGGCGAGGACGACCGCGACGCCGCCGGCGAGGAACCGACCGGTGGTACGGGACATGCTGGGCTCCTTGGGAGAGGAAGGTTTCGCGCTGAGGGTGGAGAACCGGTCCGAGGGCCGGCCGACGGGTCCGACCGGAGCCGGCCCGTTCCCTTCGAGACGTCCCGCCGGTGGGCCGGCGGCCACGGGCGCGAAGCCCGTGGCCGCCGGATGGTGCGGGGTGGATCAGGTGCGGGGTGGATCAGGTGCGGGGTGGATCAGGTGCGGGGTGGATCAGGTGCGGGGTGAGTCAGGTGAGGGTGGATCAGGTGAGGGTGGCGACACCGCAGGCCGGGGTGGCCAGGAAGCCGTAGCTCGCCAGGTCGGCGGCGGCGACCGGGTCGTTGCAGATCCAGCCGTTGGAGCCGAAGATCGCCTGGAGCGCCTGGCCGTGCGCGTCGGTCGCCGTCCACTCGGTGTCGCGGATCACGTTGTAGACCACGCGGCCGAAGGAGGAGTTGGCGAACTTGGTGTTGATCACGTTGTTGGTGACCGGGGTCAGGGTGGCGCCGTTGACCACGATGTTGCGCAGGGTCAGGCTGCCGGGGGCGTCGGTCGCCGTGCCGTGGCCGCCGACGGTCTGGCCGAGGTAGTGGGCGACGGAGTAGGGGAAGACGACGTTCGGGTCGGTCAGGTTGGCGTCGGTGCCCTCGTTCTCCTCCGGGCCGGTGGTGACACAGGCGCCGGGGGTGGTCACGCCGATCGCACCCAGGAAGAAGGAACGCGTGCCGGAGTCGGCCTGCGGCAGGAACGGCTTGATGGTGGCGTTCGGCAGGCTCGCGCTGATCTGGTTCCAGTTGGTGGTGGTGCAGTTGTAGATCGCGGTCAGCTGCGCGGAGGTCAGCTGCGCCGGGGCGTTGCCGTTGCTCGGGGCGGACCAGCTGACGGCGTCCTTGGCGAGCGCGACGAAGTCCAGGCCGTGGGCGTCGGTGGCCGCCGGGCCGCGCGAGGAGCGGGCGAAGTCCACGGTCGCGCTGGTGTTGGCGACCAGGGCCTTGATGCCGGCGCCGGAGCCGTTCGGGCGGGCGATCGAGGTGGCACCGGTCTTGGTGGTGATCGGCGAGGTGCCGGTCGCGTCCCAGCTGTACAGGCGCGGCGCGGTGGAACCGGCACCCAGGGAGGCGTTGTAGTCGGCCGAGAACTGGTTCAGCAGGACCTGGATGGTGTCCGAGCCGACACCCACGATGTCCTGGGCGGCCGGGGTGACACCGGCGGCCGGGTCGGCGATGGCCGAGCCCGAGGCGACGGTGGCGAGGGAGGTCGCCAGGGCGGCAACGGTGAGCAGCTTGGCAGCGGTCTTACGCATGTTTCTCTTCCTCCGGTGGGAGAGACGTCCATCGCGTGAACCCGTGCTCTGGTTGGGAGCCCGGGGCCGGTGGCCGCGTCCGCTGCGGCCGCTCCGGCAGTGCAGATCCTGTCCGGCCCGGAGGTTCCGCCGGAAGGGAGGTCGAGGGCGGGTCGGGATTGTCGACTCATCGGTTCGACGAGGTTTAGCGACTGGTCAGCACGGGCGCGGCGGAGGGGGAAGGGGGTGGTCGGAGGCCGGTGACGTTCTTCTCCAGGTGGCGACTCGGGGTGTTGCCGGAAACCTGCGCTTCACCGGAACTGCACGTGGGCCCCGGCCGCCTCACAGCGGCCAGCGGCCGTCCCGACCGCCCCGCCGCAACTCCTGCCCCACCCACTGGAGCCCGGACAGGAAGCCCTCGGCGCCGGCCTGGCACTGGTCGCGCCGCAGGTAGCCGCGGGCGCTGCGCGCCACCGGCGCGGGCTCGACCGCCGACCGCCGGGTGCTGCGCGCCGGCAGGTAGGCGGACCACACCCACTGCCGGCCCTCGGACTGGGCCACCGAACATCGCAGGGCCGCCCGCTCGATCAGCAACACCCGTACCGCCTCGGCGAGTTCCTCCTCGCTGCGGTAGGTGCGCACGCCCACGCCGAGCGGCCGCCCGTTGGCGGCGCGCAGCGCCCAGCCCAGGCAGCGTTCGGGTGCGGGGACGATCAGCAGACGGGGGCCGCGCCCCTCAGCGGCCATCGGGGCGTCTCAACGAGACGGTGTTGCGGGGAAGTTCACGGCCCGGCAGGTCGCGAGCCGTCGGCCGCTCACGAACGGATTGCTCACGAACGGGCCGCTCACGAACGGACTGGTCGCGAACGGGCCGGTCACGCGCGGGCAGCTCCCGGACGGGCAGGTCCCGCGCGGGCTGTTTGGCCAGCAGCACGACGAAGCGCCGGAAGGCGTTCTGGCAGGTCGCGTACCGCTCGTACGCGCGGCTGGAACGCACCTCGGGCAGGCTGCGCGACCCGGGGACGACCCAGACCCAGCCGATGCCGTCCCGGACGTGGGTGATCCGCGCGGTGAGTTCGGCGGCCCCGACGCGTAATCCGTCGAAGCCGCGCTCGGCCTCGCCGGGCGTCTCGAACATGGCGGCGGTGATGGCCACCACCCGGCCGTTCGGCGCCTTCAGCTGCCAGCGGTACCGCCCGTCCGGGGCGCGCTCCGTCCTGAACCCGCCTCGACTTGCCCCTGCTGCGGTGTTCCCGCGGCCAGACGCGTCCACTGCTCCCCCCGTCCGGTTACCCCTCCGAGACCGGTGCAAAGCTATGTGTGCACACGGACCCACGGAAAGCCCAGAACGTTCACAACTTGCGGTGTTGGTCGGGAAGTTCTCCCTCGTTTAACTTTCACCGGCCAACCGCCGAGGAGGATCGGGCCGGGTTCAGAGCCGGGCCGTCCAGCGGACCATGGTTCCCTTCCCGTACGGCCCGGCCTCGTGCCAGGCGGCGCCGCCGAGCGCCTCGGCCCGCCGGGTCAGGTTGAGCAGGCCGCTGCGGCGGCCGCCCGCCGGGATGCCGACGCCGTCGTCGGTCACCGTCAGCAGCACGCCCGGGCGCCCGCCCCGGTCCAGCGACTCCGGGTCGCCGCTCACCGGTCGGCCGGTGTCGTCCAGGTGGGCGGTCGCGTCGATCTCCACGCCGACCCGGGAGGCCCGCGCGTGCCGGGCCGTGTTGGAGAGCATCTCCCTGAGCGCGGCGAGCAGTTGACGGCCGTTCTTCTCCTCGACCAGGCTCTCCACCGGCCCGACGAAGCTCACCGAGGGCTTGAAGCCGAGCGCGGCCGCGGCCTGGCTGGCCTCGCGCAGCACCCGGGTGCGCAGGGTGTCGGGCGCGTCGCCGTGGTTGTCGTGCTGGAGGGCGTAGATGGTGGTGCGGACCTCCTGGATGGTGGCGTCCAGCTCGTCCACCGCCTTGCCGATGCCGACCCTCACCTCGGGCACCACGGACCGCCGGGCCGCGCTCTCCAGCATCATCCCGGTGGCGAACAGCCGCTGGATCACCAGGTCGTGCAGGTCGCGGGCGATCCGGTCGCGGTCCTGGAAGACGGCCAGGCGCTGCTGGTCGCGCTGGCCCTCGGCGAGCCGCAGGGCCAGCGCGGCCTGCGAGGCGAAGGTCTCGGCGAGCTGCTTCTCGGTGTCGGTGAACGGCAGGGCGCCGCGCGGGCGCCAGACGCAGAGCCCGCCGAGCACCCGCCCGGCGGCGACCATCGGGACGGCCATCGACGGGCCGAAGGCGCGGGCGAGCCGGATCTCCACGGTCGGGTCGCTGGACATGTCGTCCAGGTAGACGCTCTCCCCGGCGAGCAGCCGGGCCGCGAAGTTCTCCCTGGGCAGCAGCTCGCCCCGGACGAACTCGGCGGCCTCGCCGGAGGCGTGGGCGACCCGCATCTGCCCGTCGCCGTCCTCCGTCGGTTCGGTCGGGAGCAGGATCATGCCGAGCGCGGCGTCCGCCAGCTCCCGGACCTGCTCGGCCGCGACGGTGAGCGCGCTCTCGGCCTGGTCGGTGGAGAGCAGCGCCGTGGTGACGGCGGAGGCGCCGGCGATCCAGCGTTCCCGGCGCCGCCCCTCCTCGTACAGCCGGGAGTTCTCGATGGCGACGCCGGCCGCCGCGGCGAGCGCGTGCACCACCTGTTCGTCCTCGGGGGTGAAGGCGCCGCCGCCCTTCTTCTCGGTGAGGTAGAGGTTGCCGAAGACCTCGGCGCGGACCCGGATCGGCTCGCCGAGGAAGGTCTTCATCTCCGGGTGCTGCGGCGGGAATCCGGAGGAGCGCGGGTCGGCGCCGAGGTCGGCGAGCCGCAGCGGCTCGGGGCGGTCGATCAGCGCGCCGAGGATGCCGCGTCCGGCGGGCAGGTCGCCGATCTCGGCGGCGGTCTCGTCGTCGACGCCGACGTGGATGAAGTCGGCCAGGCCGGTGCGGCCGGGGGCGATCACACCGAGGGCCGCGTACCGGGCGTCGACGAGTTCGGCGGCGCCGGTGGCGATCCGGTGCAGGGTGGCGTGCAGGTCGAGCCCGGCGCCGATCGAGACCACCGCCTCCAGCAGCCGCTGCATCCGGTCGGTGACCGCGGCGGCCGACTGCAGGCGTTCCGCGACCTCGGTGACCAGGGTGTCCAGCCCGAGCGAGGCGATCTCCGGCACCCGATGGGGTGTCGGCTCGGGCGCGGCGGCGGAGGGCTCTGGCGTGGGGTCCATGCAGAAAGCCTAGTTTGTACGCTTTTCATCCGAAGGACGGCGCGACGTGGGAAACGCGCCCCGACCGGGCCCGACGAGCGGCCCTGAGCAGGCTGGGCGGGCGGCCCCGCCCAGGCTGGGCGGGCGGCCCCGGCCGGGCCTAACAGGCGGCCCCGACCGGCTCCAGCAGCCCGTCCGCCTCCCGCTCCCGCCGCCACAGGGCGTGCAGCCGCCCGTCCCGGTCCGCGACCAGCTCCGACCAGCGGCCGCGCTCGGCGACCCGGCCCCCGTCCAGCACCAGCACCTCGTCGACCGTGGTGTCGTCCAGTCCGGCCAGCCGGTGGGTGATCAGCACGGTGGTGCGGCCCTCGGTGGCGGCCAGCAGGTCGGCGGTGAGCGCGTCGGCGGTGGGCAGGTCGAGGTGTTCGGCGGGCTCGTCCAGGACGAGCACCGGGAAGTCGGCGAGCAGGGCCCGGGCCAGTGCGAGGCGCTGCCGCTGGCCGCCGGAGAGCCGGGCGCCATGCTCGCCGACCATGGTGTCCAGGCCGTCGGGCAGGGTCAGCGTCCAGTCCAGCAGCCGGGCGGCGGCGAGCGCGGCGCGCAGGTCGTCCTCGGTGGCGTCCGGCCGGGCCAGCCGCAGGTTCTCCCGCAGCGAGCTGTCGAAGACGTGGGCGTCCTGGGCGCACAGTCCGATCACCCGGCGGACGTCCTCGCCCGCGAGCGCGCGGCTGTCCACAGCCTGTGGACGGCCGTCGGCGAAGGTGACGGTGCCCGCGCTCGGCTCCAGGAACCGCAGCAGCGCCTGGGCCAGCGTGGTCTTGCCGGAGCCGGACGCGCCGACCACGGCGATCCGGCGGCCGGCCGCGAGGTCGAGGTCGACGCCGGCGAGCGCGTCCACGGCCTGCCCCGGGTGCCGCACGGTCAGTCCGCGCACGGCGACCGGCAGCGGCTGTTCGGGCAGCGCGGCGGGCGCGGCCGGCTCCGCGACGACGGCCTCGGCCTCCAGCACCTCGTCCAGCCGGGCCCGCGCGGCCCGGCTGCGCTGGCGCGCCTGGACGGCCAGCGGCATCCCGGTGACGGCCTCGAACGCGGCCAGCGGGGTGAGCACGACCACGGCCAGGCAGACCGGCGCCAGCGCGCCGCCGTGCACCCCCTGGACGCCGACGGCCGCCGCGGCGGTCACGGTCAGCCCGGTGAGCAGCGCGATCAGCCCGGTGCCGAGCGCGGTGGTGGCCGCCGAGCGGGCGGCCAGCCGGGTGAGCGCGGCGTCGGCGCCGCGGACGGCGGCGAGCCGGCCGGGCAGCGCGCCGGCCACGGTGAGTTCGGCGGTGCCGGTGAAGGCGTCGACGACGGTGGTGGCGAGCCGCCCGCGCTCGGGGGCCTGCCGCCGTTCGGCACCGGCCGACCAGCGGGCGGCCAGGGCGGGCACCACCGCGCCCGCGAGCAGCAGCCCGACCCCGAGCACGACCCCGGCGGCGGGCAGGAAGGCGCCCATCGCCGCCGCCGCGGCCAGCGAGACCACGCCCGCCACGGCGGCCGGCAGCCGCCAGCGCAGGTGGTGGTCCTGGATCGCGTCGACGTCGGCGACCAGCCGGGAGAGCAGGTCGCCGCGCCGGAAGGCGGGCAGTCCGGCCGGGGCGAGCGCGGTGAGCCGCCGGTAGACGGCGGCCCGCAGGGTGCCGAGGGTGCGCAGCACGGCGTCGTGCGAGACCAGCCGTTCGGCGTAGCGGAAGACGCTGCGGCCGATGCCGAAGGCCCGTACCGAGGTGACGGCCATCATCAGGTAGAGCACCGGCGGCATCTCGGAGGCCCGGGAGATCAGGTAGCCGGAGGTGGCCATCAGCGCGACGGCGCAGCCGAGGGCGAGCGCGCCGAGCAGGACGGACAGCGCCAGCCTCGGGGTGGTGGCGGCGGCCTCGGGCTCGTCCTCCGACGTGGCGGGGGCGGGCGTCGGCCGCCCGCTGTGCGCGGGCCGCTCGACCGCAGCGGAGGACGTGGCCGTGGCCGGGCCGGCGGCCGGGGCGGGCGCCCCCGCCAGCCGGACCCGCCGGTCGGCGACGGCCAGCAGCGCCGGCCGGTGGGCGACGATCAGCACGGTGCGCGCCGGGTCCTCGGCGAGCGTCCGGACGGCGTCCACGACGGCGGCCTCGGAGGCGCCGTCCAGGTTGGCGGTCGGCTCGTCGAGGAGGACCAGCGGCCGGTCGTCGGCGAGCAGGACGCGGGCGAGCGCGAGCCGCTGGCGCTGCCCGGCGGAGAGCCCGGCGCCGTCCTCGCCGAGCGGGGCGTCCAGCCCGGTCACGAAGTCGAGCGCGTGCGCGGCCCGCAGCGCCGTCCACAGCTGCTCGTCGGTGGCCTCCGGGCGGTAGAGCCGCAGGTTGTCGGCGACCGTCCCGGCGAACAGGTGCGGGTGCTGCGGCACCCAGGCGATCTGCCGCCGCCAGCTCGCCGGTTCCAGTGCGGCCAGGTCGTGGGTCCGCCCGTCGGCGGCGGTGATCCGGACGGTGCCGGCGTCCGGGGCGACGAGGCCGAGCAGGACGGCGAGCAGGGTGGACTTGCCGGCCCCGCTCGGGCCGGTGAGGGCGGTGGTGGTGCCCGGGCGCAGGGTCAGCGCGGCGCCGTCCAGCGCGGGCTCGGTCCGGCCCGGGTGGCGCACGACCAGGTCGGAGACGGCGACGGCGGCCCCGGTGAGGGCGGGTGCGGGCACCGTGCCGGTGACGGGCAGCGGGGTCTCCAGCACCTGGAAGATCTCGTCGGCGGCGGTCAGGCCCTCCACGCTGGAGTGGTAGAGCGCGCCGACCTGGCGGATCGGGAAGTACACCTCGGGGGCGAGGATCAGGATCAGCAGCCCGGTCTCCAGGTCGAGCGTGCCGTCCACCAGCCGGAAGCCGACGGTGACCGCGACCAGCGCGACCGACAGGGTGGAGAGCAGTTCCAGCGCGAAGGAGGAGACGAAGGCGATCCGCAGGGTGCGCAGGGTGGCGCGGCGGTAGTCGGCGGTGATCCGGGCGATGGTGGCGGCCTGGGCGCGGGCCCGGTTGAACACCTTGAGGGTGGGCAGTCCGGCCACCACGTCGAGGAAGTGGTGCGAGAGCCGGGCCAGGGTGCCCCACTGCCGGTCCATCCGGCTCTGGGTGGCCATCCCGATCAGCACCATGAACAGCGGGATCAGCGGGAGCGTCCCGGCGATGATCGCGGCCGAGGTGAAGTCGGCGCCGACGATCCGCAGCAGCACGATCACCGGGACGACGACAGCGAGCGCCAACTGCGGCAGGTAGCGGGCGAAGTAGTCGTCCAGCGCGTCGACGCCGCGGGTGGCGAGGGTGGTGAGTTCGCCGGTGCGCCGGCCCGCCAGGTAGGCCGGGCCGAGCGCGGTGGCGTGGTCGAGCAGCCGGCGCCGCAGGGTGGACTTCACCCGGGCGACGGACCGGTGCGCGGTGAGTTCGGTGAGCCAGCCGACCAGCCCGCGCCCGACGGCCGTCAGGGCGAGCAGCAGCAGCGGCGTGGTCAGTTCGCCGAGGGTCGCCTGGCGCTGGAAGGCGCGGACGACGATCTCGGCGATCAGACTCGCCTGGGCGACCACCAGGGCCGCGCCCGCCCCGCCGAGGAGCACGGATCCGGCGAGGAAGGCACGGGTGGTGCGGGCGTACCCGAGGAGTCGGGGGTCGACCGGCTTCACGGCGTCAGTCCTGGTCGAGCGCGGCGGCCGGGGCATGCCCGGGGATGTGCTGGACGCCGATGCGCTTGCGGAACACCCAGTACGTCCAGCCCTGGTAGAGCAGCACGAGCGGGGTGAACACCGCGGCCACGATGGTCATCAGCTTCAGCGTGTACGGCGAGGAGGCCGCGTTGCTGACGGTCAGGCTCCAGCCGTCGTTGAGGGTGGAGGGCATGACGTTCGGGAAGAGCGCCAGGAAGAGCATCGCGACGGCCGCCACGATGGTCGCCCCGGAGAGGATGAACGCCCAGCCCTCGCGGCCGAGTCGGTTGGCCACCAAGGCGCCGACCAGGGCCAGCACGGCGATGACCAGGGCGGCCAGGCTGCGGCCGTTGCCGTTGTCGGCCTGCGTCCAGAGCAGGAAGGCCAGCGCCAGCACCGCCGCCGCCACGCCCACCCGCAGGGCGGTGGCCCGCGCCCGGTCGCGGATCTCGCCGACCGTCTTGAGCGCCGCGAACACCGCGCCGTGGAAGGTGAACAGGCTGAGCGTCACCAGTCCGCCGAGGAGGGCGTACGGGTTGAGCAGGTCCCAGAAGGTGCCGACGTAGTTCTTCTGCGCGTCGATGTCGACGCCGCGCACGATGTTGGCGAAGGCCACGCCCCACAGGAAGGCCGGGAGCAGCGAGGTCCAGAAGATGGCCTCCTCCCAGTTGCGCTGCCAGCGCGCGTCGTCGCGCTTGGCCCGGTACTCGAAGGCCACGCCGCGCACGATGAGGCAGACCAGGATGATCAGCAGCGGGATGTAGAAGCCGCTGAACAGGGTCGCGTACCAGTCCGGGAAGGCCGCGAAGGTGGCGCCGCCGGCGGTCAGCAGCCAGACCTCGTTGCCGTCCCAGACCGGGCCGATGGTGTTGATCAGGACGCGCCGTTCGGCGGTGTTGCGGGCGAGCGGCTTGGTGAGGATGCCGATCCCGAAGTCGAAGCCCTCCAGGAAGAAGTAGCCGATCCACAGGACCGCGATCAGTACGAACCAGACGTCGTGGAGTTGCATGTCAGATCCCCTGTGGTCCTCAGTAGGCGAAGGCGAGAGGCTTGTCGGCGTCGTCGTCCGAGGACGGTCCGCGCAGGGTCGGGTCCTTGGCGGGGGGCTGCTCGGTCACCACCGGGCCGGCCTTGGCGTACTTCACCAGCAGCCGGACCTCGACGACGGCGAGGATCGCGTACAGCAGGGTGAAGGTGGTGAGGGCGCCGATCTGGGTGCCGACGCTCACGTTGGGGGAGACCGCGTTCGCCGTGGTCATCAGGCCGAAGACGGCCCAGGGCTGGCGGCCCATCTCGGTGAAGATCCAGCCGAAGCTGTTGGCGATCAGCGGGAAGCCCATGGTCAGGATGCCGATCCGCCAGCTCCACTTGGTGAGGAACGGACCCATCTCCCGTCCGGGGGTGAGCATCAGCCGGGGCACCTCGGTCTCGCCGGTGCGGAACTCGGGGCGCAGGAACTTCTTGCGCCGGGTGGTCCAGAGTCCGATCAGGCCGGCCACGAAGGAGGTCATCCCGAAACCGATCATGAGGCGGAAGCCCCAGTAGGTGACGAAGATGCTCGGGATGTAGTCCTTGGGGTCGCCGCCGTACTTGGCCGCCTCGGCGGCCGCGGTGTCGTTGATGCCGGGGACGGAGGAGTTGAAGTCGCTGTGGGCGAGGAAGGAGAGTATCCCGGGGATCTCCAGCTCGACCGAGTTGTGGCCCTTGCTGACGTCGCCGACCGCGAAGATCGAGAACGGCGCGGGCGACTGGGTGTCCCACAGGGCCTCGGCGGCGGCCATCTTCATCGGCTGCTGCTCGAACATGACCTTGGCGAGCGAGTCGCCGCTGAGCGCGGTGCCGGCGCCGAAGACCACGGCGAGGACCAGGCCGAGCCGCAGCGAAGTCCGCATCACGGCGGTCTTCTTGGGGTCGGCGCTCTCCGGCTTGCGCTTGGCCTTCCAGAGGTGGAAGGAGGCGATGCCGACCATGAAGGCCGCGCCGGTGAGGAAGGCGGCGGTCAGGGTGTGCGCCACCACGGTGAGGGTGGTGTTCTGGAACAGCACCTTGGCGATGTCGGTGAGCTGGGCCTTGCCGGTGACCGGGTCGATCGAGTAGCCGACCGGGTGCTGCATCCAGGAGTTGGCCGCCAGGATGAAGTAGGCGGAGAGCACGGTGCCCAGGGCGACCATCCACATGCAGGCGCAGTGGATCTTCTTCGGCAGCTTGTCCCAGCCGAAGATCCACAGGCCGATGAAGGTGGACTCGAAGAAGAAGGCGATCAGCGCCTCCATCGCGAGCGGGGCGCCGAAGACGTCGCCGACGAAACGGGAGTAGTCGGACCAGTTCATGCCGAACTGGAATTCCTGGACGATGCCGGTGACGACGCCCATCGCGATGTTGATCAGGAAGAGCTTGCCCCAGAACTTGGTGGCGTGGAAGTACTTCTCCTTGTTCGTCCTCACCCAGGCGGTCTCCAGCCCGGCCACGATGGCGGCGAGGCTGATGGTGAGCGGGACGAAGAGGAAGTGGTAAACGGTGGTGATGCCGAATTGCCATCGCGCGATGGTCTCGTGAGCGATTGCCAGTTCCACGTCGCCCTCTCTCCAACCGACCGGCCCCGTTGAAGGGCATGTTTCGGACAAACTTCATCTATAGCTGTAGACCGCTGCCCAACCACACAAGCTTGTCCGCTTGTGAACGTGAACACGTTCACAAGGAGCAGTATCCATCATCCTTACGAAGGAATCGCAGGCGGGGTGGGGTTGACACCTTCGGAACGGTGTGTAGCCGCACGTAGCTGGGCGTGGCCGTGTGTGGCCGTGTGTGGCCGCGTGTGGCCGTGCGGCGGCGGTGCAGTGGTGAATGCAGTGGCGGTGGGGACAGTCTGCGGAGCCGTCGACGGCCCTGACAACGAACGACCGGGCAGTCGGCGGAGCGATCTTGGCCGATCCGTCGCTTGACACGACGGCGCCCACGCCGTCGCGGACGGCGTGGGCGCCTGAAGGGACCAGCGGCCCCTGGCACTGTCCTCGTCTCTCCGCTACGCCCGGCCGAGGAGCTGGGTGCCGGGAGTGGAGTCGGCGCGGGCGGTGAAGAACTCGGTGAAACCGTGCAGGAACTCCTCCACGGTGATCCGGCCGTCCCCGTCCACGTCCAACTGGCGGAACCCGTCCGACAGTTCGGCCGGATGGACGCGCGGGCCGCCGAACACCGCCCGGTACTCGTCCGCCTCCAGGAACCCGCTGCCGTCGGTGTCGGCGGCGGTGAACACGGCCCGCAGCGCGGGCAGCAGCCCCTGCTCCAGATAGGCCGGATCCCGGTCGCAGCCCGCGACGGTGGCCGCCACGAACTCCTCCCGGCTCACCTTGCCGTCGCCGTTCGCGTCCATCGCCGCGCGCAGCTGCTCCCACCAGCCGTCGAAGGCCTGGTACACCCGCGCCTCGGCGGCCTCGTCCAACTCCAGCTGCCAGCACACGTTGTGCGCCATCGCCCGCAGGTCGTGGACGGTGAGGAAGCCGTCGCCGGTCTGGTCCAGCACCTCGCGGAAGAACCGGTCCACCCGGGACCCGCGCGCGTCCCGGCGCGGCGGACGCCACCGGGCCGGGGCACCGCCCTGCTCCGGGGAGCGGTAGCGCAGCCGGTCCGGCAGCCGTGGGACGACCGCGCCGGCGCCCCGGTGCAGCAGCCAGGACAGCAGCGCGGCCCGCCGCGTCCGCACCAGCCCGAACCGCTCCCGCACCACCGGCGGCAGATCCGCCACCGTCAGCGCCGTGATCGCCCGCGCCACCACCACCCGCAGCACCCGCCACCCGGCGTCGCCGAGGAACCACAGCCGGCGCGGCCGCGGCGCCCCGCGCAGCATGTCCTCCAGCAGGTAGCGGGCCGCCTCGGTGAGCTCCAGCCGCTCGCGCGCCGCCCGGGCGAAGTACGCGGGCAACTCGGCGGCACTGGCGGGGAGTTCACCCTCAGGCAGCCCGAAGGCCGCCACCGACCCGGTGAACTCCTGGTAGGCCGCCTCCAGTTGACCGTCATCGTACGGATCCCCGCCGAGGCGCCGCATCGCGACCACGCATTCGAACAGCGTCAGCAGCACCCACGCCCGGGTCGCCGCGTCCTCGGCGTCGTACGCCCGCCCGTCCGGCGCCGTCCCGCGGATCCGCTTGTGCGCCCGGTCCAGCCGCGCGACCTCCCGCCGCAGCGCCTCCCCGTCCTGGTAGAACAGCCGCCGCCCGCTCCCCAGCGTGTGCTCCACCCGCCGCCACGGATGCGCCTGGTACGTCGAGTGCTCGGCCATCCCGGCCCCCACCACCGGATCCGCCGCCTGCAACACCAACAGCCGCCACGCGACCAGCGCGATCCGCCACTCGGACAGGTCCCGCCGGAACGACACTCCGGGATCAGCCACCGGATCAACCACGGGATCAGCCACGGCGCTCACCGGTGACCTCCGGCCCGATCACGAACCCCTCGGCGGGACCCTCGGGGATCACGGCCTCCTCGCCGTACGGGATCCGGGTCGAGGAGGCGTACGCACGGCGTTCGGGGTCGGGGCCGGTGAGGATGGTCACGGCACCGCCGTCGTCGTAGTCGTCGATGATCACGTATACGGGGATGCCGGCGGCGGCATAGGCGCGATGCTTGAGGACGTGGTCACGCTTGCGGGCCTCGGCACCGGGAGAGACGGTCTCGACGACCATCGGAACGCCGGACGCCAGCAGCCCCAGACCCTCGGGATGCTCGATCTCGTCAGTGTCGTCAGGCACCACGAAGACATCCGGGATCAGCACCTTGAGTCCTGCGATCACGTTGCCGTCCTGCCCCGGCCCGTACCCGGTGCCCCTGAAAAACTCGTACAGAGCCCGGCTGAGCCGTTTGTTGACGGTGAAATGCCGGGTTCCGCCAGTGGGTGACAACGTGATCGTCCCCTCGATGATCTCCGCTCGGAAGCCCTCGGGCACATCCATGGACTTCCACGCCTGCCACAGCTGCTGGTCCAGGTTCACGACGGTCTCCTCGACGACGAGCACGCTCATATATGGGACACCTCTTTCCCGTCCAGTGTGATCAGCCCGCGCGAGCCCGCACAAGCAACGGCAGCACGGTCGCACACGACCGGGGGGCCGGTCGGGTGAACGGCGGGGGTTCACCCGATCGGGGCGTTTCGGGCCCGGAAACGCGAAACCGCAGGGCGGGCCGGGAGGGGGCCTGCCCTGCGGTTCGGGGTGCCGTGGGGTTCGCGCCCTCCTCCCGAGCGGGCGCGAACCGGGTGGATCAGGAGGAGGAGCGGGCCGGCTTGCGGCGGGAGACGTAGAGGGCCGCGGCACCCAGGCTGAGGGCCAGGCCGGAACCCAGCGCCAGGTACGGGGTGGCCGGGGTGGAACCGGTCTCGGCGAGCTCGGTGGTCGAACCGGTCGTCGCCTTGGCCGAGGCGGCGGTCGTCGCCTTGGCCTGGCTGCTCGCGGTGGTCGCCTTGGTCGTCGAGGTGGTCGACTTGGTCGAGGTGGTCGAGGTGGTCGACGCGGTGGTGTCCGCTGCCTCGGTAACGGTGGCCGGCTGCTCGGCGGGCTTGTCGGCCGGCTTGTCCACCGGCTTCTCGTTCCGCTGCTCAGCCTCCTGCCGAGCGTAGTCGACCGCCTTCGCCTCGGCGTACGCCTTGTTGGCGGCCTGGTAGGCCTTGATCGCCACCGGAACGGCCGCCTCAGCCTCGACGACCTTGGCGTTCTCGGCGGCCAGTACGTCGTTCAGCTTCTTCTCGGCGGCGGTCACGGCCTCCTTGGCCTTGCGGTCGGCGTCGGCCGCCTCGTTGGCGGCCTTGCTCGCCGCCTGCATCCGCTCCCGGGCCTTGTCCAGTTCCTCCGGCTTGGCCGATCCGAACGCCAGCGAGGCCGCCTCGGCCTCCTTGTTGGTGGCGGCTACCACCGCGGCGGTCTTCTCGGCCGCGTCCTCGGCTCGCTGCACCCACATCAGGTAGGGCTGCGGGTTGGCCTTGAAGGTCTCGAAGTTGGCCCTCCCGGAGACTGCCCGCATGCGGGCCGCCTCAACGGCCGCGGACGCGTCGGCCTGGGCCTTCTCCAGGGCGGCGATCGAGGCGGTGTCGTTCTGGGTCTGCGCCGTCGGAGCCGACTCCGCGAAGGCGGGTGCCGCGGAGAGCATGGCTGCGGGCGAGATCACTGCAGCGACGAGGGCGGCCGAGACCAGCGTACGGCGGAGGTTCAACATGACCCCTTTCGGGATGAATGGAAGGCAAAGTCCGTTCACCGAGCGGTCCTTGACCGCCCAACGAGAGCCGATCATAGGCGTACGGATTCTTCACATTCCATTTCGTTTTCGAGCACGGTAAGGGAATTGATGAATCGACAAATGAGACCTGGTCGCGCCGGTCCCCGGTGAGCTCCGGCCCAAACCCTGAGTCCTGCGATCACCTTGCCTTCCCGCACCGCCCGTAGCCGGAGCCTCCGATCGGGGCGTTTCGGGCCCGGAAACGCGAAACCGCAGGGCGGGCCGGGAGCGGTCCTGCCCTGCGGTTCGGGGTGCCGTGGGGTTCGCGCCCTCCTCCCGAGCGGGCGCGAACCGGGTGGATCAGGAGGAGGAGCGGGCCGGCTTGCGGCGGGAGACGTAGAGGGCCGCGGCACCCAGGCTGAGGGCCAGGCCGGAACCCAGCGCCAGGTACGGGGTGGCCGGGGTGGAACCGGTCTCGGCGAGCTCGGTGGTCGAACCGGTCGTCGCCTTGGCCGAGGCGGCGGTCGTCGCCTTGGCCTGGCTGCTCGCGGTGGTCGCCTTGGTGCCGGTGCCGGTGCCGGTGCTGTTGGTGTTGGTGTTGGTGGTGGTGGTCGCGGTGGTGTCCGAGACCGGGGTGACGGCGGCGGGCTGCTGGGCCGGCTGCTCCGCCGGGGCCGGAGCGGGCTGCTCGACCGGCTTCTCGCTCGGCTTGTCGGCCGGCTTGTCGGTCGGCTTCTCAGCGGCGGCCTTGGCGTCGGCGAGGGCCTTGTCCGCGGTGGCCTTGGCGGCTGCCGCGGTCTTGGTGGCCTCCTGAAGCCCGTGGAGCTTGCGCATCGCGTCGACCTTGGCGTCGTCCAGCGCCGTGCCGGCGGCGGTCACGGTGGCCTTGGCCTTGGTGTCCGCGTCGGTGGCGGCGTTGGCGGCGTCGAACGCCGCCAGCATCCGCACCCTGGCCGCCTCCAGCTCCTCCGGCTTCGCGGAGCCGTACGCGGCCGAGGCCTCGACGGCTTCGTTGTAGGTCTTCTCGTGGGCCGCGGCGGCCGTCTTGGCGGCGGCCCGGGCCTCCTGGAGCTTGCCGAGGTAGGGCTGCGGGTTGTTCATGAAGGCCGTGACCTCGGTCTGCCCCGCGGCCTCGGCGGCGACGGCGGCCTGGTGGGCCTTGGCCGCGGCGGCGGCGGCCTTCTCCAGCTCCGCGATCGAGCCGGTGTCGTTCCGGGTCTGCGCCGTCGAAGCCGACTCCGCGAAGGCGGGTGCCGCGGAGAGCATGGCTGCGGGCGAGATCACGGCGGCGACGAGGGCGGCCGAGACCAGCGTACGGCGGAGTTTCACAATGACCCCTTTCGGGTCGGAAAGAAAGCAAAAGCCGTGTGCCGGGCCGTTCTTGGCGGCCCGACGGCGTTGATCATAGGCACACGGATTCTTTACGCTCCATGCCGCGTTCCGGCAACGAAAACGGCCCGCCATTGCCTGGTCAGCAAGGGAATTGACGTGTCGACAATGCCGTCAGGAAGTCCGGTCACCGTTGGTGGGCAGTTCGACCCGGAACGTGGCGCCGGCGCCGGGGGCGGTGTCCAGGGTGAGGGTGCCGCCGTGCGCGCGGGTGAGCGCGGTCGCGATGGCGAGGCCGAGTCCGGCGCCGCCGCCGCCGTGCCGGCTGCGGGAGGCGTCGACCCGGTAGAAGCGGTCGAAGACCCGCTGGGCCTGGCCGTCGGTGAGCCCCGGCCCGGCGTCGGCGACCTCCAGCAGGCAGACACCGCCCGCGCCGCCGACCCCGATCCGCACCGGGGTGCCGGGCGGGGTGTGCTTGACCGCGTTGCCGACCAGGTTGGTGACCACCTGCCGCAGCCGGGCCTCGTCGCCGAGGACGGGGGCCGCGCCGGGGGCCCCGGTGCCGGACGGGCCGGTGAGGGAGACGGGCCGGGTCGGGTCGAGGGCGGTGAGGTCGTGCAGCGCGTCCGCGGCGAGGGTGCGCAGGTCCATCGGGGCGAGGTCGAGCGGGCGTTCCTCGTCGAGCCGGGCGAGCACCAGCAGGTCCTCGACCAGGGCGCCCATCCGGACGGCCTCGCTCTCGATCCGGGTCATGGTCCGCTTGACGTCCCCGTCGGTGGGCAGCGCGCCCATCCGGTAGAGCTCGGTGAAACCGCGGATCCCGGCGAGCGGGGTGCGCAGCTCGTGCGAGGCGTCGGCGACGAACCGCCGCATCCGGGCCTCGGATTCGGCGCGGGCGGCGAAGGCGGCCTCGATCTGGGTGAGCATGCCGTTGAGCGCGACGGAGAGCCGCCCGACCTCGGTGCCGGGGGAGAGTTCCGGCATCCGGTGGGAGAGTTCGCCGTCGGCGATCCGGGCGGCGCCGGCCTCGATCCGGCGCAGTGGCCGCAGTCCGGCCCGGACGGCGAAGAAGCCGAGCCCGGCGATCAGCAGGAGGACGGCGCCGCCGATCGCGAGGAAGGAGCTGCGCAGCTTGCCGACGGTGGCGTCGATGTCCGCGCGGGAGACGGCCACCATGACGTAGGTCGCGGTGACGGCGGGCGAGGCGTAGTCGCTGGGGCTGGCGGCGGCCGGGGCCCGGGGGGTCTGGATCGGCAGCACGAGGACCCGCCAGTTGTAGTGGCCGCGCTGGTCGGGCAGGTCGAAGGGGACGTCGGGTTCGGTGCGGGTCGGGTCGAGGCCGCCGAGTTGGGGCGCCGGGTCGCTGTCGGAGACGGGCTGGCGCATGACGGCCTGCACCTTGCCGTCCGAGGAGAGGTACTGGACCAGGTACTGGCTGGGCAGGGTGCTGCGTTTGCCGGTGACGGCGGGGCGCCCGGCCTCCGGGGCGCCGACCCGGACCGGGCCCTTGTGGGACAGCGGCAGCCCGTACCGCTGGAGCTGCTCGTCGAGTTGGTCGACCAGCTGCACCCGGACGGTGCCGAGCACGACGGCGTCGCTGACCACCAGCCCGGTGGTGACCAGCACCAGCGCGAGCACCAGTAGCCGGGCGCGCAGGGAAAGCCGGGACAGCCCGGACAGCCTTGACAGTCGGGAGAACGGCAGCCGGGAGAGCGACCGCCGGAACACCGACAGCCGGGTGGAGAAGCGGGCGGACACGGAGCGGACCGGTCAGCCCTGCAGGGGGCGGCGCAGCGCGTAGCCGATGCCGCGCACGGTGTGGATCAGCTTGGGGCCGTGGGCCGGGCCGGAGTCGAGCTTGCGGCGCAGGTAGGAGATGTACGACTCGACGATGGAGAGGTCGCCGCCGAAGTCGTAGGCCCAGACGTGGTCGAGGATCTGCGCCTTGGAGACCACCCGGCCGACGTTGGCCATCAGGTAGTGCAGCAGCTTGAACTCGGTCGGGGAGAGCGCGACGGGGGTGCCGGCCCGGGTGACCTCGTGGGCGATCGGGTCGAGGCTGAGGTCGGCGACGATGAGCCGGCCGTCCTCGGCGGGCCCGCCGGAGCGGCGCAGGATGGCGCGGATCCGGGCGATCAGCTCCTCCAGGCTGAACGGCTTGGTGACGTAGTCGTCGGCGCCCGCGGCGAGACCCTGGACCTTGTCGCCGACGCCGTCCTTGGCGGTGAGGAAGAGCACCGGGAGGTGGTCGCCGGGGTGGCCGTGCACGGGCCCGGCGATCTGGCCGCGGTTGGTCCGCTCGCGCAGCTTCTCGACGACGGTGAAGCCGTCGAGGTCCGGGAGCATCACGTCGAGGACGACGAGGTCGGGGCGTTCGACGGCTATCAGGTCGAGGGCCTCGGTGCCGCTGGCGGCGGAGGCGACCCGGAAACCGGAGAAGCGCAGCGAGGCGGCGAGCAGCTCGCGGATGTTGGGTTCGTCGTCGACGACGAGGAGGAAGGCCTCGCCAGGGCCGCCGGCCACCGCGGACCCGCCTGGTGTGGTGACTGTGCCTTGCACGGGGCTTTCGCCTCCTGGTCGGACGATGGCATTCGGCATGAGGCTAGCCCCCGGAGGCTATGCGGCATCGATGAATGTTGGATTAACACCTTATCGGTCGGTTTTTTAAGCACAAGGCCCCCAGTGCAGGCTGGATGGTATGCGCACGGACGGTAACGCCCCGGAAGCGCCGACGGCCGGGAAGCCGACGCCCGCGGCCGGGGAGACCGCTCCCCGGCCGCGGAAGGCGCTCCGGTCAGGCGTGCTGGCCGGGCCGGTAGCCGCCGGCGGGCATCCGGGCGATGACGTTGCCGCGGTTGAAGGCGTTGATGATCGCGATGAGGGACACCAGGGCCGCGAGCTGCTCCTCGTCGTAGTGCTTCGCGGCGTCCGCCCAGGCCTCGTCCGTGACCCCGCCGGCCGCGTCGGCCAGGCGGGTGCCCTGCTCCGCCAGCTCCAGGGCGGCGCGCTCGGCGTCGGTGAACACCGTCGCCTCCCGCCAGGCCGCGACCAGGTTGAGGCGGGTCGCCTCCTCCCCGCCGTGCACGGCGTCCTTGAAGTGCATGTCGACGCAGAAGCCGCAGCCGTTGATCTGGCTGGCGCGCAGCTTCACCAACTCCTGCGTCGCGAACGGCAGAGTCGATTCCACGATCACCTTGTTGGCCGCGATGAGGTGCTTGAGGAACGTGGACATGGTCTGGCTGGCGAAGGGGTTCAGGCGGGCTTCCATCGTGTGCTCCCTTGTCGTCGTCCGCTGGTGCCCTCTGAGACAGGGCACCCCGGTGGGCCGTGACAGATGCGCATGTGAGCTGCGTCACCACCGCCTGGGCGACGTCGGATACCCTGCTCGGCGAACCGAGGGAGGGGTTCCAGTGCCGGAATCAGCCATCACCACGGACGCGACCGGATACCGGCCGCTGCTGTTCTCCATCGCCTACGGGATGACGGGCTCCGTGGGCGACGCCGAGGACATCGTCCAGGACGCTCTCCTCGGCCTGACCCGGGCCGACCAGGCCGGGACCACGATCACCAACCTCAAGGCGTACCTGACCACCTCGGTGACCAGGCTGGGCATCAACCACCTGACGTCGGCCCGGGTCCGCCGGGAGACGTACGTGGGCGAGTGGCTGCCCGAGCCCGTCGTGGTGACCGCCGACCGCCCGGGGCCGGCCGAACACGCCGAGCTGGCCGACGCCTTGTCGATGGCGTTCCTCGTCCTGCTGGAGGCCCTCTCCCCGACCGAGCGGGCGGTGTTCATGCTCCGCGAGGCCTTCGGGTACGGCTACCCGGAGATCGCCGACGCCGTCGGCAAGTCCGAGGCCAACTGCCGCCAGATCCTCACCCGCGCCCGCAAGCGCCTCGCCCCCTCCGCCCAAGCCGTCGACACCCGGGCGCGCAAGGCGGAGGCCGACGAACTCGCCCGCAGGTTCTTCGAAGCCACCGAAGGCGGCGACCTGGACGCCCTGCTCCGGCTCCTCTCCCCCGACGTCGTCTTCCACGGCGACGGCGGCGGCAAGGCCCGCGCCCTCGGCAAGGCCCTCACCGGCCTGCGCCGCGTCGCCCAGCTCCTCATAGGCGGCCTGCGCCGCAACCGCAAACTCGGCATCACGCGGAAGCCCGCCACCGTCAACGGCCGCCCGGGCGCCGTCCTCCACGACGCCGACGGCCGCGTCGCCGGCGTCCTCGAACTCGACATCGCCGACGGCGCGATCCGGGCCGTCCACGCCGTCTCCAACCCCGACAAACTCACCCACCTCGGCCCGGTCTCCGACATCGCCCCGGCGAGGACGAAGTGACCTGCCGTCCCTCATGAGGCCCGGTTTCTTCGGATCAAGCACCGATGCCCTTCATACGCTCCTCCACTCCTCGAACGGCACCGATTCGGCGACGGCGATTCGGCGACGGCGATCCGCTCGCCCGGGAGCGAGCGGCGGGCGTGCGGAGTGGGTGCGGAGTGGGTGCAGGCGCGCTCCCGGACGTAGGCAACCTTTCGGCCCGCCCGCGGCATCTAAGGGGTGTCAGGGCCGTGAGAGGGGGAGGACGCGGCGGGCGGAGCCACGGGTGCGCAGGCGCGGTCCGCGGCCATGCCGAGGGGGGGCTGAATTAGTTACAGGCGGCCGTCATTTCTATTGCGCCAATTTGGTGCGTATGCGATTTGACGTGACGAAGTCGACTCCCGGAATCTGTTGCACAGCCGTGACGGCGGCGCACGAAAAACCGTTCGACCGGCTGGCTCCGAGGACTAGCATTCCGGGATGGAATCGAATCTCCCTCCGATATGGAATTCCTCCGACAGCGCGGCTCTCCCCCCGCCCCGCAGGGCGCCGCTCCGGCTGGCCCGCTTCGGTGCGATCTTCCTGGCGGCGAGCGTGGTGTCCGGTGTGCTGCTGGCGGGCCTCGCCCTGCCCGCCGCCGGCGGTTTCGGGCTGACCGCCAAGGGCACGGCGGAGGGCTTCGAGGACATCCCCGGTGACTTCAAGACCCCGCCGCTCACCCAGGCGACGCAGATCTTCGACGCCAAGGGCGGCCTGATCGCCAAGGTGTACGAGCGCGACCGCACGGTCATCGCTCCTGAGCAGATGTCACCGTTCATGCGACAGGCCCAGGTCGACATCGAGGACGCCCGGTTCTACGAGCACGGCGCCGTCGACCTCAAGGGCGTGCTCCGGGCGATCAGCAAGAACGCCGAGAGCGGCACCGCCTCGCAGGGCGCCTCGACGCTGACCCAGCAGTACGTGAAGAACGTCAACGTCGAGAAGGCCGGCGAGGACCAGGCCGCGGTGCTGGAGGCGCAGCGCAAGACCCTGGGTCGCAAGATCCAGGAGCTCAAGGTCGCGATCAAGCTGGAGGAGGACCTGTCGAAGGACCAGATCCTCACCAACTACCTCAACATCACGTACTACGGGAACGGCGCCTACGGCGTGGAGGCCGCCTCCCAGCGCTACTTCAGCAAGAGCAACAAGGACCTGACCATCGCCGAGGCCGCCATGCTGGCCGGGCTGGTGCAGAACCCGTCCCAGTACGACCCGAAGCTGCACCCGGTGGCCGCGCAGAAGCGCCGGGACACGGTCATCGACAAGATGCTGGAGAACAAGCACATCACCGCGGACCAGGCCAAGGAGGCGAAGGCCGCCCCGCTGGGTCTCAACTTCAAGGACCCGCAGAACGGTTGCATCACCGCCACCGCCCAGGGCGGCATGGGCTTCTTCTGCGACTACGTCCGGCACGTGGTCAAGCAGGACCCGGCGTTCGGCCAGAACGCCGCCGACCGCAAGAAGTTCTGGGACACCGGCGGCCTGAACATCTACACCACGCTGGACCCGGACAAGCAGGCCGCCGCCCAGAACGCCGTGACCACCAACGTGAAGATCACCGACAGCGTCTCGGCCGCCGCCACCATGGTCGAGCCGGGCACCGGCAAGATCCTCGCCATGGCCCAGACCCGCCCGTACGGCCTGGACGCCAACAAGAACCAGACCGTCGTCAACCTCAACGTGGACGCGGCGATGGGCGGCGGCAACGGCTTCCAGCCCGGCTCCACGTTCAAGCCGGTCGTCGCGGCGGCGGCCCTGGAGGCGGGCCTGCCGGCGACCCAGGAGTACTCGGCCCCGAACAAGCTCGAATACCCGACCATGAAGACCTGCGAGGGCACCTGGAAGAACCAGGGCCGGCCCAAGACGGTGGTGCCCAACGAAAGCGAGAACGAGAAGGGCCCCTACCAGCTGAAGCAGGCCATGGCCCTCTCGGTCAACACCTACTTCGTGCAGATGGAGCAGGAGATCGGCCTCTGCGCGGTCAAGCAGATGGCCAACAAGCTGGGCGTCACCGGCAAGGCCAGCGGCAAGCCGCTGGAGGAGGTCCCCGCGATGGCCCTGGGAGTGGAGGAGATGAGCCCACTGACCATGGCCAACATCTACGCGACCTTCGCCGCCCAGGGCACGCACTGCGCCCCGATCGCCATCAACAAGATCACCACCGTGGACGGCAAGGACGTCCCCGTCCCGGCCGGCCAGTGCGAGAAGGCGTTCTCCGACGACACGGCGCGGGCGATGAACACCGTCCTGAACGGCGTGACCGAGAACAAGGGCACCGCCGCGGCGCTCAGCCTGGACGACAACCGCCAGATCGCCGGCAAGACCGGCACCTCCGACCGCAAGCGGGCCGCCTGGTTCAACGGCTACACCCCGCAGCTCGCCACCGCCGTCTGGCTCGGCGGCCCCAACGGCGGCGTCGAGATGCGCAACATCACCATCAACGGGAAGCACCGCATCGAGGTGTTCGGCGCCGACGGCCCCGGCCCGATCTGGCAGGACGCCATGAACCAGGCCCTGCGCGGCACGCCCAAGAAGTCCCTGCCGATGGCCGACATCCCCGACCCGGCGCCCAAGACCGACCCGAACAACACCGGCACCGGCACGGGCGCCCCGGCCACCACCCCGCCCGGCCCGCAGCACTGACGGCAGTCACACCGGCGGCCCCTCGCGAGCAGCAAGGGGCCGCCGGATCGTTTCGCTCAGGCGCCGCCGGTGCAGTGGTCGAACTCCCCGGCCTTCGCGCCCCGGAGGAACGCGGGCGAACCACCTGCGAAGGCCCTCGCCCCAGGGATGGGCGAGGGCCTCGCGGCGTCCGGGAGCTACGGGGTCAGCCCCCGGACGGGTTCTTGGGAGCACCGCCACCGCCGAAGCCGCCACCGAAGCCCGCGCCACCCGCACCGGCCGCGGCGCCCTCGACGAGCTGGCTGGCCGTGTAGCCGCCGTCGGCGTCGGGGGTGCCGACGACGGTCACGCTCTGGCCGGGCTGGAGGTCGGCGACCTTGCCCTCCTTGTTGAGCTGGACCTTCGTCGCGTCGCCGGTGGTGACCTTGACGGTGTTGCCGTTGGCATCGGTCAGGTAGACGGTGGTGCCGTCGACGGCCTTGACCGTGCCCCGAGTGAGCCCGGCCTGCCCACCCTGACCCTGACCCGCGCCCTGAGCGGCACCCTGCCCACCCCGGCGGGACCCGTTCTGCCCGTACCCGCCGCCCGCCGCCGGCCGCTGGCCCGCAGCGGCACCCGCAGCCCCGGCGGCCGCAGCAGCGGGCCGGGACGACTTCCCACTCGTCCCGCCGTGGTTCTGCTGGTACCAGACCCCGCCCGCGAAGGCCCCGCTGGCGATCACCCCGCCCGCCAGCACCAGGCTGAGCCAGGGCAGCCTGCGCCGCGGCGGGGCGGCGAGCTCGGCGGTGACGTCGCGGGCGTCCGGCGGGGTCGCGAGCAGGGCGACCTGCTCGGCCGGCGTGCTGCTGCTGACCGTGGCGATCTCGTTGCTCATGGGAGTCCTACTCGTGCCGGAGGGCGTCGATCGGCCGCAGCGAGGCGGCCCGGTTGGCGGGGTAGCTGCCGAAGAACAGCCCGATGGCGACGGCGATGCCGAACGCGCCGATCACGGATTCGGGGATCACCACCGGTTTGATGCCGACGATGCTGAAGTGCGAGCCGGCGATCCCGGCGGCCACCCCGAGCCCGGCGCCGAGCACGGAGAGCAGGGTCGACTCGGTCAGGAACTGCCCGAGGATCACCGCGCGCGGGGCACCGAGCGCCTTGCGGATGCCGATCTCCCTGGTCCGCTCGGTGACCGTCACCAGCATGATGTTGGTGATCCCGATCCCGCCGACGAGCAGCGAGATCGCCGCCACCGCGCCGAGCAGCACGGTGAAGGTCTTCGTGGTGCTCTCCCTCGCCGTGAGCAGCGAGGACTGGCTGGTGATCCGGAAGTCGGCCTTGGTCGGGTCGGCGATCGCGTGGGTGCCGAGCAGCACCCGGGTGATCTCGGCCTGGGCCGCGGTGGTGCTGTCGGCCGAACTGGCCTGCACCAGGATCTGGTTGACCGACCCGAAGCCGGTGAAGGCGTTCTGCACGGTCGGCAGCGGGGCGATCACCACGTCGTCCGGGTCGGTGAAGCCGCTGCCGCCCTTGGCCTGGAGCACGCCGACCACGGTGAACGGGGTGCCGCCGAGGACGATCTTCTTGCCGACCGGGTCCACGGTGTCGAACAGCTGCTTGGCGGTCGTGGCGCCGAGCACCGCGACCTTGCGCGAGCCGAGCACGTCGTCGTCGGTGAAGTACTCGCCGTGCGCGACCTTCTGGTTGGCGGTCTCGAAGTACGCCGGGTAGGTGCCGACGATCGAGCCGGGGCTGTACGAGATGTCCCCGTACAGCGCCGTCCCGCTGGTGGTGACCACCGGGGCGACCGACCTGATCGCGGTCGAGTCGGTGTCGGCGGCCAGCGCCTTGGCGTCGGCGACCGTCAGCTTCTTCACCGAGGAGGTGGCGCGGGCGCCGCCGCTCGCCGAACCGGAGCTGACCGTGAGCGAGTTGGTGCCGAGCGAGGTGATCGACTCCTTCACCGCGACCGACGAGCCGTTGCCGACGGCCAGCAGCAGGATCACCGAGGCGACGCCGATCAGCACCCCGAGCATGGTGAGCGCCGAGCGCACCTTGTTGGCGGCCAGGCCGCCGACCGCGAAGCGGAGCATCTGCCAGAGGATCACGCCGACACCCCCAGCTCGCGCAGCAGTGGCGGCGGCCCGTCCACCGGGGCCTGCCGGACGTCGCTGACGATCCGGCCGTCGACCAGCCGGAGCACCCGCTTGGCGTGCCGAGCGACTTCGTCCTCGTGGGTGATCAGGACGACGGTGCGGCCGGTGGCGTTGAGCGCGTCGACGAGGTCGAGGACCTCCTCGGTGGAGCGGCTGTCCAGGTTGCCGGTGGGCTCGTCGGCGAGCAGCATCGCCGGTGCGGTGACCAGTGCCCGGGCGACCGCGACGCGCTGCTGCTGGCCGCCGGAGAGCTGGTTGGGCCGGTGCCCGGCGCGCTCGGCGAGGCCGACCAGGGAGAGCGCGGCCAGGGCCCGGCGGCGCCGCTCCGAGGCCCGGACGCCCGCGTAGGCGAGCGGCAGCTCGACCTGGGCGAGCGCGGTGGTGCGCGGGATCAGGTTGAAGGACTGGAAGACGAAGCCGATCTTGCGGTTGCGGACCAGCGCGAGCTGCCCCTCGTCGAGGTGGCCGACGTCGATGCCGTCCAGCAGGTAGCGGCCGGCGGTCGGGACGTCCAGGCAGCCGAGGATGTTCATCATGGTGGACTTGCCGGAGCCGGAGCTGCCCATCACCGCGACGTAGTCGCCCTGGTGGATGTTCAGGCTGACGCCGAGCGGGCCGCCGGTGTCCGGGTCCTCCGGGCCGTGCAGCGCGTGCACGACGGCGTCGCCGTGCCCGTACGCCTTGGTGATCCGGCGCAGCTGGATGACGGGCGGGGGCGCCGCCGGGACGCGCTTGTCGATGACGTGACGCATGCTCAGCCCTTACCGCCCCGGCCGGCTCCGCCGCCGCCGGCGGCACCGCCGCCCCCGCCGACGCCCGCCAGCCCGGCGCCGCCGCCCTGGCCGCCGCGACCCTGGCCGCCGCCGACTCCCGGGAAGGAGGCGTTCGGGAAGCCGTTGCCGCCGCTGGTGGTGGGGAGTTCGACCTTGTCGCCCTCCTTCAGCCCGGAGACCACCTGCACCGTGCTGTCGCCCTCGACGCCGACCCCGACGCTGACCCGCTCGCTGGAGCCGTCCGGGTGCACCACGGTCGCGGTGCGGCTGGCGCCGGTGCCGGAGAGCGCGGAGGTGGGCAGTGACAGCGCGCTGTCCGCCTCGCCGGTGATCACCTGGACGGTGGCGCTGAGGCCGGTGCGCAGCGCGCTGGTGTCACCGCTGAGCTGGAGCGTGGCGGCGTACTGGACGGCCGTCGAGCCGGCGCTGCCGCCGCTGCTGCTGGGCAGCGAACTGACGGACAGGACACTGGCGTTGAGCTTGGTGTCGGACTGCGCGTTCAGGGTGACGGTGGCCGCCTCGCCCTTCTTCAGCTTGAGCGAGTCCAGTTCGGAGAAGTTGGCGGTGACCTGCATCCCGGTCGGGTTGGTCAGCACGATGAAGCCGCTCGGCGCGCCGCCCGAGGCGGTGCTGCCGGTGGACGACTTGCCGGTCGACCCGGACGACCCGGTGGCGCCCGACGAACCGGACGAGCCGCCGGAACTCGCGCCGCCCACGGTGTCGCCGACCTTCGCCGAGACGGACGCGACCGTCCCGTCCACCGAGGCGGTCAGGGTGGTGCCGGTCAGCGCCGCCTGGGCGTTGGCGAGGGTGGTCTGCGCGGTGGCGACCTGCTGCTGGGCCTGGGCGACGGCCGCGTCGTCGACCTTGGTGGTGGTGATGGTGGTGGTCTGCGGAGCGGGCGTGCTGTTCGCGCCCGCTCCGCGGTCCCCACCACCGCCGCCGTTGCCGCCGGCGCCGGAGGTCGCACCCGGCAGCGGCTGGGTGGTCGTGGTGGTCACCCCGGCCTGCGCCTTGGTGAGGTTGGCGTTGGCCGTGGTGAGGGACGCCTGGGCGGCGTCCACCTGCTGCTGGGCGGCCGTGGTGTCGACGGTGGCGAGCACCTGGCCCTTCTTGACGGCGTCCCCGACCGCGACCTTGACCGAGGTGAGCCGGCCGCCGGTGGCGAAGTCCTGGGCCGCGTCGGTCGGTGAGACCAGGGTGCCGGTTCCGGACACGGTGGCCAGGACCGTTCCCTTGGCCACGGTCGCCGTACGGATCTGGGTCTTGCCGGCGGCGGCACTGGTGCCGCCGTTCACTGTGGCGTACACCAGGGCGGCACCGCCCAGGAGCGCCACGCCGAGCGCGGAGTTGACGAGGACGACGCCTCGCCGTCGCGGGAGCACCTTCATGCCGGACAGCTTTCCTGGGCGCTCTTGCGGAGCCCTGGGCGCGGGCTGGGAGAAGACTGACCGGGCGGATCCGGGCATTCCGGTCACACCGCCCGGTTCGCGCGGGCGCCTTGGCCGTGCCGTGGGCCGTCGTTGGCCGAACTCCCAGCGGGCTCCCAGTGAGTTCCGGTGATCTCCAGCCATCCGGCAGCGCCCCGGGTCCCACCGCCGACCGCCCCAGACCCCCGGGAACGCCGTAGGGGCGCACCGCGAACGGCGCGCCCCCACGGAGAAGGGAGGGATCAGAGCGTCTTGCGGAACGCCTCGGCCACCGAGAGGAAGATCGAGTTGCCCTCGGTCTCGCCGATCGAGATCCGGACGCCCTCCGGGAACGGCCGGACGATCACCCCGGCCTCGGCGCACGCGACGGCGAACTCCTGCGAGCGCTCGCCGAGGCCCAGCCAGACGAAGTTGGCCTGCGAGTCCGGGATCTCCCAGCCCTGGGCGCGCAGCCCGGCCACCACCCGGGTGCGCTCCTCGACCAGCGCGTCCACCCGCTCCAGCAGCGCCTGCTCGGCGCGCACCGAGGCGACGGCGGCGTTCTGGGCGAGCTGGCTGACGCCGAACGGGACGGCGGTCTTGCGCAGCGCGTTGGCCACCGGCTCGTGCGCGATCGCGAAGCCGACCCGCATGCCCGCGAGGCCGTACGCCTTGGAGAAGGTGCGCAGCACGCAGACGTTGGGGCGGTCCCGGTAGAGGTCGATGCCGTTGGGCACCTCGGGGTCGCGGATGAACTCGATGTACGCCTCGTCGACGACCACCAGGACGTCGGACGGGACGGCGTCCAGGAAGCGCTCCAGCTCGGCGCGGTGGATCACGTTGCCGGTGGGGTTGTTGGGGTTGCAGACGAACACCAGCCGGGTCTTCGGGGTGATCGCGGCGAGCATCGCGTCCAGGTCGTGGTCGCCGGCCTCGGTGATCGGCACCGGGACGGGGGTCGCGCCGGCGACCTGGGTGATGATCGGGTACGCCTCGAAGGAGCGCCAGGCGAAGACCACCTCGTCGCCGGGGCCCGCGGTGGCGAGGATCAGCGACTGGGCGACGCCGACCGAGCCGGTGCCGGTGGCGATGTGCTCGACGGGCACGCCGAAGCGCTCGGCCAGCACCTCGCTGAGCTCGCCGACGGCCATGTCGGGGTAGCGGTTGAGCGAGCCGGCCGCCGCGACCGCCGCCTCCAGCACGCCGGGCAGCGGGTCGTACGGGTTCTCGTTGGAGGACAGCTTGTACGCGTCGGCGCCGGCCGGCTTGCCGGGCTTGTAGGTGGGGATGCCGTCCAGGGTCGGCCGCAGCCGCGGGCCCTGCGCTGACGTACTCGTCACGGTCCTACTCCTTCTCGATGCTGTCCGCGCGCGTTCGGCGCGTGTTCGGCGCGTGTTCTCCGGTGCGGTCGCCCCCGCCACCTGTGGGATCGCCACCGTGCCCGGGATCTCGGAACGCGTCCGGGGCACCCCGGTCGGGTGCCTTGAACGATACCGACCGCGCTCACCCGTAGGGGTGAGATGCCCGGTCGGGTGACAGGCGCAGATCAGCCATTCTGCCGGGTTCCTTTGGCACATGTCAGAGGTAAGACGGCTGGTTTCGTGCGGGTATCGAAGGAGCGCACCCCGGCTCACTCTTGGAGAAACGTATCTCCGAGGGCTCCCGATGCGCCGGTCACAGACCCTTGTCAGGAGCCATACGATCGGTCCGCCATGACAGCAGCAGCCAACCAGAGCGGTCGGCGTCCCACCACCTCACGGCGTCTGGAGCGGGCCGGCATCCGGGATGTGGCAGCAGCCGCCGGAGTGTCGATCACCACCGTCTCCGACGCGCTGAACGGAAAGGGCCGCCTGCCCGACGAGACCCGCAGCCGGGTGCGCGAGGTCGCCGAACGCCTCGGCTACCGGCCCTCCGCCGCCGCCCGCACCCTGCGCACCGGACGGTCCGGCCTGATCGGGCTGACCGTCACGACCTACGGCGAAGAGCCGTTCACCTTCACGGAGTTCGCGTACTTCGCCGAGATGGCCCGGGCCGCCACCAGCGCCGCCCTCGGCCGCGGCTACGCGCTGGTGGTGCTGCCCGCCTCCTCCCGCCACGACGTCTGGGGCAACATCGCCCTGGACGGCACCGTGGTGATCGACCCGCCCGACCAGGACCCCCTGGTCAGCGAGCTGTACCGGTCCGGCGTCCCGGTCGTCAGCGACGGCAAACCCGGCAACTGCCCGGTCACCGCCTGGGTCGACAACGACCACGAGGCCGCCGTGCTCGGCATCCTCGACCACCTCTCCGAGGCCGGTGCCCGCCGCATCGGCCTGCTCACCGGCACCAGCACCGACACCTACACCCGGCTCTCCACCGAGGCCTACCTCGGCTGGTGCGCCAAGGTCGGCCAGGAACCGGTCTACGAGGCCTACCCCGCGCACGACCCGGCCGCCGGCGCCGTCGCCGCCGACCGGCTGCTCGCCCGCCCCGACCGGCCCGACGCCGTCTACGGCCTGTTCGACCCCAACGGCACCGACCTGCTCGCCGCCGCCCGCCGCTACGGCCTGCGGGTCCCCGACGACCTGCTGCTGGTCTGCTGCAGCGAGAGCGACGTCTACGCCACCACCGAACCGCCGATCACCACGCTCTCCCTCAAGCCCCGCCGGATCGGCACCACCGTGGTCAACCTGCTCATCGACGCCATCGAGGGAGTCGACTCCGGGACGGGCGTCGACATCGCCCGGCTCTTCCCGCCGCGCTTCCGCACCGCCGGCACCGGCCCGCCACCGGGCACCCTGATGCCGACCGAGCTGATCGTCCGCGCGTCCTCCCTGCGCCGGAGCCCGCGCACCACCGTCAGCCCTCCCCGACTCCCGGGCGAGGTCTAGACCATACCGAGCCGGGACAAAACGGACCTTGCGGGACGGCCCGGCTGACGCTCCGGAGGATTGGATACCCACCAGGTGACGACGCCGGGAGAGTGGTCTTCCTATGATGGGCGAATGACACCCGAGGACCGCTTCCCCGGGCCTGAACACCCCGACTCAGGCCCCCGCCACCAGCCGGACCTCGACGTGCTGCCGTACGGCACCTACTACGAACCGGAGCCCGCCACCGGCTACCCCGGCACGCCGTACGAAGCGGAGACCTACAGCGGCTACGGCGGAGCCCGCTACCTGGAGCAGCACTGGCCCGCCGACGGGCAGGACCACACCGTGCACGCCCCGGAGAATGCCCCGCTCTTCTCCCACCAGGACCACGCCGGTTCCCACCAGGACCACCCCGGCTACGAGCCGACCCTGCCCGACCAGCAGTCCCCCGCCCACCAGGACCACGCCCACCAGGACCACGCCCACCAGGCCCCCGGCCGCGACGACCCGCCGACCATCGAACTCGGCCCGCCGCTGCCCGACCCCTCCGCGCCCAGCTACCCGTACCCCGCCCCCGGCCCCGGCGAGCCCCCCGGCCCGCTCTACGTCGTCGGCGACGTGCACGGCTACCTGGAGGAGCTCCGCGCCGAGCTGCGCCACCAGGGCCTGATCGACGCCGAAGGCCACTGGTCCGCCGGCCGCTCCCGGATCTGGTTCCTCGGCGACTTCACCGACCGCGGCCCCGACGGCATCGGCGTCATCGATCTCGTGATGCAGCTCGCCGCCGAAGCCGCCGCCGCCGGCGGCTACTGCCGCGCCCTGATGGGCAATCACGAACTGCTCTTCCTCGGCGCCGCCCGGTACGGCGACGAACCCGTCCAGTCCACCGCCGGCACCGCCTCCTTCCTCGCCGCCTGGCGGCTCAACGGCGGCCAGCAGCACGACCTGGACCGGCTGGAGGGCCACCACATCAGCTGGCTCTCCCGGCTGCCCGCCATCGCGCTGGAGGACGGCCACCTGCTGCTGCACTCCGACACCACCGCGTACCTGGAGTACGGCGAGTCCATCCCCGACGTCAACGACGCCGTCCACAGCCTGCTCGCCGACGAGGGCGTCGACGAGTGGTGGGACTGCTTCCGCCGCTTCACCAAGCGCTTCGCCTTCCGCGGCGACGCCGGCCCGACGGCCGTCCACGAACTCCTCGACACCTACGGCGGCACCCGCATCGTGCACGGGCACAGCCCCATCCCGTACCTCACCGGCGCGGTGCACGCCGACGACGGCCAGCCGCCGCACATCCCCGGCCCCTACGTCTACGCCGACGACCTCGCGGTGGCCATGGACGGCGGCGTCACCATGGAAGGGCGCCTGCTCGTCGCCCGACTCCCCGTCAACTGAGGCCCGCGGACCGGGCCCGGTCGAACGGACGTTCCCGGCGCCCGGGCCACCGCACGCGCGCGGGCCGGGGCGCGAAATTCCGGAAACCGACTGTCAGCACGGCCGCGCCCGCCCCTAACATGAGGCACACCACACCCGGCCGCCCGTCCGGCGGCTCGCCTCCGCGCCCGTTTCGGCGCCCCTGAGGGTCCCGCGGCCCCTGGGGCGGAGCGAACCGGGGTCCGCATGAACGGGGTCCCCATGACCAACCCCCCGCCGCTGCTCGCCGAGGACCGCCCGGAATACGAGCGCCTCCTCGCCGAAGCCCTGCGCGACCACACCGTCCTCACCGCCCTGCGCGCCCCCGGCGCGCTCACCACCGACCAGCTGCGCATCCGCGCCCTGCGCGACGCCGACGCCATCGCCGCCGCGGCCGCCACCGAGTACACGCACTACACCCGGCTGCGCGAGACCCTGCGCACCACACCCCCGCCACCCCCGGGCGCCGAACCCATCGCCCCCGGACTGCTCACCCAACTGCGCTCCGCCAACGGCGGCGCCGGACTCTTCCCCGTCCTCACCGTGCTCACCCCGGTCCTCGCCTGGACCGCCGCCCTCGCCCTGCTGCTCATCGGCTACCTGCTGCGCGCCGCCAACCCCGACCTCACCCTCGCCCGCAGCCTCGTCACCGCCGGCTGGGTCGCCCTCGCCGCCGGAGTCGCCGCGATGGCCATCGGCATCATCGGACTCGTCCTCACCGCCATACGCGACGGCGGCTCCGCCACCCCGGCCGGCACCGACCCCGAACTCGCCGCCGAGCTCGCCGACGCCCGCCGCGAATGGCGCACCGCGCTGCGCGACCGCGGCCTGCTCCCCTACCTGCACACCCACCTGCCCGCCGTCCCCGCCGGCGCCCCCGACTTCACCAGCCCGGGGTACACCTCACCCGACTTCTCCAGCCCGGGCCCCGTCCCCACCGCCGACTACACCTCGCCCGACTTCACCAGCCCCGGCACCGTCCCCACCCCGGCCCCCGACTTCACCACCCCCGGCTACACCAGCCCCGCCTTCACCAGCCCCGACGACGTCACCTGAGCACCCGAACCCCGGCCAGTCCAGCAGGAGTTCGGCCGCCGGAGTGCGGCTGCCGGAGCGCGGTTGCCGGTCGCCGACGCCGCCGCCGCCATCGCCGTGGAGGCCGTCTCCGGCTCCCGAATCGGCGTCACCGGCCGCAGGCCGTCAGTCCGCGAGGGGAAGGCAGACCCGGTTGCCCTGGGCGGCGAACCCGGCGCACTGCTCCGGCTAGGGGCCGACCGAGGCGAAGACCTCGATGCCGCACTTCGCCGCGCCGCTGCGCCTGATCCTCGCGTCACTGGTGATCAGCGGTACGCCGAGGGCTTCCGCCAGGGCGACGTACTGGGCGTCGTAGGCGCTGAGGTTGGCGTGCAACTTCCTCACCCGGTCCCAGAACGCCAGCGTCTCCCGCTTGGCGATGGGAAGCATCCGGTAGGCGGCGACCGCTCGTTCCACTTCCCGCTCGGTCAGCGTGCCGCCCCGCTGCATGCCGAGGAGGGCCGACTGGATCTCGTAGTCCAGGAGGGTGGGGGCGTAGACGTCCCCCGCCGCGGCCACCCGGCCCCGGACGAGTTCCCCGTCCGGGCCGTGCGCCGTGAGGACCAGGACCAGGGCGGAACAGTCGATGACGATCAACGCCCGGCTCGCCCCTCGTCGATGGCCGCGACGACGTCGGCGGCACTGACGCGGGCGGTGGTCTCGCGGTCCAGCCGCGCCATCATCTCCGCCATCGTGGGCCTGGACGCCTCCCTGGCGATCAGGTCCTGCATGAACGCCTGCAGCGACTGGCCGGCCTGGGCCGCGCGGACCTTCAGGGTCTGGATCTGGTCCTCCGGGACGTCCCGGATGGTGAGCGCTGTCATATCTGCATTATAGCGCTGATACCTGCACAATGCAGATAGCCAAGTCCGGGTGATCGCGCGGCGAGCCCTTCCCCGCATCCGGGGGAGGGCTCGCCCATGCGCTGCGGCCTCAGCCGACCAGCGGCAGCCCGACTAGGGGCAGATCAACTCGATGGTCGGGAAGTACGTGCGGTAGCGCGTGGCATCACGGGTCAACAACCGGTAGCCGCGCACCGCCGCATGCGCACCGACGTAGAAGTCCGGCAACGGTGCGGTCTTCTGCCCGCCGCGCTTGCGGTACAGCAGAAATGCCTTGCCGGCCAGGAACCCCGCCTCGTAAGGGAGCGGCTCCCGCGCGAAGTCCTCGGCCGGGAGGACGGCGTCAAGGTCCTCGATCGCGGCGTACGCCACCGAGACCTCCGCGTAGACGATCGGGTTGATCACCACTTCGCCCTCGTCCTGGGCCTTGGACAGCGCGGCCTCCGACCAATCGGCCCAGGTCTCGTCGTTCGTCATCAGATCCAGCAGCACGCAGGAGTCCACCAGCGTCACCGGCCGCGCCCGGCCCGGTTCGACCAGCCTCAACCGGCTACTCGCCACGCAACAGCTCCATGATCTCGTCAGTGGACATGCCGCCCGCGGCGCTTCCCCTCATCCGACGGGCCACCCGCTGCCCCCTGGTGCTGTCGCCTGCCCGGCGCACTATCCGCAGGACGCCGCCTTCCTCGATGACGTCCACCTCGTCTCCGGGACGCAGGCCGCACTTCTCGCGAAGCTCCGCGGGGATCGTGACCTGCCCCTTGCTGTTGAGCCGCATCTCCCACCTCCGAAGTAGCACGTATTACCACTACCACGTAATACTAGCTCGGCGACCGGCTCCCCCGGTGGCCCGAGTGCGGCGCCGATCGCCTGAACACGCGGATCACGGACAGCTCGCCCCCCGAAAAGCACTGCTCCGGGAAAGCCTCCCGGCCTCCCGGAGCAGCACGGCCGGCGGGGCGACGTAAGTCGGCGAGGGGGAGGCAGACCCGGTTGCCCTGGGCGGCGAACTCGGCGGACTTCTCCGCCGTCCCGGCCAGGGCCTCGGCCTCGAACTCGGCCTCCACCGCGCTGGAACCGCCACCGTGCTCGGCGCGGATCTTCTGACTGATCTTCATCGACGACAACTTCAGCCCGGAACCAGGATTCACTGGTTGGAAGGGATCCCAGGCCGCCTGCTTCGGCGGCCACGTAGCCTCCACGGCGTCAGTCCCAGGGCGACTGCACCGATAGAAATGCTGACTACTGCCAAGACCCAGCAAGGTATGGAGGTTGATGGTTGACTGGTCCAGTCCCACCAACGATGCCGTCCGAGGTCTCCGGCTCCGTAGTACGTCAACGGGAAGATGGTGAGTACCGGCAGGATCCAAGAAAGCATCCAGCCGAAGATCCGGCCGGAAAGCAGGGCGAGGCCGATCCAGATCAGCAATGCCCGCATCATCACGACCGCTAGCTCCGACGTGGTGAAGATCGCCTCCGCCGATCCGAGCAGCGCCACCGTCACGGCACTGACGACGACGACGTGCGTCACCTCGAACGTACGAAAGGTCTTTGAGGCAGCGCGCTCCATGTCCGCCATGACGCTGTGCAGGCTTCCCGCCGCAAGCGCCGCGAACGCGATGGGAAGCTCTCGCCGGAAAGGAACAACTGCCACACCGACCGCGTTGCCTGCGGGAAGCGAGATATTGATGGAGCCGAACAGGGCATCGCAGGCTGTCACAAGCGCCAGGCCAACAGCCAGACCGTAGGCATGGTGGGCCCGCGCATATCTCCAGACGGTGGCGATTCGATCAGACACAGGGCACCGAGTGGAGTGTCTGCAGGCGTTGCTGCACCCAGGCGATCTGCGTCTCCTCGGGCTGCGTGGCCAGGCGCGCAACAGCCTCCATGTCCACGTTGGGCGGCCCACCGTGCATACTCGCGGGCCGGCCTCCCCCGTAGATTCGCACGGCCAACCACATAGACAACTCACCTGACGCCAGGCCGATTTGCTCCACCAGTTTCGTGTCCACCTTGGGGCAGAGTGGCGGGACTTCGTGCTGAACGATCGCGCTGCCCATGCTGATCGCAGGATCCCAGAGAGAGCCTTCCAGGATGTAGAAGTCGTTCACCTGGCCACTCCGGAGACCCTGCTCGTAATAGTCGCCCGGCACGGTGAACATGCCCGTCGGGAGCTTGGACATACGGCCCGCCATCGCCGTCACCTCGGGAAGGTACTTGCGGTCTTCAGGCCAGAGGCAGACCCGGGGGGCGGTTTCGGAGCACAGCGGCTCGGCCGCCGCTCGCTGGATCCGGATCGGGCCGGCGGGCCCGACGGCCACCGCGGCCAGCACGAAGACGGCTACCGCTCCCAGCGAGGCGAACCGCCGTGTGGCCGTTGCCCGCCACCCGACCCGACCACGCAGACGGGCACCGGGCCGGGCCACCAGGACCGCGATGGCCGCCAAGCCGCAGCCAAGTGCCAGCCGAACCAAGAGCGGTGATACGGCAACCTTGACGAACGGATCGCCGGAGAGCATGAGGAGGTCCAACGCGGACGGCTTTCCGATCCAGGCCAGGAAGAGGAAGCAGCCGAGGCCGCAAACCGCCGATGCCGCGTAGGGAGACGCCGACCATCGACCGACCAGATGTCCCAGACCGGCGCAGCCGACCATGACGCCGAAGCCCAGGAGGAGGTATCCGGGCCACAGGAAGCCCGACCCGGCATCCGAGATGCTCACAACGGCGGCTGAGACGGCGCCAACGAGATAGACCAACGTTCCGTAGCTGAGCGTCGCGGCAAGTTGCGCCAGTTCCAGTTGCCAGGCGGGTCGAGCCGAGGCGCCGAGTTGCTCGGTGATCCCCGCCCGCCGAGCACGTCCGGCCGTCCAGGTCGCCGAGGCGGCGAGGGCTGGTCCGAAATAGAGCGAGGGTAACTGCGCAGCCACGCTGGCCTGTGGCCAGACACCGATCCACCACTGGCTTCGTCCGAAGATCGCCGCGAAGTCGAGCGCCAGCAGAACGGGCAGCCACCAGCGTAGGGGTGAGCGCCTGATCTCCATCCAGTAGATCCGCATCAGCGGTGCACCCCCTGGGCGCCCAAGGTGGTCATGTATCCGCGCTCCAGCGGACTGTCACCGACAGCGTCCGCAGCCGCGGACTCGGCCAACTCGGCCGGAGTTCCCCGGAAGACGAATCTCCCCTCACTCAGAACCGCGACACTGCTGCAGACAGCAGAGACGTCTTCCACCAAGTGGGTGCTGAGGATCACCGCACTGTCACTGAGCGACCGGATGAGTTCGCGGAACTCCAGCCGCTGCGCCGGGTCCAGGCCGACAGTCGGCTCATCGAGAAGGAGCAGCCGGGGGGAGCCGACCATCGCGGTCGCGATCCCCGCCCGGCGGAGCATCCCGCCAGACAACGACTTCATCTTGGCTGAGACGCGGTCGGAGAGTCCCACGGCCTCGATCACGCGTCGCGTCTCACGGTCCGCTACCGACGTCGGCACTTCCCTGAGCCACGCGCAGTACCGGACGAAGTCGTATACCGAGAAGGAGGGGTAGTAACCGAAGTCCTGGGGAAGATATCCGACAGTTCGACGAGCGCGCCGAGCCGCGCCCTCGGAGACGACCCTGATCCCGCAGATCTCGATCTCACCCTCTTGAGGCGGAACGACGGTCGCAAGGGTTCTCAACAGTGTTGTCTTACCTGCTCCGTTGGGGCCGAGCAGGCCGGTGACACCTGGGCCGACCTCCAGATCGAGATCTGAGATCACCCTCTTGCTGCCGTATCCCTGCCCCAACCCGCGGACCACCACGATCGGCTCCACCCAGCACCTCTCCCTAGCCGGTCTGCTGCCTCCAGCGTGGCCGGAGGCAGCAGACCCTTACAGGCCTATCTCAGACTGCTGTTCACTTGTCGATTGGTCAGCTTCCCTGGGTGGTGAAGTGAATGGCGGCCCAGTTCGCCGAGAAGGTGCAGTAGACCTGGCCGAAGTTGTTGACGACCTGCCCCTTGGAGATGATGATCTGCGTCGAGACCGAGTCCGGCTCCGCCGCACACGACTCGTACACGCTGTACAGGCCGGTCTGGGTGGCGGACGGGCTGGTGCAGTGCCCGTTGGCTCCGGTGTCACCCCAAGTGGCGTAGCAACCATTCGTGGTGCCGCTCGTCCCACCTGCGCTTGCCGCCGGCGCGAGCACCGTGATTGCCGCGACCGTGAGGCCGCCTATCGCGGTCGCCTTCGGTACGATGGCGCCAATCAGCCGGATCCGGCTGGAAATCTTCGCCACTGTTTCCTCCTCAACGTCGATGCGGTGGCGAACGGGGCCCTGACGTGCCAGCGTTGGGGCCCCAGCTCCTCGGTGCGTCATGTTACGTTGCGTCGACCGGCCATCACCATGTGATTGCGGAAAAGTGGCCGCCCGCGGCCTATCTGGTCACGCACTCACCACAAGCCACAAGTGCCCCGCGCTCTACGGTAGTTGGATCCCACACCCTACTCACCAACCTCGCCTGGTGACGTCAGCCAGGAGCGCAGGAAGCGTCGTCACACCGACCTCGCCCTTGAGTCTCTTGATCTCCCGTCGGACCGTGCGCGAGCTGACGAACAGTGCCTCGGCTATCTCCTGGTAGCTCATGCCGAGCCGCACCATCTTGACGATCTCGATCTGTTTGTCACTTGGCTGGAAGTCGAGACACTCGGTCTCGGTCTGAACAGATCCCACGTTGTCCCCCCATGAGACTTTTCAGTCATCGATCGCGCCCAGGGCGATCGGGCGGACGCTGCCACGGCAGGGTCGCTACGCACTCAAACCGAAAGCTGGATCAGATTCCAACTCACCTGTTTCAGCCTCCGCCGGACAAATCACGAAGAACAACGCGGGATCGACTGCCACGGCACCGCTGCGCGGTCGGGCCGCGCACACACCATCGTTGGAACATGGACAACGCCGGGCCGCTTCACCCGGGAACCGGCCCGACCCCCGAGTGATGCGGCCCGCTCGGTTCCCGTAGTCAGTCGGCCAGCGGGAGGTAGACCTTGTTGCCCTGGGCCGCGAACTCCTCGGACATGGCCTTCATGCCCTCGACGGCCTCCGCGTCGTACTCGGGCGAGGCCGCCCCGTTGCCGAACTTCTCATTGATGCTTTTGCTGATCTTCATCGATGACAACTTCAGCCCGAAGCCCGAACATTGGAGCACTGCCGTCTACAGCCCGGGCAGTCGGTCGTCCGGCGTGGGAGACCTGCCTTCCTCCAGCCAGTAGAGATAGATCCGCAGGTCCGCTGCGAGGTCTCCGGCAATGTAGGACGTGTAGTCACGGACTGCGGCGGCCACTCCCTGCTCTGCCCAGTCGATGCCGTCCCAGTCCTGGCCGGAGAGGTAGTACGTGATCCGGTCGCGGTCACGCCACCACTCCCGCACGGCCTCCGGCGTCCATCGCACATCACCATCGCAGCCGTAGCCGAGGAACGGGTCGCAGTCGGCCGCTTCGACCAGCCGGGCGGCCTCTGCCGGGTTCCGGGGCTGGCGGTAGACGTACTCGGTCAGATACTCGCCCCCATAGAGAACGTGCTGAGGAGCGGAGATCCGGCCCGTCCGACAGGTGTCGGTCTCGCCTCCGTAGAAGGCCCCGGGAACGTTGAGCCAGAGGCGATCCTCCCAACGGCCTCGGAACGCGTCGCGGTCCTCGCCGAGTGCTTCCTCGGGATCGAAGTAGAGCGTCACAGCCCGAGGATAGAGCGAGTCTTCCGACCGGCCGCAGGAGTTCCGAGTGATGGAGCGCCGTTCCCGAACCGATCGGGACGGCGATCAGGTGTGGTGCGTCAGCCGGCCGGCGGGAGGTGCATCCTGCCGGCCTCGGGCCGCGCACCCTGCTGACTCGGCCCTCAGTCCGCCTGTACCTGGAGTCGGTAGTCGACCGCGACCGCGTATGTGCAACAGGGTCATCGGCCGGACCGCCGGGAGCATGCCGCGAGCCCTCCCCGAACAATGGCGAGGGCTCGCGGGCACCGACGTCTGCCATCCGGTGTCAGTCGGCCAGCGGGAGGTACACCCTGTTCCCCTGTGCCGCGAACTCCTCGGACATGGCCTTCATGCCCTCGACGGCCTCCGCGTCGTACTCGGTGGAGACAGCCGTCGAACCGTCACCGTGCTCGTCGCGGATCTTCTGGGAGATCTTCATCGAGCAGAACTTCGGGCCGCACATGGAGCAGAAGTGGGCCGTCTTGGCGGGTTCGGCGGGGAGGGTCTCGTCGTGGAAGGCGCGGGCGGTCTCCGGGTCGAGGGCCAGGTTGAACTGGTCCTCCCAGCGGAACTCGAAGCGGGCGTCGGACAGGGCGTCGTCCCAGTCCTGGGCGCCAGGGTGGCCCTTGGCGAGGTCGGCGGCGTGGGCGGCGATCTTGTAGGTGATCACGCCGGTCTTGACGTCGTCGCGGTTGGGCAGGCCCAGGTGCTCCTTGGGCGTGACGTAGCAGAGCATCGCGGTGCCCCACCAGGCGATCATCGCGGCGCCGATGCCCGAGGTGATGTGGTCGTAGCCGGGGGCGACGTCGGTGGTGAGCGGGCCGAGGGTGTAGAACGGCGCCTCGTCGCAGATCTCCTGCTGGAGATCCATGTTCTCCTTGATCTTGTGCATCGGGACGTGGCCCGGGCCCTCGATCATCACCTGGACGTCGCGCTCGCGGGCGATCCGGCCGAGTTCGCCGAGGGTCTGCAGTTCGGCGAACTGCGCCTCGTCGTTGGCGTCCGCGATGGAGCCGGGGCGCAGGCCGTCGCCGAGCGAGAAGGTGACGTCGTAGCGCGCGAGGATGTCGCAGAGCTCCTCGAAGTTGCTGTAGAGGAAGTTCTCCTGGTGGTGCGCCAGGCACCAGGCGGCCATGATCGAGCCGCCGCGCGAGACGATGCCGGTCTTGCGGCGGGCGGTCAGCGGGACGTACCGGAGCAGCACGCCGGCGTGGACGGTCATGTAGTCGACGCCCTGCTCGCACTGCTCGATGACGGTGTCCCGGTACACCTCCCAGCTCAGGTCCTCGGCCTTGCCGTCGACCTTCTCCAGGGCCTGGTAGAGCGGCACGGTGCCGATCGGCACGGGGGAGTTGCGCAGGATCCACTCGCGGGTGGTGTGGATGTTGCGGCCGGTGGAGAGGTCCATGACGGTGTCGGCGCCCCACCGGGTGGCCCAGGTCATCTTCTCCACCTCCTCCTCGATCGAGGAGGTGACGGCGGAGTTGCCGATGTTGGCGTTGATCTTCACCAGGAAGTTGGTGCCGATGATCGCCGGCTCCACCTCGGGGTGGTTCACGTTGACCGGGATGACGGCCCGGCCGCGGGCCACCTCGGCCCGCACGTACTCGGGGGCGAGGCCCTCGCGCAGCGCCACGAACTCCATCTCGGGGGTGACCACGCCCCGCTTGGCGTAGGCGAGTTGGGTGACGGCGGCACCGCCGCGGCCGCGCAGCGGGCGGCGCGGGCGGCCCGGGAAGACGGCGTCCAGGTTGCGCAGGTTCCCGCCGCGCGGCGAGGTGTGCTTGATCCCGTCGTCCTCGGGGCGCGCCTCGCGGCCGTCGTACTCCTCGACGTCGCCGCGCTGGCGGATCCAGGCGTCGCGCAGGGCGGGCAGGCCGCGCCGCACGTCGGGTTCGTAGGCCTGGTCGGTGTACGGGCCGGAGGTGTCGTACAGCGGGACGGTCCTGCCGTTGGTGAGCTGCACCTCGCGGTACGGGACCCGCAGGTCGGGCCGGGACCCTTCGCGGTAGGCCTTGCGCCAGGCCGGGGTGGGGTAGCCGGTGCCGGCGCTGGTGACGGTGGCGGTGGCGGCCTCGCCGGCCTCGGTGCCGCTGTTCCCGGTGCCACTGTTCCCGGTGCTGCGGGCAGGCTGCGGCTGTGCTTCGAACGTGGTCATCTGACCTCATACTCCCTACGCCGGCATTACCCGGTCAGGTTCCTGCGGTCGACGCAGCCGTCGGTCCGTCCGTCGACGTCCCGGTCAGCGCCCTCTCAGCCCGGTGCTCCGAGCTCCCGCGTCGGCAGGCGGTGTTGCCTGCACATGACGCCCAACACCGTAGCGAGCCGATCGCCGCAGGTCCAGCACGCCCCAGCAGGCCGGACGTCGCGCCGGGAACGCCGAAGGCCCGGCCCCCCGTCCAGGGGGGCCGGGCCTCGGGCGGTTGCTCAGCCCTTGGCGGCCTTCTTCACCAGGACCACCACGGCGGCGGCGATGCCGGCGACGACCAGCACCTTGATCATGATGCTCAGCAGGGCGCCGACGACGCCGAAGACGAATCCCAGGATGTTCCAGAGCAGCACCAGGACCAGCACCGGGATGACGATGTTCCGCACCCAGGAGGGCAGCGACTTCCAGAGCTCAGCCATGACCGTTCCTTCTCTCCCCGTGGGGTCGGCTGCCGTCCGGTGCCGCATCCCGCTTGCTTTCGGTACTTCGATCGTACGGGGACACGAGTGCCGGAACGAGGCCTGTCGGCCCGGAGAGAACCCCTAGATCACCCCGACCCGGGGCCCCGGGGAGACCCGGGTGCCGGCCTCGGGGACGACCCCCGGGAAGGGCCCCGCACCCCCTGCGGCCAGCGGTCAGACCGGCCAGCGCTCGCCGCGCCAGGCGGCGTCCCAGAACATCCACTCGTAGCGCGAGGTGGTCGTGAAGTGCTCGACGACCCGGCGCCGTTCGGCCGGGGAGATCTCCTCGCCGAGGCGGTCGGTGAGCGCCAGCACCCGGCGGACGACGGACTGGAACGCCTCGTCGCCGTAGGTGGCGATCCACTTGGCGTACAGCGGGTCGGGGGAGCCCTGGGCGAGCAGCGCCTCGCCGACCCGGGCGTAGATCCAGTAGCAGGGCAGCACCGCGCCGACGGCCTCGGCGAAGGAGCCGCCGTAGACGGTGGCCAGCAGGTAGCTGGTGTAGGCCCGGGTGGTGGGCAGCACCGGTTCGGCGGCGGCCTGCTCGGCGCTGCCGCCGAAGGCGGTCAGGAACTCGGCATGCATGCCCTGTTCCGCGGCCAGCGCGCCGACCGCGTCGTCGGCGAAGGCCCGCACGTCCTCCTCGCCGGGCGCCTTGGCGGCGCAGACGGCGAGCGCGCGGGCGTAGTCGCGCAGGTAGTGCGAGTCCTGGACGACGAAGTGGCGGAAGGCCGCACGCGGCAGGGTGCCGTCGGTGAGGCCGCCGATGAAGGGGTGGGCGAGGATCTCGGCGTACACCGGCTCGATGGCCGCCCAGAGTTCTTCCGTCAGGCTCTTGCTCATGCCCAGGACCCTAGACCGTCCGTCCCCGGTCGGGCCCGGTCGGTCCCCTGCCAGTTCCCGGCCAGTCCCCGGTCGGTTCCCGATCGATCCGCGGGCGGTCAGCCCTCGGGCGGGGAGAACACCACCAGGACCCGGAGCTCCTCGGTGACGTGGTGGAAGCGGTGCGGGGTGCCGGCCGGGACGTAGGCGACGGTGCCGCGCCCGACTGTGGCGGTCTCGGCGCCGACGGTCAGTTCGGCGCGGCCGCTGATCACCTGGTAGATCTCGTCCTGGTCGTGCGCGGTCTGCGGGTCGGTGTCGCCGGGGGAGAGCGCGTAGAGCCCGGCGGACATCCGCGGTTCGCGCAGGAAGCGCAGGTAGGCGCCGTCGTTCGCCGCGCGTTCGACGTCCAGTTCGTCCAACCGGAACAGCTTCACCGCTGCTCCCCTCCTTCGTCCATCCTCCGTGCGGGCCACGGGCATTCAACACCACGGGCACCGGACCGGGGGCGCCAAGATGTCCGGCGGGAGCGCCAACATGTCCGAGGAGAGCTTCCCCCGGGGCGGCGAGGCCTGCCAGGCTTGGGCGTCATGAAGGGTTTCCTCATCAAGACAGTGATCAACGCGGTGGCCATCTGGGTCGCCGCCTGGATCGTCAACGGTATCCAACTCGCCAGCGGCAAAGCCGACCTGGGACACAAGGCCCTGACGGTGGTCGCCGTCGCCGTGGTCTTCGGCTTGGTCAACTTCCTGATCAAGCCGCTGGTCAAGCTGTTCTCGTTCCCGCTGTTCATCCTCACCCTGGGACTGATCACCTTCGTGATCAACGCCCTGATGCTGTGGCTGACCTCCTGGGCCGCGGGGAAGCTGCACCTGGACTTCAACGTCACGGGCTTCGTGCCGGCGCTGCTCGGATCGCTGATCATCAGCCTGGTCTCGTGGGGGCTGCACCTGGCCCTGGACGACGACTGACCTCGGCCGTGGCCGGGCACCGACTGGCCGAACACGACCTGGCCGGGCACCGGCCGGCCGAACACGAGAGGGGCCCGCGCCCGGGTGGTTCACCCGGCGCGGGCCCCTTCGTCGGTGGCGGCGGTGCGGCCACCGCTCACCCCGCGTTCTCACATCCCCGGAGGATGTCCGCGAGCTCGGCGTCGAGTTCCCGCCCGGTGATCTCCTGGCCCATCGGCACCAGCCGGTCGGTGCGCGCCAGGAAGGCGACCAGCGGCGGCGCCGAGGCCCGCAGCAGGGCGTCCCCCTCGGGGGAGTGCAGCACGATGCAGACCTCGGTGAGCTCCTCGCCGACCGGGTGGATGTGCACGTCGCCCTCGCCGGAGGGCCGGCTGATGCCGTCGAGCAGCAGCTCGCGCGCGAACACCCAGGTGACGGGTTCGTCGCCGGGCAGGTGGAAGGTGAACCGGACGGCGTAGGGGTCGTCGGGCTCGTACTCCAGGTCCACCACGATGCGGAAGGAGAGCTCGTGCGAGACCACGAGGTTCATCACCAGGTGTCCCTGGACTGTGCTGTGCTGCATGGCGCCAGTACCTCTCGTGGGGGCGGCCGGGTGGGCCGTGGGGTAGGGGGCTGGGCAGGGCCGGGGGCTTCGGGTGCGGGGACTGGGTTGGATCGTCAATTGCTGCGTGTGGGACGTTTTCTGACGGTTTTGTGCAACCGATCCCTGTTAGATCCCCATCGTCCATGTTTGGGGACGTAGTGGACAAGGTGTGCTTTTTCAAATGGTGAACGAACGGGATCCGGGACGGCGCGGGGAGCGTCAGAGGACGAACGACGGGCCCATCGCGCCCACGCTGCGCCGCAGTTGGCCGGCGACGACGGTCAGCCGGTCGGCCTGTTCGACGGGCAGCGAGAGGGCCATGGTGGCGACCATCGGCCCGACGGTGATGGGGACGGCCGCGCAGACGGTGCCGAGCGCGTACTCCTGACGTTCCAGGACGGGCATGGTCGGTCGCAGGGAGGCGAGCCGGCGCAGGACGGCGGCCTCTCCGATGACGGTGGACGGGGTGAGCCCGACCGGCGGGTGGCGGGCGAGGTGGTCACGGCGCTCCTCCTCGGACAGTTGGCCGAGCAGGCACTGGCCGATGGCGTGCGCGTGGCCGGTGGCGCGGAGGTCGGCCCAGGGCTGGACGGCGGGGTGGCCGGGGTCGTCGGCGACGTCCACGACGTGGATCTCGCCGTCCCGGTAGAGCGCGAAGTAGACGGGGGCCCCGAGTTCGTCCCGTAACCGCCGCATCCGCGCGCGCAGGTCGCGCCGGTCGGACTGCCGGTCGTCGGCCCGGCCTATGCCGTTGACCGACTCCCCGTAGAAGAACCGGCCGTCGGAGCGCCGGAGGTAGCCCTCGTGGGTGAGGGTGCGCAGCAGGTGGTAGGCGGTGCCGAGCGGCAGTCCGGCGGCGCGGGCCAGTTGTTTGGCGGTGGCGCCCTGCCGGAATCCCCCGACGGCCTCCAGCAGCCGCAGTGCCCGCTGGACGGAACCGATCAGGGTGGGGCCGCGGCCCTTGCCCGGCGAGGTGGACGGAGAGCTGGACGGCGGCGGGCTGCCGGGCGGCGCGGTGGGCGTCGGCGACCTGGTGACGCGCCCGGTGCGGACCGTCCTGGACGGCTCTGCGATCTGATCCATGGCCACGTCCATCCCCCAGCCCGAGTCAATGCACAGAAAGGGCATCCGGAGCGAAGCCCTCCGATCTGCCCGATAGTGGCTCATTGCAGCACAGGGATGACCTCCCTGCAATCACTCTTACAGCGATCACTCGGCAAAATCCTTCGATTCGAAGGTAAAAATCAGGATCATTCGGCATTTGGAAGATCAGTTCAAGATTCACCTTCGCTATCCAAGATCTATCCGCAGTTACTCCCCGCCCCCGAACGGACGCACCGGTTCGGGCGGGTTTCGGCCGGACCGTCCCGCGGGAGACTCCCGCACAACGCTCCAGCCCCGGAGGTCGCCATGGGCCCCGACAACCGAACCCCGCCGCCCCGCCCGGTGGTGAAGCGCACCGCGCGGGCGATCCTGCTGGAGCTCGACCCGGACGACCCGTACGGCCCGGCCTCGATCGTGCTGATCCGGCGGGTCCGGCCCGGCTCGCCCCAGCCGTACTGGATCACTCCCGGCGGCGGGGTCGAACGCGGCGACCGCACCGTGGTCGAGGCGCTGCACCGCGAGGTGGACGAGGAACTCGGCGGCAAGATCGTCGACGTGGTGCCCGCCTTCGTCGACACCATCAGCCACACGCACCATGACGACGGCACCCTGCTCCACCCGCACGGGGTCAAGGTGCAGCACTTCTTCGCCTGCCGGCTCGCCTCGATGGACCTCAGCCGGCGGCACGGCCCCGAGGTGGACGAGCCCAACGGCGAGTACCAGGTGGTCCGGCTGCCGTTCACCCGCGAGGGGGTGACCTCCGTCAACGTCGTCCCGCCCCGGCTGCGGGCGTACCTGGCGGCCAACATCGAGGGCGTCCGCGCGCTGCTCGCCCCGGACCTCGGCTGACCGGCTGACCCGCCGGCCACTCCCGATCACCCCGCCGCGAGGTCGCCCACCAGGTCGTGCCGGATCCGCTCGGCCGCCACGCCCGAGCGCAGCAGCACCCCGACGCCCCGGCGGACCATCGCGGGCGGCCCGCTGAGGAACGCCTCCCGCCCGGCCCACGGCCCGAACCGGCCCACCACCTCGGGGAGTTCGCCGGTCAGCGCACCCTCGGCCGGCCCGGTGCCGGAGAGCACCGGCCGCACCGTGAGCCACGGCAGCCGCCGGGCCAACTCGTCCAGCCCGTCCAGCTCGTACAGGTCGGCGACGCGGCGGGCCCCGTAGAACACGTCGACGGCGCCGACCGGCGTGCCGCGCTCGGCCACCTCCTCGACCAGCGCGCGGATCGGCGCGATGCCGGTGCCGCCGCCGAGGCAGAGCAGGTCCGCGCCGGCGGCGTGGTCGGCGGTCATCGTGCCGACCGCCGGGCCCAGCCGCAGGACGTCCCCGGGCGCGGCCCGGTGGACGAGCGCGTTGCTCACCCAGCCCGCCTGGACGGCCTTCACGTGGAAGGTCAGCAGCCCGTCCGGCCGGGGGGCCGAGGCGAACGAGAAGTGCCGCCAGACCCGCGGCCACCAGGGCGTCTCCAGACTGGTGTACTGCCCGGCCCGGTACGGGTACGCCTGGTCCGGCCGGACGGTGATCACCGCGACGTCCCGGGTGCGGCGCTCGTGCCGGACCACCTCGCCCTGCCACCAGGGCGGCGAGGTGCGGGCGGCGTCCTCGGCGGCCTCGATCATGATCGAGGAGACCAGCCGGTAGACCCGACGCCAGGCCAGCTCGGTCTCGGCGTCCCACCGGCTGCCCGCGTACCTGGCCAGCGCCTGTACCAGGCACTCGCCGACCGGGCCGTAGTGGCCGGTCAGCGTGCCGTACCGGCGGTGGCCGCGGCCGAGCGCGCCGAGGTGGACGCGCAGGCCGGCCGGGTCGTCGGCGCTGCGGGCGGCGGCCAGCAGCGCGCGGAACAGGCGGTCCCGCTGGACGTCCATGGCGGCCGGGAAGAGCGCCCGGACCTCGGGGTGGTGCAGGAAGATCAGCGCGTAGAAGTGCGCGGTGGCGCGGTCGGCGACCGGCTCGACGACCGCCAGGCTGGCCCGGATCAGCTCGACGTCCCGTACGGTGAGCGGCTGGTCGACGGCGGAGGCGCCGAGGCCGGGGGCGCCGAGGCCGGGGACGCCGAGGCCGGGGACGGGCAGCTGGGCCGACAGCTGGGCCGGGCGGCCCTCGGCGGGCTCCTGCGCGGCCCAGGCCCTGGTCCAACTGTCACCGGGGCCAGCCCAGTTGAGGCCGGGAGCGTCGGTGAAAAGCGGCCGGAACGCGGGGGCGGCAGGCGGTTCGGCGGGCGGCTCCGGGTAGTCGGGCGCGGGGACGACGGGTGGCTGCACCGGCGGGGCGGGCACCGTCGGAAGGACGGTCGTCGGCGCCTCGGCCGGGATCCACGGCGGGAGGTCCGGCGGGTCCAGCGGCATCGGCGGCCGCTCGGGCCCCGCCGCGTCCGGGCCCGCGTCCGCCGGGAGCTCCGGCAGGCCCGGGACGGAGGCGGCGCCCGCCGATCCGTGCCCGGTGCGGACCAGAAGTGTTCTGCGGGACTTCACCGCAACGTTTCGAGTACCCAAGAGAATCGTTTCGCCTCCGGCCGCCCTGCGCCACCACCTGGCTTGTCTCTGCTGGCGCCTAGGCAGCGTGGCACGCCCGAACTGCTCATCCGACAAATCACGCGAAGCCCGGACGCCCGGGCCCGGGACGCGCTACTCTCCCTCGATTCGCGCCCCGTCGCCCTGGGTGCGGAGCACGCCACCCAGGGCGACCGAGCCGTCCTCAGAGCTGCCGCAGCAGCGTCCCCGGCCGCTCCACGCAGTCCGCGACGAACCGCAGGAAACCGCCCGCCGTCCCGCCGTCGCAGACCCGGTGGTCGAAGGTGAACGACAGCTGCACGACCTCGCGCACAGCCAACTCCCCCTCGTGCACCCAGGGTTTGGCGACGATCCGGCCGACCCCGAGCATCGCCGCCTCGGGGTGGTTCAGGATCGGGGTGGAGCCGTCCACGCCGAACACCCCGTAGTTGTTCAACGTGAAGGTGCCACCGGTCAGTTCGGCCGGGGTGAGCGAGCCGTCGCGTGCCGCCTCGGTCAACCGACCCAGTTCCTCGCCGAGTTGCTCGGTGGTGCGGGCGTGGGCGTCCCGCACCACCGGGACGACCAGACCCCTCCGGCCCTGCGCGGCGAAGCCCAGGTGCACCGCCGGGTGCCGGATGATGCCCGAACCGTCCTCCGTCACACTGGAGTTGAGCTCCGGGAAGCGGGCCAGCGCGACCGTGCAGATCCGGGCGAGCAGCGCCAGCACGCTCACCTTCGGGCCCGGGGCGGCATTCAACTGCCGCCGCAGCAGCATCAGTTCGGTGGCATCGGTGTCCACCCAGCAGGTCACCGCGGGGATCTCCCGGTGGCTGCGGCCGAGCTTCTCGGCCACCGCCTTGCGCAGCCCGCGCAGCGGGACGACGCCCTCCCGCGCGACCGGCCCCGGAGCCGTCGGAGCCGTCGGAGCCGCCGGAGCCGTCGGAGCCGTCGGAGCCGTCAGGGCCACCGCCTTCACCGCGACCGCCCGTTCGACGTCCGCGCGCATGATCAGCCCGTCCGGGCCGCTGCCGGAGAGCGCGGCCAGGTCGACCCCCTGTTCCCGGGCCAGCCGCCGCACCAGCGGCGAGATCACCGGCACCACGCCCGGAACGGTCCGCACCACCGGCGCGGGAGCCGGAACGACGACCGGGACGACAGCCGGAACAGCAGCGGAGACAGGACCAGGAACCGCACCCCCCACCCGGCGCCGCCGCCCGCCCTTCCCCGGCTCGGCGACCCCGTACCCGACCAGCGGCCGCTCCACCTCCGCCGCCGCCTCGGCCAGCATCCCGGCCGCCGCCTCGACCAGCAGCGAAGCCCCATCCGCCGGAGCCACCGCGACCGTCACCAGCGGCGCGCCCACGGCGATCTCCTCGCCCTCCTCGCCGTACCGGGCGGTGACCACCCCGCCGTACGGGCAGGGCACCTCCACCACGGCCTTGGCGGTCTCCACCTCCACCACCGGCTGGTCGACCGCGATCACCTCGCCGACCTCGACCAGCCACCGCACCACCTCGGCCCCGGTGAGTCCCTCACCGAGGTCGGGCAGCCGGAACTCGCGCACGACGGGCATCATCCTCGGTCCTCCCACTGCAGCCGGGCGACCGCGTCCAGGATCCGGTCCACCCCGGGCAGGTGGTGGTGCTCCAGCATCGGCGGCGGGTAAGGGATGTCGAAGCCGGTCACCCGCAGCACGGGCGCGGCCAGGTGGTGGAAGCAGCGCTCGGTGACCCGGGCGGCGATCTCCGCGCCGGTGCCGCCGAAGCCGCTCGCCTCGTGCACCACCACGGCCCGGCCGAGCGAGCGCACCACCCGGCAGACCGTCTCGTCGTCGAACGGCACCAGGGTGCGCAGGTCCAGCACCGCGAGGTCCCAGCCCTCGGCCTTCGCCGTCTCGGCCGCCTCCAGGCAGACCGGCAGCGAGGGCCCGTAGGTGATCAGGACGGCGGAGGTGCCGGGCCGCCGCAGCACGGCCCGGCCGATCGGCTCGACCGGCGCGGCCGGGTCGAACCCGTCCTTGCCCCAGTAGAGCCGCTTGGGCTCCAGGAAGACCACCGGGTCGTCGGAGGCGATCGAGGCCCGCAGCAGCCCGTACGCGTCGGCGACCGTCGCCGGGGTGACCACGTGCAGGCCGGGGGTGGCCGCGTAGTACGCCTCGGAGGCGTCGCTGTGGTGCTCGACCCCGCCGATGCCGCCGCCGTACGGGATGCGGACGGTGATCGGCAGCGGGAGCCGGCCGGCCGTGCGGTTGCGCATCTTGGCGACGTGCGAGAACAGCTGCTCCAGCGCCGGGTAGGCGAAGGCGTCGAACTGCATCTCGACGACCGGGCGCAGCCCGTACATCGCCATGCCGATCGCGGTGCCGAGGATACCGGCCTCGGCCAGCGGGGTGTCCAGGCAGCGGTCGGGGCCGAACTCGGCGGTCAGCCCGTCGGTGATCCGGAAGACGCCGCCGAGCGCGCCGACGTCCTCGCCGAGCACGTGCACCGCCGGGTCCTCGCGCAGGGCGTCGCGCAGCGCCGCGTTGAGCGCCTGCGCCATGCTCGCCGTACGGGTCGGTGTGGCCGTCTGGTTCATCAGTGCTGCACCTCGGCCTCGGCGGCCAGCTCGGCGGACAACTGGGCGGCCTGTTCCCGCAGTTGCGGGGTCGGCTCGGCGAAGACATGGGTGAACAGGGCCATCGGGTCCAGCTCGGGGTCGGCGTGGAACTCGGCCCGCATCCGGGCCGCCAGCGCCTCCGCCTCGTCGGCCGCCGACTGCACCAGCGCGTCGTCCAGGACGCCGAGTTCGCGCAGCGAGCGGTCCATCAGCAGGATCGGGTCGTACTCCCGCCAGGCGGCGACCTCCGGGTCGGTGCGGTACCGGGTGGCGTCGTCGGCGTTGGTGTGCGCCTCGACCCGGTAGGTGAGCGCCTCGACCAGGGTCGGGCCGCCGCCGGTCCGGGCCCGCTCGACCGCCTCGGTCAGGACGCCGTGCACGGCGGGCGCGTCGTTGCCGTCCACCAGCCGGCCCGGCATGCCGTAGCCGACGGCCTTGTGGGCGAGGGTGGGCGCGGCGGACTGCGCGCTGAGCGGGACGGATATCGCGTAGCCGTTGTTCTGCACCAGGAAGACCACCGGTGCCTGGAGCACCGCGGCGAAGTTCAGCGCCTCGTGGAAGTCGCCCTCGCTGGTGCCGCCGTCGCCGAGCAGGGCCAGCGCGACCACCGGCTCGCCGGCCAGCCGGGCGGCGTGCGCCAGCCCGACGGCGTGCGGGGCCTGGGTGGCGAGCGGGGTGCAGAGCGGGGCGGTGCGGGTGGCTCGCGGGTCGTAGCCGGTGTGGGCGGTGCCGCGCAGCAGGGTCAGCGCCTCCAGCGGGTCGACGCCCCGGGAGACCACCGCGAGGGTGTCGCGGTAGCTGGGGAACAGCCAGTCGGCCTCGCCGAGCGCCAGCGCGGCGGCGACCTGGCAGGCCTCCTGGCCGGTGGACGCCGGGTAGACGGCCAGCCGGCCCTGCTTGGTCAGGGTGGTGGCCTGCTGGTTGAAGCGGCGGCCGACCACCAGGCGGCGGTACAGCTCGCGCAGCAGTGCGGGGTCGTACTTCTCCAGCGCGGGGGTGCCGAGCACCCGGACCGGTGAGGCGTCCGGGAGCAGGGGGGCCGGGTCGGTCCGCGGGGCGGTGGCTCCGGGGGTCCAGCCGGGCACCGCCGTGTGGTGTCTGTGGTCGAGAACGGTCATCTCGGGGCACCTCCTGGGGTGGCGGGGGCTCCCTACCGATTGTTCGGTCGTCTGTTCATCTTGACCAGAAGCGTGACAAGGTGGTGGACATTCGGCCTGAGCGGCGGTCGACTGGTGGCAGTGCGTCCAATCGGCGAGGGTGGGGGGTCATGTCGGCTGAACAGATGTCCAGACTCGACCGGGTCGACCGTTCGATCCTGCGGCTGCTGCAGCAGGACGGCCGCGCCTCGATCCGCTCGGTGGCCGAGCGGGTGCACGTGTCCCGGGCGAACGCCTACGCCCGGATATCCAGGATGGTCGAGGACGGCATCATTCGCGGCTTCACCGCCCGCGTCGACCACGAACGGGCAGGTCAGGGCGCGTCCGCGTACATCACCCTGAAGATCGTCCAGAACTCCTGGCGCACGGTCCGGGAGCAGCTGCTGGAGCTCCCCGGGGTCGCCCACATCGCCCTGGTCGGCGGAGACTTCGACGTCCTGCTGCTGGTGCACACCGCGGACAACCACGCGCTGCGGGAGCTGGTGCTGGGCAGCATCCAGTCCATCCCCCAGGTGCTCGGCACCCGGACCATGCTGATCTTCGAGGAGACCGACCAGGTCCCCCCGGACTGACCAAGCCCCCCGGACCGACCGGCAGGCCCCGGCCACCGGCCGGCGGCGGCTACCGCGCGCGCAGCCCGTCGAAGGCCAGGTGGACGACCGCGTCCGCGACCCCGTCGGTGCCCTTGAGGCCCGGCCGGTACCACTCCACGATCGAGTTGATCATCCCGAACAGCAGCCGGGTGGCCAGCCGCGGCTCGACGTCCGCGCGCAGCGCACCGTCCGCGACCGCCGCCCGCAGCAGCTCGGCGACCTGGTGGTCGAACTCCCGGCGCCGCTCCAGCGCCCACTGCTCGGTCACCGTGTTCCCGCGCACCCGCAGCAGCAGCGTCACGTACGGCAGTTCCGCGAGCAGCACCTCGGCGGTGCGGCGCACCACGTGCTCCAGCCGCTCCACCGCCGGGCCCCGCACCGCCGCGGGCTCGGCCAGGATCGCGAACAGCCCGTCCAGCGCCCGCCCGACGGCCAGCCGCAGCAGCTCCTCCTTGCCGCGGACGTGGTGGTAGATGGACGACTTGGAGATCCCGGCCGCCCGGGACAGGTCCTCCATCGAGGTGCCGTCGTAGCCGCGCTCGTTGAACACGTCGACGGTCACCGCGAGCAGTGACTCCACGGTGTAGGCGGTACGCGTGCTGTGATCGGCCATCCTCCGAGTATCCCCGGCCGCCCCGCACCGTACGCGATCGGGTCCGGTCGGGTCCGCGGCAGCGCTCTGGTCCACACCAGGCCCCGAGGCGCAGGCCCTAGACTCGGCGGACGATCGTCCACGTCCAGCAGGGTGGGGTCCAGTCCGAATGAACGCAATACCGGCCGTCGCCTCCGACGTGCCCGAGCAGCGCAGCGATGATCCGGGGGGCGTGCCCGGCGGCGGCTGGCGGGAAGGCGCCCGCGCCCTGGTGGTCCGGTTCGGGCCGGCGGTGTGGTGCTACGCGGTGCTGAAGCTGATCGGCTTCACCGTCTTCATGAAGCTGCTCTCCTTCTCCGGCGACTACCTCAAGAAGCCGGCCCGGTTCGGCGGCGGCGCCAACCCCTGGGACGTGCTGGCGACCTGGGACGGCTGGTGGTACCAGCAGGTGGCCCAGTTCGGCTACCACCCGGCGCTGGTCACGATCCCCAACGGCCCGGTCGGCTTCTCCGTCGAGCAGAACTCCGCCGCGTTCTTCCCGCTCTACCCGGGCCTGATGCGGATGACCTCGGACGTCACCGGCCTCGGCCTGTACGGCGCCGGGATGCTGGTGTCGGTGGTGGCCTCGCTGTTCGCCGCAGCCGGGATCTACGCCGTGGTGGACCGGATGGCCGGCCCCAGGGCGGGCGTGATCGCGGCCGGGATCTGGGCGATCGCCCCGGGCTCGGGCGCCGAGTGGGCGGTCTACTCGGACTCCACCTTCGTCGCGCTGGCCGCCTGGGCCTGCTACTGCGTGATGACCAAGCAGTGGGTCGCCGCCGGGGTGATCACCCTGGTCACCGGGCTCAACCGGCCGACCGCCGCGGCGCTGATAGGCGCGGTCGGCCTGGCCGCGCTGGTGGAGCTGTACCGGCGGGAGAGCGGCGTCCTGCGCCCGCTGACCGCGATGCTGCTGGCCCCGGTCGGCCTGCTCGGCTACGTGGCCTGGGTGGGCTGGCGGATGGGCGAGTGGGGCGGCTACTTCCGGCTCCAGCACGACGCCTGGCTGCACTACTTCGACTGGGGCCAGGGCACCTGGCACGCGATCCGCGGCGTGCTGCTGGGCCGCAACGACTACCCGTTCGCGTTCCCGGTGCCGGACCTCTTCGCCACCCTGATCGTGCTCACCCTGCCGGTGCTGATCGTGCTGCTGATCCGGCTGCGCCCGCCGCTGGTGCTGACCGCCTACACGCTGGCCACGATCGTCTCGGTGCTGGGGAGCCTCGGCATCTTCGGCAACGTCTCGCGCTACCTGCTGCCGGCGTTCCCGCTGCTGATCGCGCTCGCGGTGGCGATGCGCAAGCTCAGCTGGCCGGTGCTGGCCGCGGTGCTGGGTTTCGGCGCGGTCGCCTCCGGCTGGTACGCGGGGTACGTCATCTTCGAGCTGGGCGTGCCGTAGGCCCTGCCCCGCACCGACCCCCAGGGGGCGCGTCCACGACGGACGCGCCCCCGCGCGTCTTCCGGCCACCGCCCCCGCGCGTTTCCGGACACCACCCCCGCGCGTTTCCGGACACCACCCCCGCGCGTCCTCCCGGATTCCGTCCCCTGCACCCTCTTGAGCCGACCGATCGTTCGGTTACCCTGTGACGTGTCCCGTCCTCCCTCCTGAGGAGCGCACAGATGTCCGCAGCGGTCACCCACCCCCTCGTCGGCGAACTGGTCGAGCGCCACCAGGCCACCCTGGACGCCGCCCTCGACGCCGCCGCCAAGCGCGACTACTGGTCGCCCTACCCCGAGTTCCCGAAGGCGTACGGCGAGAGCGGCCCGGCGGACGGCAAGGCCGCCTTCGACGCCCTGCTCGGCCAGCCGTTCACCCTCGACGGCCACCCCGCCGACGGCGACCTGGTCGGCGGCGAGGCCTCCCCGTACGGCATCGAGCTGGGCATCGGCTACCCGCACGCCGAGCCGGACGCGCTGATCGCCGCGCTGAGCGCCGCCCGGCCCGGCTGGGCCGCCGCCACCCCGCTGGAGCGCGCCGCCGTCTGCCTGGAGATCCTGCACCGGATCAACGCCCGCTCCCACGAGTTCGGCCAGGCCGTCATGCACACCACCGGCCAGGCCTACGGCATGGCCTTCCAGGCCGGCGGCCCGCACGCCCAGGACCGCGGCCTGGAGGCGGTCGCCTACGCCTACGCCGAGCAGACCCGGCTGCCCCGCCGGGCCGACTGGACCAAGCCCCAGGGCAAGCGCGAACCGCTGGTGATGACCAAGGAGTTCACCGTCGTCCCGCGCGGCCTCGCGCTGCTGGTCGGCTGCAACACCTTCCCCACCTGGAACGGCTACCCCGGCCTGTTCGCCTCGCTGGCCACCGGCAACCCGGTGCTGGTCAAACCGCACCCGCGCGCCGTGCTGCCGCTCGCGCTGACCGTCCGGACCGCCCGCGAGGTGCTCGCCGAGGCCGGCTACGACCCCAACCTGGTCTGCCTGGCCGTCGAGCACGAGGGCGGTACCGTCGCCCAGACCCTCGCCGTCCGCCCCGAGATCCGGCTGATCGACTACACCGGCTCCACCGCCTTCGGCGACTGGCTGGAGGAGCACGCCAAGCAGGCCGAGGTGTACACCGAGAAGGCCGGCGTCAACGCGGTCGTCATCGACTCCACCGACGACTACAAGGGCATGCTCGGCAACCTGGCCTTCGCCCTCTCGCTCTACAGCGGCCAGATGTGCACCACCCCGCAGAACCTGCTGATCCCGCGCGGCGGCATCGCCACCGACCAGGGCGACAAGTCCTACGACCAGGTCGTCGCCGACCTCGCCGCCGCCATCGACGGCCTGCTCTCCGACGACGCCCGCGCCGCCGCCATCCTCGGCGCCGTGGTCAACCCGGGCGTGCTGCAGCGCTCGGCCGCCGCGGCCGGCGGCGAGTACGGCGAGCTCGCCCTCGCCCCGCGCGCGGTGACCTCGCCGGACTTCCCCGGCGCGACCGTCCGCACCCCCGCGCTGGTCAAGCTGGACGCCGACAAGCCGGACGACCGCGCGGTCTTCCGCACCGAGTGCTTCGGCCCGGTCTCCTTCGCCGTCGCCGTCGAGTCCACCCCCGCCGCCGTCGAGCTGCTGCGCACCACCGTCCGCGACAAGGGCGCCATGACGGCCTCCGCCTACACCACCTCGCCCGAGGTGGAGGGCCTGCTGGTGGCGGCCGCGCTCGACGCCGGCGTCTCGCTCTCGCTCAACCTGACCGGCGGCGTCTACCCCAACCAGACCGCCGCCTTCTCCGACCTGCACGGCACCGGCGCCAACCCGGCCGCCAACTCCGCCTACTGCGACGGCGCGTTCGTCGCCAACCGGTTCCGCACCGTGGAGGTCCGCCGGCACGGCTGAGCGCCGTCCGATCCGCTCCGGGCCCCGGCGGTCACCCACCGCCGGGGCCCGGCGGTTCACAGCTCCCCGCGGGCCCGGGATGATGGAGTCTGGGAGAACGCCGGACACGGCGTCCAACCGCCCTCCGAACACCGGGAGCTGACACATGACCGCGAAGCCGACGACCGCCACCGACATCCTGATCGTCGGTGCCGGACCGACCGGGCTGCTACTGGCCGGCGACCTCGCCGCGGCCGGGGTCGGCGTCACCGTCCTGGAGAAGCGCGGCGCCGAGTCCAACCTGACCCGGGCCTTCGCCGTGCACGCCCGCACGCTGGAGCTCCTGGACGCCCGCGGCCTCGCCGACGACCTCATCGCCACCGGCCGCCCGGTCACCGGCCTGAGGATGTTCGACCGTTTCGGCATCGACCTGAGTTCGCTGCCCACCCGCTTCCCGTTCGTCCTGATCACGCCGCAGTACCACGTCGAACGGCTGCTCCAGGACCGCGCCGAGCGGGCCGGCGCGACCGTCCTGCGCGGCGCCGAGGTCACCGCCCTGCGCCAGGACGCCGAGGGCGTCACCCTGGAGACCCGCGACGGGAACACCTTCACCGCCCGGTACGCGGTCGGCACCGACGGCGTCCGCTCCACCGTGCGCGACCTGCTCGGCATCCCGTTCCCCGGCGAGTCCGTGGTCGACTCGGTGATGCTCGCCGACGTCCGGCTGGAGCGCGAGCCCGCCGACACCATCACCGTCGGCGCCAACGAGACCGGCTTCTCCTTCCTCGCCCCCTTCGGCGACGGCTGGTACCGGCTGATCGCCTGGGACCGCAAGGAGCGGCAGCCGGACGGCACCACCCCCTCGCCGGAGCGCCTGGCCGCCATCGCCCGGACCACCCTCGGCGAGGACTACGGCCTGCACGACGTCCGCTGGAGCTCCACCTTCCACAGCGACGAGCGCCAGGCCCCCAACTACCGCTCCGGCCGGGTCTTCCTGGCCGGCGACGCGGCGCACTGCCACTCCCCGGCCGGCGGCCAGGGCATGAACACCGGCCTCCAGGACGCCGCCAACCTGTCCTGGAAGCTCGCCGCCACCCTTCAGGGCCGCGCCACCGACGCCCTGCTCGACACCTACCAGAGCGAACGGCACCCGGTCGGCCGGACGGTGCTGCGCACCTCCGGCGCGCTGATCCGGCTCGCCCTCGCCGAGTCCGCCCCCACCCGCGCACTGCGCGGGGCGCTCACCACGCTCGGCGGCCACCTCGACCTGGTCACCGAGCGCGGCGCCCGGATGGTCTCCGGCATCGACATCTCCTACCCGGCCCCGAAGGACGCCCACCCGCAGGTCGGCAAGCGCGTCCCGGACCTGCGGCTGACGGCGCTGCGCAAGCCCGTCGAGGGCGCCCCGGCCGCCCCCGAGCGGCTCTACGAGGCGCTGCGCGAGGGGAAGTTCGTCCTGGTCAGCAACGACGAGCTGGCCGCCGCCGAGCCCTGGGCGGACCGCATGGTCGCCGCCGCCCCGGCCGACCCGCACGGCAAGCTGCGCGACACCGTCCTGCTGATCCGCCCGGACGGCTACGCCGCCTGGGGCGCCGTCGACCCCGGCCAGGGCGAGCTCCGCACCGCCCTCACCGCCTGGCTCGGCACCCCCTGACCCCCGCCGGCGGGTGCGCGGCCTCCCCGCGCACCCGCCGGGCCCGCCGCCGGACCGGCTGTCAGACCGGTTTTCGGGCCCGGCCTTTCACACAGTTCCGCGCCGCCTGAGCCCGATTCCCGCGCGTCGCCTTTCGGCCCACGCCGGTCATGCTTCCCGCGCGGCCCCACCCGGTTCCACGTCCGTCCCTTCCGCCCCGCACCGGTAGGGGCCGGTTCCGGAATCCGGACCATTCACTGTATGGAATCCCCGCATTCCGGGTGTCCACAGTTGACTGTTTTTTAGCAACGAATTGCTTGACCATGAGCCACTTTGCCCACTGGTTCTGTCATGTTCTAGCCAGCGTTTTCGACTCCGGAACGCTCTGGCCCCTTGCCGGCCCCCACAGCCGGCCAGAGGAGGATCCGTTGCGCCCCCGCTCCCTTGCCCTCGCCGCGGCGATAGCCGTGCTGCCGCTGACCGCCGTCTCGCTCGGTGTCTCCACCGCGCAGGCCGCCCCCGCTCCCCGTGTCGCCCTCCCGAACACCGTCAACCCGGCGGTGGCCCACTCGGAGAAGAAGGGCGACGTCCCGGCCGAGCAGCAGATCTCGGTGGCCGTCAGCCTGAAGCTGCGTGACACCGCCGCCCTGGACCGCTTCCTCACCGCGGTCGCCACCCCCGGCACCCCCGAGTTCGGCAAGTACCTGACGCCGGAGCAGTTCACCGCCCGGTTCGGGCCGACCCAGGCCGCCGTCGACCAGGTCAAGACCTACCTGGCCGCCCAGGGCCTGACCGTCACCGAGGTGAGCGCCAACCGCCAGGTGGTCAGCGCCCACGGCACCAACGCGCAGATCTCGCAGGCCTTCGGCACCCACGAGAGCTCCTACGTCGACCCGCAGCTGCAGCGCGCCTTCTTCGCCAACGACGCCGCCGCCTCCGTCCCGGCCGACCTGGCCGACGTGGTCCAGGGCGTGAGCGGCCTGGACAACCACGCGGTCCGCAAGAACCGCCTGGCCAAGCCGAACTCCGTCACCCCGCACACGGCCTCCTCGACCCCGAGCGGCTTCGGCCCGTCGCAGTACGACGGCGCCTACAACCTCAACAAGACCGGCGCCGACGGCACCGGCACCACGGTCGCCCTCTGGGAGTTCGACGGCTACTCGTCCTCCAACCTGACCACCTACGACTCGCAGTACGGCCTGTCCGGCCCGGCCGTCTCCACGGTCTCGGTGGACGGCGCCAACTACGACTCCGCCCCCGGCGGGGGCCAGGGCGAGGTCGAGCTGGACAGCGAGATCGTCCGCGGCGCGGCGCCGAAGGCGACCCAGCTGGTCTACGAGGCGCCCAACAGCGACCAGGGCGAGATCGACATGGCCAACAAGATCGTGGCCGACAACCAGGTCTCGGTCATCTCGATCTCGTGGGGCTCCTGCGAGCCGGACACCACCGCCGCCTCGATGACGGCCGTGGACAACGCCTTCAAGCAGGCCGCCGCCCAGGGCATCTCGATCTTCTCCGCCTCCGGTGACGACGGCTCCCGCGACTGCACCCGCTCCACCAGCGGCTCGTCGGTCAAGGCGGTCGACTTCCCGGCGTCCAGCCCGCACCAGACCGGCGTCGGCGGCACCAACCTCCAGGTGTCCGGCACCTCGTACTCCTCGGAGAGCGCCTGGAGCGGCGCCGGCGGCGGCGTCTCCACCGTGTTCGGCAAGCCGACCTGGCAGACCGGCACCGGCACCGGAACCGGCACCATGCGCACCGTCCCGGACGTCTCCTCCAACGCCGACCCGGCGAGCGGCTTCGCCATCTACACGGCCGGCTCCTGGCAGGTCTACGGCGGCACCAGCGCGGCCGCGCCGCTGTGGGCCGGCTACGCGGCCCAGTTCAACCAGAAGGCCAAGGCCGCCGGCCAGCCGGTCCTGGGCGAGGCGAGCCCGAAGCTGTACGCGGTCGCGAACAGCAGCAACTACTCCGGCGCCTTCCACGACGTGACCAGCGGCTCCAACCAGGACTACCCGGCCGGGACGGGCTACGACCAGGTCACCGGCTGGGGCACCCCGATCGCCGACGGCCTGACCACCGCCCTGCTCGGCGGCGGCTCCACCACCCCGCCCACCGGCGGCTGCACCGCGGCCCAGCTGATCGGCAACGGCGGCTTCGAGACCGGCACCGCCGCCCCGTGGACCACCTCCAGCGGCGTGATCGACAACAGCTCCTCGCAGGCGGCCCACTCGGGCAGCTGGAAGGCCTGGCTGGACGGCTACGGCAGCGCCCACACCGACACCCTGTCGCAGACCGTCTCGGTGCCGGCCGGCTGCAAGTCCGCCAGCCTCACCTTCTGGCTGCACATCGACACCGCGGAGACCGGCACCACCGCGTACGACAAGCTGACCGTCCAGGCCAACGGCACCACGCTGGCGACGTACTCCAACGTCAACGCCGCCGCCGGCTACGTGAAGCGCACCCTGGACCTCTCCTCCTTCGCCGGCAAGAGCGTGACCATCAAGTTCACCGGCACCGAGGACGGCTCCAACCAGACCAGCTTCGTGATCGACGACGTCGCGCTGAACGTCAACTGACCACCAGCGGGTAGCACCACCTGACCCCCGCCGGGGCGGCGCCGACAGGGCCCGCCCCGGCGGTGTGCGTCCGCCCGGCGCGGTGTGCGTCCGCCCGGCGCGGCGGGCGGCAGGGGCGGGCGGGCGGCGAGGACGTGTGTTTCCGAACTGTTTCAAGATCACTAACCCTTCGGTTCACCTGCCGTGACCCCTGTCGTACGCACGACTGATGACGTAGCCTCTCGACCGTGCATAGGGTTCCCCAAAGCTCGGTGAAGCCGTCGGCGGCGAGCCTCGGCGCCGGCCAGGCCCCTCCGAACTCACCTGGCGGGGAGGGTCACCGCATGGCCGCACAGCAGCCTCAGGACTCCGCGCGACTCCGGCTGGTCGGACTGCGCCCGGAGCGCCCCGGCCCGTCCGTACCCGCACCGCCCCCGGCACCGGCGCACGCCGGGCGGGCCACCGCCCCGGGCGGCTTCGCGGACACCCTGCACCTGGCCATCGAGGCCAGCGGCCTCAGCCTGGACCGGATCAGAGCCGCCCTCACCCAACGTGGCGTCAGAGTCAGCGTCACGACGCTGAGTTACTGGCGGCGTGGGCGCAGCCAGCCCGAACGGGCCAGCTCGCTGCGGGCCGTCCACCTGCTGGAGGAACTGCTCGGGCTGCCGCACAGCGCGCTCACCTCGCTGCTCGGCCCACCCCGTCCGCGCGGCCGCTGGGCCGCCGTCGCGAACACCTGCCACCTCGGCCTGGAGGACGTCTGGCCGGGCGAACGGCAGATCGCTGACATCTTCGCCGAGCTGGACGCCCCGCCGCAGGGCGAACTGGAGCGGCTGAGCATCCACGACTCGTACTACGTGGACGCCGAGCGGCGCGGCAACCTGCTGCGGATGCGCCAGGTGGTGCGCGCCACCGTCGGCGGCGTGGGCCGCTGCCTGGTCGTGCACAAGGCCGACGAGGAGGCGACCGGCTGCCCGGAGATCACCTCGGTGCGGCACGGCCGGCTGGGCCGGGTCCGGCGCCGTCCGGAGGCCGGCCTGACCGTCGGCGAGCTGATGCTGGACCGCCCGCTGGCGCTCGGCGACAGCACGGTCTTCGAGTACGAGGTGGAGATCCCGCCGGGCGGCCCGACGCTGGAGTACAGCCGCCGCTTCGCCACCCCGGTGCGCGAGTACGTGCTCCAGGTGCACTTCGACCCGGCGGCCGTCCCGGCGCACTGCGAGCGCTACGACCGCGAGCCGGGCGCGGACATCGACCACCGCCGCGAGCAGCTCTGGATCGGCGCCTCCGCGAGTGCCCACGTGCTCGCCCCGGACCAGCAGCCCGGGCACATCGGCATCCGCTGGGAGTGGCAGTAGCCGCCCCGGCGTCCAGTCGTCCCCGGCATCCGGCCGCCCCGGCGTCCAACCGCCCCCGCCGTCCTCGAACCGGCCCGCGCACCCCCGCCACGCCTGACCGACCGCCAGGCCCCTTCCCGGCACTACCGCCTCCTCCTCGACCCCGCCATGCCCGGACCGCCGAACGGTTGTCACCCGTCCGGCGCAATCCGCCGTGCCACCTTCCGCCCGCTTTGGGACTTTGGTCCCGATAACACGCGGGGCCGGCCCGGGAAGGCCAGTCCTGTCACGCCGTCAGGCGTCGACCAGGAAGACCGCAGGAAAGAGGCGGAGCATGACCCTTACCGACCACCTGTCCCCGCTGCTGGAGTTCGACGAGGTCGAACCGGACGAGGACTGCATATGCGGGGGCTGCAGCGCCCGCCGCCGCGCCCGGCGGCACGCCGCACCGGTGCACGAGGGCGGGCACGCCGCGGCCCGCAGCATCCGCCGCCGGGCCGCCGTGCTGATGGCCGCCGTCGGCACCGCGGTGGGCGGCGGGACGGCCGCCGCCGGACACGCCACCGCCGCCCCCACCCCCGGCCCCACCCCGGGCGGCAGCAGCACCGCCCAGCCCCCGCAGACCCCGCAGGGCGAGGTCAGCGGCCTCTACGGACAGGCACCCGGCGCCCGCGCCTTCGCCGCCCCGCGCGCCGCCGCCCAACCGCCCACCCGGGCGCAGGTCATCCAGCGCGCCCAGGGCTGGGTCGACCAGCAGGTGCCGTACGGCATGGGCAGCTACTGGTCGGACGGCTACCGCCAGGACTGCTCCGGCTTCGTCTCGATGGCCTGGGGACTCGGCAGCAGCCAGACCACCTGGACCCTGCCGAACTTCGCCGAGCGGATCGGCAAGGACGACCTCCAGCCCGGCGACGTGCTGATCTACAACAACCCGGCCAGCCCGCAGTCCGGGTCGCACGTGACGATCTTCGGCGGCTGGACGGACTCCTCCCGCACCCGTTACCTCGCCTACGAGCAGACCTCCCCCAGCACCAAGAAGCGCGACACCCCGTACGCCTACTGGAACAACTCCGGCGCCTACGTCCCGTACCGCTACACCGGCCTGTCCGGCGGCAGCAACGACGGCGCCCCGGCCACCGCCTTCCCGGGCGCGGACAAGTTCGGCCCCGGCGCGAACAACGCGTACGTCACGGAGCTCGGCCGGCTGCTGGTGCAGCGCGGCGGCGCCCGGTTCTACTCCGAGGGGCCCGACCCGCGCTGGGGCGAGGCCGACCGGCGGGCCACCCAGGCATTCCAGGAGGCCCAGGGCTGGCGCGGCGCCGAGGCCGACGGCATCCCCGGCAAGGACACCTGGGACTACCTGGTCAACGGCAAGGGCCGCGCCATCGACGCCGGCACCACCCCGCTACCGCCGCCGGTCCGGCCCGGCACCGGGGCACCCGCCTTCCCCGGCCGGCAGTACTTCGGCCCGGGTCAGAACAACGACCAGGTCCGCCTGCTGGGCGAGCAACTGGTGCGCAAGGGCTTCGGCGGCTCGTACAGCGTCGGCCCCGGCCCGCGCTGGAGCGAGAGCGACCGGCGGGCCGTCCAGGCCTTCCAGCAGGCCCAGGGCTGGCGCGGCGCCGAGGCCGACGGCTACCCCGGCCCGGACACCTGGCGCCGGCTCTTCGCCTGACGCGCGCCGACGGCGTGGTGCCCGCCCCGGCGGGCACCACGCCTCACCCCTGAGGCTTCGACGACATCCAGTGGAAGAGGCCCATCGCCACGCTGGTGGCCAGGTTGAAGCTGGACACCCCCGGCTGCATCGGCACCGAGACCAGGTGGTCCGCCCGCGCCTTGAGCTCCGCCGAGACGCCGTGCCGCTCGGTGCCGAAGGCGAGCAGCGCGTCGTCCGGGAACGGCAGCGTCCGGATGTCCGCGCCCTCCGGGTCCAGCACGTACAGCGGCCCGGCGGGCAGCTCCGGCAGGGCCAGCCGCTCCACCGCGGTGGCGAAGTGCAGGCCCGCGCTACCGCGCAGCACGGTCGGGTGCCAGGGGTCCAGATCGCCGGTGGTCACCACGCCGGTGGCGCCGAAGCCGGCCGCCAGCCGGATCACCGCCCCGACGTTGCCCAGGTTGCGCGGGTTCTCCAGCAGCACCACCGGGGCCGGGCGCGGGCGCCGGGCCAGGGCCGTCAGGTTCGCCCCGACGGACGGCCGCGCGGCCAGCGCGACCACCCCGGTCGGGTGCAGCCGGGGTGCCAGCGTCCGCAGCCGTTCCTCGGGCAGTTCCACCGCCAGCGCGTCCAGCGCCGGCGCGACGTCCGGCGCCAGCTCCCCGGCCAGGGCCAGCAGCGCCGCCCGGTCGGCGGTCAGCACCCGCCGGACGTCCCCGCCGAAGCGCAGCGCGTGCTTCAGCGGGTGGAACCCGTCCAGCAGGACGGCCCCCGGCTCCCGCTCCGCCGCCCGCCACGCCCGCAGCACCTCGTCGTCCATGGCGTTCATGGCGTTCACTCTGCCACCTCGTCCGAAGCCGTCCGATCCAGGGCCACCTGATCCAGGGCCACCCCACCTGAGGCCGCCCCGCCCGGACCGGGCTCACCGGGGCGGCCGGCGGCGGCGATCACCTCGTCGAAGCCGAGCGGCCGCCCGGTCGGGCCGTCCGGATCGGCGGCGAGCCCGGCGAGCGCGAGGTCGAGGTGCCGGTGGACCAGCGAGCCGTCCGCGTCGAGCGCGGCCAGCGCGCCCGGCAGCGGGCGGGACACCCGGACGCAGAGCAGCACCAGGTCGCCCATCCCCACGTCGGCCCGCAGCCGCCCGGCGTCCTGGGCGGCGCGCAGCAGTGCCTCGACGGCGGTGACGGCGTCGCGGCGGACGGCGACCAGGTCCTCGTCCACCACCAGCCGCTCCAGCAGCACCACGATCGCCGCGCCCATCCGCAGGTCGGCGGCGGCGTGCACGAAGCGGCGCAGCGCCCGGTACGGGTCGGTCTCGTCGCGGCGGGCCTGCGCAGCGGCCTCGGCGAGCCGGGCCAGCAGGTCGGTGACCAGGGCGCGGACCAGTGCCTCCCGGTCGGGGAAGCGCCGGTAGAGGGTGGCCGGGCCGACCCCGGCCCGCCGGACCACGGCGTCCAGCGGGGCGTCCGGGCCCCGTTCCAGGAACACCTCGCAGGCGGCGTCCAGGATCCTGCGCCGGCTGCGTTCCGCGTCGGCCCTCATCGGCAACTCCCTAACCGGAGAAATTCTCTCCCTCTATGCTAGCGTCCATTGAAGCGGAGAAAATCTCTCCGCATCGTTGAGGAGCCGAGGAGTGACGCCGTGACCACCACCGCGCTCACCGTCCACACCGACATCGACGGCACCAGCCACCCGCGCGAGGCCGTCCTCGCCTGGGAGCTCGACCGCGCCCGCACCGCCCTGCGCCTGCTCAAGCAGCGCCTCGGCGACGACCGGACGCGCGAACTGCTCACCCCCGACACCACCGCCGCCGACACCGCCCTGGCCGCCTGGGCCCACGCCTCCGGCGGCCGGTGGAGCACCGCCGTCACCGAGCTCACCGCCACCGGCATCGACGCCGACCGCTTCCTCACCTGGTGGCAGGGCCGCCTGCACGCCCCCGACCGGGACGCCCTGCTCGCCGCCAACCCCGAGCACTACCTGGCCGACTCCACCGGCGAACGGGTCGAGATCATCGAGACCCTCGGCACCGGCCCGGCCCGCTTCTTCCTGCGCTTCCACGACGACGTCCCGATCGCCGGGCCCGGCCACCAGGCCTTCCCGGTCCGCATCGGCGGCACCGGGACCCTCGCCGACGGCACCGAGGTGCTGCGGGTGATGCACGAGTTCGCCGACACCCCGGACGGCCTGCGGATCCGTCTCACCGTCCAGTTCCCCGAGGCCGCCCCCGCCCTCCTGGGTACCGGTCACCAGTGGCACTTCGCCTGCGAGTTCGCCAACTGGCTGGAGGCCGCGGCCCGCGCCGCCTGACGCCCCGGCGCCGTTCGCCCCCCCCGGACGTTCGCCCCCCGACGTTCGCCCTTCCAGGAGGGGCGAACGTCGCCTACTGCGGCCCCCGCACGTCCTCCCGCCCCCGCAGCGCCCGCTCCAGGTCCTTCAACGCCTGCCCCAGCAGCCGCGTCCCCGCCCGCACCACGTCCCGCTGCACCCCCGCCGGCGCCTGCGCCAGCCGTTCCTCCAGCCGCGCCTGCGCCTCCCGCACGGCGCCGAACTCCACCGGCTGCCCGGTGAGCAGCGCCGCCCCCGCGAGCGCGGTGGCCAGCCGCAGCTCCTCCGCGTACTCCGCCGTCCCCGGCACCGGGTCGGCGTCGGCGGCCGGCAGGTGCGCCTCCAGCAGGACGGCGACCCGTCCGAGGTGCCCGACGGCCGCCCGGGCCCGGTCGACCTGGCGCCGGGACACCCCGGGCAGCCCGGAGGCGTGCCGGCCCGGTTCGGCGTCGGCGCGCTGCATGGCCTGGAGCAGTTCCGAGCGGGCCTCCCGGGAGTCCAGCAGCGCGGTCCGCACCGCCCGCCCGCGCGGCGCGGCCGGGTCCTCGTAACAGGCGACCACCGCGGCCGCGTACCGCCCGGCGGCGGCGAGCCACTCGGCCAGCCGCTCCCCGAGCCGGGCGGTCTGCCAGGTCGGGAAGAGCGCGTACGTCACCAGCGCCACCGACCCGCCGAGCAGGGTGAGCCCGACCCGCTCGAAGGCCGTCGTGAGCGGGTTCCCGGCCTGGAGCCCGAGCAGGAACACCACGTACGTCGAGATCCCGACCGTCGTCAGCGCGTACCCCGTCCGGAACGCGAGGTACGACCCGCCGATGCACAGCACGGCCAGCGCGGCCAGCACCCACTCCCCGGGGTGCGTGAGCTGCACCACCAGCGTCGAGACGGCGACCCCGACGACCGTCCCGGCCAGCCGGGCGACACCCCGGCTGTAGGTCTGGGCGAAGTCCGGCCGCATCACCATCGCGGCGGTCATCGGCGCCCAGTAGCCGTGGTGGAAGCCGATCAGCCGGGCCAGCAGGTAGGCGACGGTGACCACTCCGGCGAGCCGGACGGCGTGCTGGAAGATCGCCGAGCGCGGCCTCAGCTGCCGGCGCACCGTCCGCAGCGCGACCGGCAGCATCCGGAGGATCGACGGCCTGTGCAGCGCCCCGCCCGCGCCGATCACGGGCGTGGTGATGGTGTCCGCGTCGCCCCGCTCCAGCGTGTCCGCGGCCTTGCGCAGCAGCCCGCCCAGCCGGCGGGCCGACCGCCGGGCCGCCCCCTGCAACCGCGGCCCCTCGTCCGGCGGGACCAGGGTGAGCGTGGGCGCCGAGCGGGGCAGCCGGACGGGGTCGCCGGTGCGGACGGCCCGGGCCAGGGCGTCCATGACCTCGGCGGCGGCCGCCAGCACCTCACGGGCCCGGTCGCGTTCGGGCCCCTCCTCCGGGGCACCCACCTTGGGATCGGCGAGCGCGGCCAGGGTGGGCCGGATGCGCTCGGCGAGGCCGCGCAGGCCGCGCAGTTCGGCCGGCCGGTGGCGGTCCTGCCAGGGGGTCAGGGCGGCGGCGTGCCGGGCCGTCATGAACGGCTCCGGGTCGACGTGCGCGGTCGGATCCTGTCTCAACCTGCGCGCGTAGTCGGCGAGTTCCGCGTAGGTGTCGGCGAGGGCGTCCCGCTGGGCACTCCAGCTCCCGATCGGCCACAGGGTGATGACGACGGCTTGGACGACCCCGCCGAGAGCGGCGACCAGCCCGTGTCCGAGCGCGGCGGTCGCGCTGACCGGGAGCTGGACGACGATCAGCATCACCGAGACGGTGTTGGTCGCGACCACCCCGGCGGTCGGCCCGACCGCCCAGGCGAGCCCGGCGCCGAAGGCCCACACCGCGAGCAGCACCGGGAACAACCCGGGCACCCCGGCCGCCAGATAGCCGAGGAAGGTGCTGATCCCGAGCCCGGCCCCGGCCGCGACGGCGAGGCTGGCCCGGGGCCGGAAGCTGCGCTGGAAGGTGGCCGTGCCGGCGATGAAGGCGCCCATCGCGGCCGAGGTGGCGAGCGCGACCCCGCCGAGCGCGAGGGTGGGGAAGAGCACCAACGCCACCGCGACGGCCCCGCGCAGGGCCCGCTTGGGGTCGGTGAGCGCCCGGTCGAGGGTGAGTCCGGTCCGCGCGGTGTCGCGAAGGGCGGCGAACCAGGACATACGGGTCAGCCTAGGGCACGCCTTCCGCGACCGGCGCTCGTGACCGCCGGATCCGCCGCAGCCGCGCCGCCGCCCAGAGCAGCGCGCCGGTCGGCAGGAACACCGCGTCCGCCGCGATCATCGCGAGCGAGAACACCGGCAGCCCGAGCAGCAGCGCGATCCCCAAGTGTTCGGCCAGCAGCACGGCCAGCAGCACGTTCTTGACCCGCCGGTTGAGCAGCGTGAACGGGAACGCGACCTGCACGACCACCGTGCCGTACGAGATCAGGAAGACCGGCAGCAGCGCCGAGCCGACCAGCCCCGACAGCCACGGCCAGGGCGTGAAGTAGTCCAGGTGCAACGGGTAGTACAGCGCGGTGCCGTCCTGCCAGCGCGAGCCCTGCACCTTGTACCAGCCGGCCGTCGCGTAGATCAGCACCACCTCGACGGCGATCACCAGCATCGCGCAGTTGTGCACCATGTTCGCCAGCGCGTCGAGCACCGCGCGCGGTTCGCCGTCCGGCCGCAGCCGCCCGAGCGCCCACCAGAGCCCGGCCACCGCCCAGAGCCCCCAGAACAGCGGCGCCCAGCCGGCGTACGGGAAGGTCCGGGCCGTCCAGGTCAGGCTCTCACCGGAGAAGCCGCCGAACTGGCAGGCCGCCAGGGCGGCGCCGAGCAGCACCCAGAGCACCACCCCGGCCCGCCCCGGCCGGGCCCGCCGGGCGTCCAGCGACCACACCTCGGCGCAGCGGGTGAAGACCAGGTAGACCGCCATCAGGTGGACGACGTTGTCGCCGCCGTCGCCGAGGAAGACGTCGCGGTTCTGCAGCGACAGCACGGTGACCAGGAACAGCACCGCGCTCGCCCTGGTCCGCCAGCCCAGCACCACCGCGACGGCGGCCAGCACCGCCAGGTGGTAGACCAGCTCGAACCAGGGCCGCCCGCCGAACCACGGCAGCACGGTGAACGCCCCGTTGTCGGTCAGCAGCCGCTCGGCCAGGTCCATCGACCAGGGCGACCGGTCCCCGTACAGCACCCGCCGGTTGGGCCACTCGCGCAGCAGGTAGGCGAGCCAGACCAGCCCGAAGCCGATCCGTACCACGGCGGCCTGGTGGCGGCCCAGCGCGCGCCCGGTGAAGGCCGCCATCGCCCGGGCGGCCAGGTCGGCCGGGCCGGGCCCGCGCGGCGCCGGATCGGGCCGGGCGGCGACGGGCGGTTGCCCGGCCTGGCGCGGGATGCCCTCCGACCACCGCGGCTCAGGCGGCGGCGAGAGCTCGGGCGAGGCCTCCGGCGACACCTCGCTCACCCGAGCTCCCGGTAGTCCTCGTCGTCCACCGGCCACCAGGGCAGCTCCCGCACCTTCGGCGCCGGTGGCGCGGTCTCACCGCTCCAGGACGGCGGCGGGACGGTCACCGCGGTGGCCCGGAACTCGATCTCCAGGACCCGCTCGCCGTCCACCTCCCGGCCGATCCGCTGCAGGGCGATCCGCTTGAGGTACTGCTCGGCGAGCCTGCCACGGGTGTTGGTCAGAGCCTCGTCCTGCGGGTTGTGCGAGCCGTCGTAGAAGTCCCAGGCCCGGCGCAGCAGGTTCTGGTCGACGTGGCTGGGGGCGGGGTTGTGCCGGATCGCGGCGAGGTCCTGCGCGGTCAGCCCGGTCCAGTCGCGGGTGCGGGTGGTGCCGTCGGCGGCGGCGGTGCGCACCCGGGCGTCCAGGTTGACGTTCTGCTGCAGCGGATTCGGCGCGAACAGCCGCCAGTTCTGTTCGAACTCCGGGTACACCAGGCCGTCGACCTCGTTCCGGTACTGCCGGGACAGCGAGTTGGCCGGCGCGACGTGCAGGAACACCGCCGCGAGGAAGAGCCCGGTGCCGACCACCAGCACCGCCGCGGTCAGGCCGAGCACGAGCTGCGCGGGCGTCGACCAGACCCGTCCGGCGGCCGGGCGGTCCGTCGTCTCCGTCATGGCCTCCCCGGCCCGGTCGGCGCGCCGCCCGGGTCCCGTCCCGGCGCGGTCGCGCGCCCATCCTGCCCTACCGGGCGAACACGACGGTGCCGGACGGGGCCACGGGGCTACGAAGCCAACAGGCCCACCGGCCTACAGGACGAAGGCGTCCTGGTCGGTGCTGCTCACCATCGGACGGCCCGCGCCCTCCCAGGCGTACATGCCGCCGTCCACGTTCACCGCGTCCCGGCCCTGCTGCACCAGGTACTGGACGACCTGCGCGGAGCGGCCGCCGACCCGGCAGAGCACGTACAGCTTCCCGTCCGGCAGTTCGCCGATCCGGGCGATCACCTCGCCGAGCGGGATGTGCAGCGCGCCGTCCACGTGGCCGGCGTCCCACTCGTCCTGCTCGCGCACGTCCAGCAGGGCGGCGTCGGCGGGCACTGCGGCGGCGGTGGTGGAGGGGATCTGCGCGAACATCGTGTGGCTCTCCTGGGGCTGGGTCGGGTCGGTGCCATTGTCGCCCACCGGCTGCCGGTGGCCGTCGCCCGCCGCGGCCGGGGCGCCGAGCAGCCGCGCCAGCTCGGCCTGCTGGGCGGCGGCCTTGGCGAGCAGTTCCTCGGCGAGCTGCTCCAGCAGCCGGTCCGGGTCCTGCGGGGCCAGCGCGAGCAGCTGGCCCATCGGGGTCTGTTCCAGCCGGACCTGCTCGGTGGCGGTCTCGGTGATCTTGCCGGTCAGCCACTCCAGCCGGCGGCGCAGCCACTCCAGCCGGTCGGGGGAGTCGGTGCCGGGCGCGGCCTCGGGCGCGGTGGACCACTCGGCGGACAGGCCCTCCAGCGCGGCGGCGTCGCCGACCGCGTAGGCCTCGTTCACCCGGGCCAGGAACGCGGCCCGGCGCTGCTGCTCGGCCGGGTCGGTGCTGAGGTCGGGGTGGGCCCGGCGGACCAGCTCGCGGTAGATCCGCTGGGCGTCCCGCCCGGGGCGCACCCGGGCCGGCGCGGCGGGCGGCGGGGCCGCCTCCTGCTCCCGGACGGAGTCGAACAGCGCGTCCAGGTCGGGCAGTTCGTCGACCTGTCGGCGGGCCTCGGCGGCCCGGCGGAGGTCCTCGGGGTGCCCGGTCCTGGCCGCGACCGCCTCGGCGACCAGCGCCTCCAGCTCGTCCAGCCGGGCGTAGAGCGGGCCCAGCAGCTGATGGTGGATCAGCGCGAAGTTGTCGATCTCGACCCGCAGCGTCTGCACGTCGACGTCCATGCTGAGCCAGGCGAGTTCGGCGGCGGCGACCCGCTCCTCCAGCTCCTGCTGCTGCGGGTCCGTCCAGCGGACGGGGCTCTGCGCGGTCACTTCTCGCCTCTGTCTCGTCCGGCCGGCTGCGTCCCTGCGGAGCCGCCTCGCGGGGTGGCCCGGCCTGCCACCCTACCCTCGCGCGCGAAAGCCCCGTCCGGGGCAACGGGGAGTGCGAACCGGCGCGCGCCGCACGGCACGCAACCGATCCTGAGGAATCTCCCCGTTTCGCTATCACGCCCGGGCCGGTCCGTGCTTCGCTAGGGCGTGTCTGATGATTCGCGTCGGATCAGCACGCGGCGTCGGGCGCCCGGCGGACTCGTTCAGACACGCCCTCAAGCCCGGCACGATCCACAAGACGCGCCCCGGGTTTCCGCACAGCGTGCCTTCCTCCGGAGAGACGGCCGCCTCCAGGCGTGGCGGCCAGGCGGGAGCAGACCGAATCCATGGTGGCCGAGTCCAACTCCACACCGCGTCCGGCGGACGCCGAGGCCGTACCGGGTGACCACCCGACCGGCGTGGCCGCCATGGTCCGGCTCGCCCTCGTCCTGGTCGACCGGGCCGGACGGATCGCCCAGTGGAGCCGGGCCGCCGAGGAACTGTTCGGGCACCGCGCCGAAGTCGCCCACGACCGGCCGGCCAGCGGACTGCTGCCCGCAGTGGAACCGCTCGCCGCCCCCGGCCAGGCCGCCGGGTCCGTCGTGCGCCGCCGCCGCGACGCCCTGGACACCCTGGCCGCGCTGACCGCCGACGGGCGCCCCTGGGCCGGCCAGCTGGCCGTCATCGACCGTGAGGAGCACCTGCGCGACGTGCTCTGGTGGGCCTGGCCGCTGCCCGACCCGTTCGGCGGCCTGCTCGCCCTCGCCGCCGACGCCCGGCCGCTGCGCACCGCCGGCCCCCGGCTCGCCCTCGGCGAGCGGCTGCTGCCGTTCGCCGCCGCCCCGCCCGCCCGGGGCGGCTTCCACCGGCTGGGCGCGGCCCTGACCCCGCCCGGCCGACTGGGCGCCGGTCCGCTGTCGGCCGACCGGCTGGCCGGGCTGCTGCCGGCGGGTTCGGCCGCGCGCCGGGCGCTGCTGCTCGACGTGCTGGACCAGGCCGGTCTGCCCGCCCTGCGGCTGGACCCGGCCACCGTGCTGCCGGTCCTGCCCGCCGACCCGCAGGCCGCCGCCGCGCACGCCGCCGCCGGACTCGGCCGCCGCTACCCGACCGCCCAGCAGCGCGCCGCCCGGGTCGGCCCGCCACCGCAGCCCGAGCAGTCCGCGCCCCCGGCCCGGACGGTCCGGGGTCGGCCGCCCGGCCCGCTGCCGGCCCAGCGCGAGACCGCCGAGCGGTCCGCGGCCGCCCAGCCGTCCGGCGCCGCAGGCGCCCCGGCAGGCGTCCCACCGACCAGCCCGGCCCTGACCGCCCCGGCCCCTGCGGTCCCGCCCCCGACCGCCCCGTCCCCGACCGGAGGAGGAGCCGCCATCGAGCCGGCCGCCGCCGAACCGTCCGCCGGCGGCCGTCCGCCCCGCCGCACCGACCGGACCCCTGCCGCCCCCACCGGCGCCGAGGGCGCCCAGTCCGGGCGGCTGAGCCCGTTCCTGACCAACGGGCAGGCCGGCGAGCAGCTGGCGCTGCTGAACGAGGTCGGCGGCAAGGTCGGCACCACCCTGGACCTCGGCTTCACCGCGCACGAGCTCTGCCAGGTGCTGGTCCCCCGGGTCGCCGACTTCGCCTGCGTGGACCTGGTGGACGGGCTGATCTCCGAATCCGAGCTGCCGGCCGCCCGCCCGGACGACGACACCATGCTCCGCCGGGTCGCCCTGGTCTACAACGAGACCGGCGGCGCCTGGGACCACGTGCTGTCCGAGGGCTCGCTGGTCAGCATGCCGCGCCGCACCCCGCCGGGGATGGCCCTGCAGCTGAACCAGCCGGTCCTGGTCCCGGTGATCAGCGCGGACGTCGCGGTCGACTACGCGATCGCGCTCGGCGGGGCCCGGCTGGCCCCGGTGGTCTCCGGCCGCTCGATGCTGGTGGTGCCGCTGTCCGCCCGGGGCACCGTGCTGGGCATCCTCAAGCTGCTCCGGCTGCCGGACCGCGCCCCCTTCGACGAGAGCGACGCCGCCACGCTCAAGGAGCTGGCCGTCCGCGCCGCGCTCTCCCTGGACAACGCCCGGCTGCACCGCGCCGAGGCCAGGGTGGCCACCACCCTCCAGCGCTCGATGATCCCGACCCGCCCGCCGCAGATCCCCGGCGTCCAGATCGCCCACCGCTACCTGCCGGGCGACCCCAAGGCCGAGGTCGGCGGCGACTGGTTCGACGCGATCCAGCTGCCCGGGAGCCGGGTCGCCCTGGTGGTCGGCGACGTGATGGGCCACGGCCTGCACTCGGCGGCCGCGATGGGCCGCTTCCGGACGGCCATGCAGACCCTCGCCGCGCTCGACCTGCCGCCCGGCCAGCTGCTGCGGCACCTGGACAACCTGGCCCACAAGCTCGGCGACGACCACCTCGCCACCTGCCTGTACGCGGTCTACGACCCGATCAACCGGACCTGCGAGCTGGCCAGCGCCGGCCACGTCCCGCCGGTGCTGGTGCACCCGGACGGCTCCGGCGAACTGCTGGAGATCCCGGCCGGCGCGCCGATCGGGGTCGGCGGGGTGCCGTTCGTCGCCAAGACCATCGACGTCTCGGACGGCTCGATGCTGGTGCTGTGCACCGACGGCCTGGTCGAGGTCCGGGGCGGCGACATAGGAGCGGGCCTGGCCGCGCTCTGCGGCAATCTGATCGACCCGCTGCAGAGCCCCGAGCAGGCCTGCGACGTGGTGCTCAAGCGGCTGCACTCGGACGACCGGAAGGACGACGTCGCCCTGCTGGTGGCCCGCTTCGACGGGGTCGCCCCGTCCGAGGTGGCGACCTGGGACCTCAGGGTGGACCACCGAGAGGTGCGCCGGGCCCGTTCGCTGGTCCGCGAGCAGCTGGCCGGCTGGCACCTGGAGGCGCTGAGCGACATCACCGAGCTGCTGGTCAGCGAGCTGGTCACGAACGCCGTCCGGGTGGCCCGGGACCGCGTCCGGCTCCAGCTGATCCGGGTGGACAAGCTGCTGGTGGAGGTCAGCGACGACAACCACAACCTGCCGTCGCTGGAGCCGGCCGAGCAGTTGGGCGAGACCGGCCGCGGCCTCACCCTGGTGACCAAGCTCGCCGAACGCTGGGGCACCGCCCGCAAGGCGGTCGGCAAGGTGGTCTGGTTCGAACTCCCCCTGCCGCACGCCTGACGGCCGGCTGCCCGACGGCCGTCAGACGGTGCGTGGATCAGGGGACGAGCGCGCCCGCCGGGCGCCGCCGGGCCTCCACCGCGACCTCCAGCGACGCGGCCGCGGCCACCGAGGTGGCGGCCCCGACCCCGGCCAGCACCCGCGGCCAGAAGTCCCCGAACACCTCGACCGAGACGGCGAGCAGCAGCGCGGTGATCACCGCGACCACGTGCTCCAGCCCGGCGAGGTTCGGCAGCACGACCGCCTCGCCGACCATCATGACCACCACCAGGCCGGCGGTGAACCAGGCCCGGCAGCGGAACGCGATGCAGATCGCCAGCGCCACCACCGCGGCCGACGGCCCGGTGTCCCGCACGTAGGCGACCCACTTCGGGAAGCCGAACAGGTGGCCCGGGCCGAGCGCCACGCCGATCCGGGCGAACAGCGTGCCCGCCAGGGTGCAGGTGTAGGCCACCACCAGGGTCATCCGCCGGCCGAGCACGATCTCGGCGACGCCGAAGACCACGAACACCTGGGCCAGCGCGCCCCAGACCGGCAGGTCCAGCGCCGGCACGTACAGCGAGAGCGGGGTCCGCAGCAGCGAGACGTCCAGCGGCAGCGCCGCCTTCACCACCCCGATGCGGTTGACGAAGTGCTCACCGCCCGGAAGGTGCTGGGTGATGCTGAACAGGAGGATCAGAAACGTCGCCGCCGTGGCCATCGGAACGGCGGCGAACTTCTTGCGCGCCACCGCGTCCCGCACCGTCGCGTACAACGTCCCCCACTCGGCGACAGCGGCCGATCTGACCAGTGCCAGCGACCCCTCCCGCACGCCCCCCGCGTGGGTCCTGTCCATCACAACCGTTACTCCCGAATCCCCGAACTTTCTGAGCCACTCCCACATTAGAAGCCTCTTAACAAATCCACATCGGCATAGATGCGGATCAGGGTCATCCTCTGGGGGGAGGGATATCCCTGACCTCACCCCCTATCCGACCTCCCGGTCCCCTCCGCCCCCCGGCGGAGGGCTACCCCTTCCCGTCCCGCGCCGCGACCGGGAGCCGGGGCGCCACCACGGCGGCCCCGGAGTGCCGGCGGTGGAACAGGGCGGGCAGGCTCGGCGCGACGATGAAGCCCTCGGCCCGCGCGCTGGCGATGCCGATCCGCGGGATCTCGCTGCTCTTCTCGAACAGCAGGTAGCGGGGCTCCCAGATCGGCCGGTACTTGGCGTTCGCGCGGTACAGCGACTCGATCTGCCACCAGCGCGAGAAGAAGCCCAGGACGGAACGCCACAACCGCAGCACCGGTCCGGCGCCGAGCCGCGACCCGCGCTCGAAGACCGAGCGGAACATCGCGAAGTTCAGCGACACCCGCTTCAGCCCGACCTCCTCGGCACGCTGCAGCAGCTCGATGACCATGAACTCCATCAGGCCGTTCTCGGTGTCCCGGGCCCGGCGCATCAGGTCCAGCGAGAGCCCGTCCGAGCCCCACGGGACGAAGCTCAGCAGCGCCTTGAGCTCGCCGTCGCCGTCGTGGCACTCCAGCATCACGCAGCGGCCGTCGCCCGGGTCGCCGAGCCGGCCGAGCGCCATCGAGAAGCCGCGCTCGGTCGCCCCGTCGCGCCACTGGTCGGCCTTGGCCACCAGCTCGGCCATCTCGCACTCGGGGATGTCCTCGTGCCGGCGGATCCGCACCGTGTACCCGGCCCGCTTGACCCGGTTGTACGCCTGGCGGACCACCCGCATCGCCCGGCCGTCCAACGAGAACTCGTCCAGCTCGACGATCGCCTCGTCGCCCAGCTCCAGCGCGTCCAGCCCGTGCCGGGCGTAGATCACGCCCGCCTCCTCGGAGGCGCCCATCACGGCCGGCGCCCAGGCGTGCTCGCGGGCCTCGGCCAGCCAGGAGTCGATCGCGCCCGGCCAGGCCTCCGGGTCGCCGATCGGGTCGCCCGAGGCCAGCGAGACCCCGCCGATCACCCGGTAGGTCACCGCCGCCTTGCCGCTGGGGGAGAAGATCACCGCCTTGTCCCGGCGCAGCGCGAAGTAGCCGAGCGAGTCCCGCTCGCCCTGCTTGTCCAGCAGCGAGCGCAGCTTCGCCTCGTCCTCGGGGTTCAGCAGTTCCTTGCCGCGCGGGCTGCGGAAGGCCACGTAGAACACCAGCAGGAAGAGCACCGCGCCCATCGCGTTGATCGCCGCGTTGACCCAGGTCGGCGAGGAGATCACCGAGCGCAGGTGCTCCGAGGGGTTGATCGTGATCATCCGGCCGACGGAGTAGCGGAAGAGGTCCCAGAAGCCCGCGCCGCCGAGCCCGTTGGTCGCCCAGACCAGGAGCGCGCCGACGACCCCGCCGAACAGCAGCCCGCCGACGAAGGTGGCCGCCGCGGTCTTCGGGTTGGAGCGGTCGCCCTTGGACGTGAAGTCCTTCCGCCCGATGGCCAGCGCCAGGACGAACAGGCAGGTCAGCACGGTGGAGATGTAGTTGAGCGGGTGGTCCCTGAACCGCTCGCCGGGCGTCACCATGGCCAGCAGGTACAGCAGCGCGAACAGGCTGGCCAAGGCCGCGTTGAAGATCCAGGCGGCCCGCTTGCGCCGCCGCATCGCGATGGCCAGGAAGACCGCCAGCACCGCGCTGGCCAGGCCCGAGGTCATCAGGTACGGGGTGAAGTACTCACCCTCGTTGTGCTCGTTGACCTGGTTCCCCCACGGCACCAGCAGCACCGTCGCCACGTTCAGCAGCGCCAGCAGCCGGAGGTACCACACGGAGACGGCGGCGGCCCGCGGGCGCCAGCGGTCGAGCACGCCGACGGGCCGGGGCCCGGTGGACGTGGCGGAAGGCTCCGACTTCACAGTGGACGACACAGCTCAATTCCAAACGATCAGATGGTGGGGCGCATCCGCACACGGCCCGGCGACGGGTGCCCGCAGGGGGCCCGACGGACTGACCGGCGGCCCTCACCTCGACCGGGCGCCCACTGAATGGAGCAGGCCGACAAAGGGCAGCCAACTCCATGGTTCCCCACCCTGCCTGAGAATTGCGTGAACCGGGTAGCGGATTCCGACCCCCGCCATGTGGCGGGGGTGAGGACCGCCATCCGTTCGGCGCCCCACCCCGGCTACCCCTACCCTCGAAACGACCCGCGCGGACCGCCCGACCCCGGCCGCCAGAACCGAGGAGGCACCATCACCGACACCCGCGTGCTGATCGTGGACGACGAGATCCTGGTCCGCTCCGGCCTGGGCCTCATCGTCGGCTCCGCCCCCGACCTGGAGGTCGTCGGCGACTGCTCCGGCGGCCAGGCCGAGGAGCACGTCCAGCGCCTGCGCCCGCACGTGGTGCTCCTCGACATCCGGATGCCGGACCTCGACGGCATCTCGGTGCTGCGCCGGCTGCGCGCCCTGCCGGACCCGCCCGCCGTGGCGATGCTCACCACCTTCGACAGCGACGAGTACATCGGCACCGCGCTGCGGGCCGGCGCCTCCGGCTTCCTGCTCAAGGACACCGCACCCGAGCAGCTGGTCCACGCCGTCCGGGTGCTCGCGGCCGGCGGGAACATCCTGTCCCCGACCGTGACCCGCACCGTGATCGGCGGCTACGTGGACGGCGGCGGCCCGGACGCCGAGGCCACCTCGCTCGCCCGCACCCTCACCGGCCGGGAGCTCGACGTGCTGGCCCTGCTCGGCGAGGGACTGTCCAACGCCGAGATCGCCGACCGGCTCTTCCTCGGCACCGGCACCGTCAAGGACCACATCAGCGCGATCCTCGGCAAGCTCGGCGCGGCCAACCGGGTCCAGGCGGCGGTGCTCGCCCATCGGGCCGGGCTGGTCCGGCCGAAACCCGGCGACGGGGCATGACGGCCACCGAACAGCTGCCGTCCAGACGGCTCCCGGCCTGGTGCACCGCCCCCTGGCTGATGCTCCTGCTGCCCGCCCTCTACTCCCTCCTGGACGCCGCCCTGGTGGCCCGGAACTCCCCGTGGTGGCAGATCGCGCTCTCCACGCTGGCCGCCGTCGCCCTGCTCTGGCGCCGCCGCTTCCCGGTGGCGGTGCTGCTGCTGACCATGCCCGGCAGCTACGTCGACGACATCTGGCTGGCCCCGATCACCGCCGTCTACACGGTGGCCGCCGAACGCCCCCGCCCGCGGATCGTCATCCCCTGCGCGACCCTGTTCACGCTGGTCGAGTTCTTCCACTGGCCGCTGTCCGAGCAGACCCTCGAACTCAGCCGGGACACCGCGCTCTACGCCATCCAGTCGGTGATGCTGGCCGCCGGCCCGGCCGCCACCGGGCTGCTCGCCCGCACCCGGCGGGAGCTGGCCGCCCGGCTCGACGAGCTGACCCGCGGCCAGGAGCGGGAGAGCCGGCTGCTCGCCGAACGGGTGCTGATCAGCGAGCGCGGCCGGCTCGCCCGGGAGATGCACGACGTGGTCTCGCACCAGGTCAGCCTGATCAGCATCCAGGCCGGCGCGCTCCAGGTGAGCACCGGCGACCCGGCCGCCGCGACCACCGCCCGCACCATCCGCGAACTGGCCGTCCGCACCCTCGACGAGCTGCGCCAGATGGTCGGGGTGCTGCGCAGCACCGCCGGCCCGCGCCCGGACGCCCCGCTCGCCCCGCAGCCCCGGCTGGCCGACCTGCCCCGGCTGATCGCGGAGAGCGGGCTGGCCGCCGACACCGAACTGAACCCCGGTGACCGCCCGTGGCCGGAGGCGGTCGAGCGGGCCGCCTACCGCACCGTCCAGGAGGCGCTCACCAACATCACCAAGTACGCCCCGGAGGCGGCGGTGCACGTGAAGGTCCGGGCGAAGGGGCGCCGGCTGCGGGTCGAGGTGCGCAACGACGCGCCCCCGGTCCACCCGGACGAGATCCTGCCGGGCGGCGGCCACGGCCTGGTCGGCCTGCGCGAGCGCGCGCAGCTGCTGGGCGGCTCGCTCACCGCCGGCCCCACCCAGGACGGCGGCTTCGAGGTCCGCGCCGAGCTGCCCGCCACCCGTTCCTGACCGGGCAACGAGAAAGCCCCGCAGATCCGTAGATCTGCGGGGCTTCGCTGTGCGCGAGGGGGGAGTTGAACCCCCACGCCCTTTCGGGCACTGGAACCTGAATCCAGCGCGTCTGCCTATTCCGCCACCCGCGCATGGGTGTCGTCTTCGTTGCCGACCGATCTTCCGAACCGCTCGGTACCATGTGGTCTTCGCGTTTCCTTGGACCGGCCTCCCTGGTGGGCGGCCCTTCCGACGTGGAAAACAGTAGCACGACCCGGGGGGCCGCTCCGAATCCGTTCTCCGGCGGGACGAAGCGCATCCGAACGGATGCACGACGAACGGGCGAGCGAGTGACGGGAACCCATCCGGACGGGCACACCTGGCGTGCCGTACCCGGTATGCGTCACCCTGTGTGTCCGAGCCCACCCCCGGGCACCACGCTGTCCGGGAACCGTACGGAAGGGCCCGGCGTGGATACGATCAGTACGGAAGTACCGCAAGTAGGCACGACCGACTCCCGGCGGGATCCGGTCGGCAGGCAGGCGAACGAACCCTGGAAGGGGGTGTCCCATGGGAGTGCTGAAGAAGTTCGAACAGCGGCTTGAGGGTCTCGTCAACGGCACCTTCGCCAAGGTGTTCAAGTCCGAGGTCCAGCCCGTGGAGATCGCCGGTGCGCTGCAGCGCGAGTGCGACAACAACGCGAGCATCTGGAACCGCGACCGCACCGTCGTGCCGAACGACTTCATCGTCGAGCTGAGCCCGCACGACCACGAGCGGCTCAGCCCCTACTCCGGGCAGCTGGGCGCCGAGCTGGCCGGCATGGTCCGCGAGTACGCGGAGGCCCAGCGGTACAGCTTCATGGGCCCGCTCCAGGTGAACCTGGAGAAGGCCGACGACCTCGACACCGGCCTGTACCGGGTGCGCAGCCGCACCCTGGCGGCCGAGGAGCCCCAGCAGTACGCCCCGCAGCAGCAGCCCGGCTACGACCGCCAGCCGGCCGCGCCGGCCCCCGGCGCACCGTGGCAGCAGACCGGCGCCGGCCAGTACGGCGCGCCCCCGCCGCCCGCCGCGCCCCCGGCGATGCCCGCGGGCCCGCCCGCGACCTCCGGCGGCAACGTCCGCGCCTTCCCCGGCGCCGGTCACGGCGCCTCGCTCCGCCGCTGGATCGAGGTGAACGGCGCCCGCCACCAGATCACCGGCGCGGCCTGCGTGCTCGGCCGCTCGACCGAGGCGGACGTGCGGATCGACGACCCCGGGGTCTCCCGCAAGCACGCCGAGATCCGCCCCGGCACCCCTTCGATGGTTCTCGACCTGGGATCCACCAACGGCATCGTGGTGGACGGACAGCACACCCAGCGCGCTACGCTCCGCGACGGCTCCCGCATCGTCGTGGGCTCCACCACCATCGTCTACCGACAGGTCGAAGGGTAGTGTCCGAGTTGTTCGCGCGCCTCGCTCACCGACAGGCGGGCCGGCCATGTCAGAACTGACCCTCACGGTCATGCGGCTGGGCTTCCTGGCCGTGCTGTGGCTGTTCGTCATCGTCGCGATCCAGGTGATCCGCAGCGACCTGTTCGGGACCAAGGTGAACCCCCGCTCCTCCCGTCGCGGCGCGGGCGCCGCCCCGGGCGGCGCCGCCGCCGCTCCCGCCGCCGGACGCGCCGCGCAGGCCCCGGCCGCCGCCCCCGCGGCGGGCCAGACCCAGGGCGGCGGCCGCCGTCGCGGCGCCCCGACCCAGCTCGTGGTGGTGCAGGGCTCGCTGGCCGGCACCACCGTCGCGCTCCAGGGCCAGACCATCACCCTGGGCCGCGCGCACGACTCCACCATCGTGCTGGACGACGACTACGCGTCCTCCCGGCATGCCAGGATCTATCCGGATCAGACTGGGCAGTGGACAGTCGAGGATCTAGGCTCCACCAACGGCACCTATCTGGACCGGCAGCGCCTGACCGCGCCCACTCCGCTCCAGCCGGGCATGCCGATCCGTATCGGCAGGACCGTCATCGAACTGCGGAAGTAGTAGCGCATGAGGGACAGCATCCCGTCCATGACCCAGAGGGGGGCACAGGTCGCATGACCCTGGTGCTGCGCTTCGCCGCCGGCTCCCACAAGGGACTGATCCGGGAGGGGAACGAGGACTCCGGCTACGCCGGGCCGCGGCTGCTGGCCGTGGCCGACGGCATGGGCGGCGCCGCGGCCGGCGAGGTCGCGTCCTCCGAGGTGCTCGGCTCGATCGTCCGGCTGGACGAGGACGTGCCGGGCGCCGACCTGCTGACCCTGCTGGGCGACGCCGTCCAGGGCGCCAACGACCGGCTCCGGCAGATGGTCGAGGAGGACCCGCAGCTGGAGGGCATGGGCTGCACGCTGACCGCCATGCTCTGGACCGGCCAGCGGATGGGCATGGTGCACGTCGGCGACTCCCGCGCCTACCTGCTGCGCGACGGCTCGCTGGTGCAGATCACCCAGGACCACACCTGGGTGCAGCGCCTGGTCGACGAGGGCCGGATCACGCCGGAGGAGGCCGAGACCCACCCGCAGCGCTCGCTGCTGATGCGGGCGCTCGACGGCCGCGGCCAGGTCGAGCCCGACCTGTCGATCCGCGAGGTCCGCGCCGGCGACCGCTACCTGATCTGCTCCGACGGCCTCTCCGGCCCGGTCAGCCACCAGACCCTCCAGGACACCCTCGGCAGCTACTACTCGCCCGAGCAGACCGTGCAGGAGCTGATCCAGCTCGCGCTGCGCGGCGGCGGTCCGGACAACATCACCTGCATCGTGGCGGACGTCATCGACGTCGGTGCCACGGACACCGCCAGCGGCCAGTACAACGACGTCCCGGTGGTGGTCGGCGCGGTCGCCGACACCCCGCCGTCCTCGGCCGCCGCGGACCGCTCGATCGCCGACACCCCGGCCGGCCGCGCCGCCGGCCTCGGCCGCGCCCCGCAGGGCGCCTTCGGCCCGGCCGAGGGCTACGACGCCGGCTACGGTGCCGCCCAGGGCGGCTTCGGCCCCGCCGAGGGCTACGAGGGCGAGTACGGCTACGGCTCCGGCGAGCCCTCGGTGTACGGCGCCGAGGAGTTCGACGAGGAGCCCCCCGCGAAGCGCAAGCGCAAGGGCCTCACCGTCTCGGTGGCCGTCCTGGTCACCCTCGGCCTGCTCGGCGGCGCCGGGTTCCTGGGCTACCAGTGGACCCAGGACCAGTACTACGTCGGCAAGCAGGGCGATCACGTCGCGGTCTACCAGGGCATCAACCAGAACCTGGCCGGCCTGAGCCTGTCCTCGGTGCACACCGCGTACAAGGACGTCGAGCTCAAGTACCTGCCGCAGGACCAGGCCGAGCACCTCAACAAGACCATCTCGGCCGACAGCCTGGGTGCCGCCACCGCGACCGTCCAGGAGCTCGACGGCTGGGTCAAGCTCTGCAAGAAGGTCGCCGACGCCCGGACCGTCCCGGCCGCCCAGGGCACCCAGGCGGCGCAGGCCACCCACGCCGCGTTCCTGGCCGTCACGCCCACCCCGGGCGAGAAGACCCGCCCCCCGGTGGCCCCCACCACCCCGGCCCCGGCCACCCCGACGCCGACCGCCCCGAGCCCGACCACCCCGGCGCCGAACGCCGCCGCGCCGAACACCGGCCCGTCGGGCGACCTGTCCGGGCTGACCGAGGAGGAGCGCAGCCGGGCCGACTCCTGCCCGAAGCAGTGACCTCCGTGATCCGACATAGGCCCGCCCCGAGCGGGGCAGCCGGCCGTCAGGGAGCGGTCACCACGTGAGCACCTACGACCTGAGCGACGACACCGGCCGGGCCGGCAGGCGCCGGACGGCCACCGACCGCGCCGCCACCCGGCGCCGTGCCAACACCACCATCTCCCTCCAGGGCGCGCCGAACCGGCGCAACACCGAGCTGGCCCTGCTGGCCTTCGCCGTCGTGCTGCCGATCCTCGCGTACGCCAACGTGGGGCTCGCGATGGACTCCTCGCTGCCGAGCGGCATGGTCGGCTACGGACTCGGCATGGGCACGCTGGCGCTGGTCGCGCACCTGCTGGTGCGCCGCTTCGCGCCGTACGCGGACCCGCTGATGCTGCCGATCGCCACCCTGCTGAACGGTCTCGGCGTGGTGATGATCTGGCGGCTCGACAAGGCCGGCAAGCTGCTGAGCGCCAACTTCCCGGCGGCCCGGAACCAGCTGATGTGGTCGGCCCTCGGGATCGGGCTGTTCATCGCCGTGATGGTGTTCCTGAAGGACCACCGGGTGCTCCAGCGCTACACCTACATCTCGATGGTGGCGGCGCTGGTCCTGCTCGCCGCGCCGGCCTTCTTCCCGGCCCGGGCGGAGGACTTCGGCGCCAAGATCTGGATCCGGATGGGCGGCTTCTCGATCCAGCCCGGCGAGTTCGCCAAGATCATCCTGACGGTGTTCTTCGCCGGCTACCTGATGGTCAAGCGCGACGCCCTCGCCCTGGCCAGCCGCCGCTTCATGGGCCTGTACCTGCCGCGCGGGCGCGACCTCGGCCCGATCGTGGTGATCTGGCTGCTCAGCCTGCTGATCCTGGTCTTCGAGAACGACCTCGGCACGTCCTTCCTGTTCTTCGGCCTGTTCGTGGTGATGCTCTACGTCGCCACCGAGCGGACCAGCTGGATCCTGTTCGGCCTGCTGATGTCGATCGGCGGCGCGGTCGCGGTCGCCATGACCACCAGCCACGTCAAGGTCCGCATCGACGCCTGGCTCGACCCGATGGCCGCCTTCGGAGCACACCCGCCGAAGGGCGCCACCGAGCAGATCGGCCAGTCGCTGATGGCGCTCGGCTCCGGCGGGGTGACCGGCTCGGGCCTCGGCCAGGGCCGCTCCTGGCTGATCAACTTCGCCGCGAAGAGCGACTTCATCCTGGGCTCGTTCGGCGAGGAGCTCGGGCTGACCGGCCTGATGGCGATCTTCCTGCTGTACGCCCTGCTGGTGCAGCGCGGCCTGCGCACCGCCCTCGCCGCCCGCGACCCGTTCGGCAAGCTGTTCGCCGTCGGGCTCTCGTCGGCGATGGCACTGCAGGTCTTCGTCGTGGCCGGCGGGGTCACCGGACTGATCCCGCTCACCGGTATGACCATGCCGTTCCTCGCCCAGGGCGGTTCGTCCGTGGTCGCCAACTGGGCGCTGGTCGCGATCCTGCTGAAGATCAGCGACAGCGCCCGCCGACCCGGGGTCGAAGCGACCCCGGCCACCGAGGGCCAGGGAGGACCCGCCCGATGAACAAGCCGATCCGCCGGGTCTCGATCTTCTGTCTCGTCCTGATCCTGGCCCTGATGGTGCGCACCAACTGGGTGCAGGGCGTCCAGGCCGACGCCTGGGCCACCAACAAGAACAACAAGCGCCAGCAGTACGACCGGTACGCCCACCCGCGCGGCAACATCATCGTCGGCGGCCAGCCGGTCACGAAGTCCGACTTCGTCAACGGCCTGCGCTACAAGTACAAGCGCTCCTGGGTCGACGGCCCGATGTACGCCCCGGTCACCGGCTACTCCTCGCAGGTCTTCGGCTCCAGCCAGCTGGAGAACCTGGAGGACGGCATCCTCTCCGGCACCGACGACCGGCTCTTCTTCCGCAACACCCTGGACATGCTGACCGGCGAGCAGCAGCGCGGCGGCGACGTCGTCACCACGATCAACGCCAAGGCCCAGAAGGCCGCCTGGGACGGCCTCGGGGACAAGAAGGGCGCCGCCGTCGCGATCGACCCGAAGACCGGCGCGATCCTGGCGCTGGTCTCCACCCCGTCCTACGACCCGGGCACCATCGCCGGCAGCGAGAGCGGCGACTCCAAGGCCTGGACGGACCTCAACGCCGACCCCAACAAGCCGATGCTCAACCGGGCGCTGAAGGAGACCTATCCGCCCGGCTCCACGTTCAAGCTGGTGACCGCGACCGCCGCGTTCGAGAACGGCCTGTACCGGAACATCGACGACCAGACCGCGACGCCGGACCCGTACACCCTGCCGGGCACCGAGACGGTGCTGAACAACGAGTCGCCGCTCGAGAAGTGCGGGAACGCCACGGTCAAGTCGGGGATGGACCAGTCCTGCAACACGGTCTACGCCAAGATGGGCGCGGACCTCGGCAAGGACAAGATGCGGGCGCAGGCCGAGAAGTTCGGCTTCAACAGCACCATCGACACCCCGGTCCGTTCCGAGAAGAGCATCTTCCCGAGCAGCGCGAGCCTGGACGGCACCGCGCAGGACTCGATCGGCCAGCACGACACCCGGGCCACCCCGCTGCAGATGGCCATGGTGTCCGCCGCGATCGCCAACAACGGCAGCCTGATGCAGCCGTACCTGGTCGACCAGGAGCGCTCGGCCTCGCTGACCACCATCTCCAAGCACACCGAGAAGCAGTTCTCCCAGCCGATGAGCCCGGCCACCGCGCAGAAGATGCAGGACCTGATGGTCTCGGTGGTGGAGAACGGCACCGGCAAGACCGCCAAGATCCCCGGCCTCCAGGTCGGCGGCAAGACCGGTACCGCCCAGCACGGTGAGGACAACGCCGGGCTGCCGTTCGCCTGGTTCACCTCCTGGGCCAAGACCACCGACGGCCAGTCCGTCGCGGTCGCGGTCGTGGTCGAGGACGGCTCCAACAACCGCGACGGCATCAGCGGCGGCCGGCTGGCCGCCCCGATCGCCAAGGCGGTGATGCAGGCCGTCCTCGGCAAGTGAGGAGGAGGCCCGACCGTGAGTGGAAAGTCACGATCGACACCCCCGTCCGGATACCGGTCTGATATCGGCCGACGGCCGACTCCGGTCCGATGCGGTGCGACCGGTAGCGTATCCGCCAGCAGCGGGTGTGCCCGTTGCCGCCCGCGAGACGGCGCACGGCCCGGCCGGAGAACCGGTCGAGACCCGCTCGGCGTCACCCAGAGCGTGCGGGGACACCTACGTCACAACCTCGCCGGCAGGTGAGGGAGAGGGTCGGAACTATGGAAGAGCCTCGTCGCCTAGGCGGCAGGTACGAGCTCGGCGGCGTCCTCGGACGCGGCGGCATGGCCGAGGTGTACCTCGCCCATGACACCCGGCTCGGCCGTTCCGTCGCAGTGAAGACGCTCCGGGCCGACATGGCCCGGGATCCGTCGTTCCAGGCCCGCTTCCGCCGCGAGGCGCAGTCCGCGGCGTCCCTGAACCACCCCGCGATCGTCGCCGTGTACGACACCGGCGAGGACTACATCGACAACATCTCCATCCCGTACATCGTGATGGAGTACGTCGAGGGGTCCACCCTGCGCGAGCTGCTGCACTCCGGCCGACGGCTGCTGCCCGAGCGCGCGCTGGAGATGACCATCGGCATCCTGCAGGCGCTGGAGTACTCGCACCGCGCCGGCATCGTGCACCGCGACATCAAGCCGGCCAACGTGATGCTGACCCGGCAGGGCAACGTCAAGGTCATGGACTTCGGCATCGCCCGCGCGATGGGCGACGCCGGGATGACCATGACCCAGACCTCGGCCGTCATCGGCACCGCCCAGTACCTCTCCCCCGAGCAGGCCAAGGGCGAGCAGGTCGACGCCCGCTCCGACCTCTACTCCACCGGCTGCCTGCTCTACGAACTGCTGACCGTCCGCCCGCCGTTCGTCGGCGACTCCCCGGTCGCGGTGGCCTACCAGCACGTCCGGGAGGAGGCGCAGCCGCCGTCCGTCTTCGATCCCGAGGTCCGCCCCGAGATCGACGCGATCGTGCTGAAGGCGCTCGCCAAGGAGCGCGACTACCGCTACCAGAGCGCCGACGAGATGCGCGACGACATCGAGCGCTTCCTCGACGGCCTGCCGGTGGCCGCCGCCCAACAGGCCGCCGCGTACGGCATGGGCGCCGGGTACGGCTACGACCAGAACGGCTACCCGCAGCAGCACGACCCGTACGGCCAGACCAACGTGCTGCCGCAGCAGCCCGGCGGCGGCCCGACCACCATGCTGCCGCAGGCCGGCGCGCAGCCCGGCTACGGCCCGCAGGGCGGCTACCAGGACGACGGCTACGGCCAGGCCTACGCCGACGGCCCGGCGGGCGGCGGCCACGACGACGGCTACGGCCGGGACGGCGGCCGGCGCGGCGAGCAGCCGCCGAAGAAGAGCAACACCTCCTGGATCGTGCTGGCGGTCGCCGCCGTGCTGGTCCTGGTCGGCACCTTCTTCGTGGCCCAGGCCATGTTCAACGGCAACGGCGGCGGCACCACGGAGACCCCGAAGGTCTCCGTGCCGAACCTGGTCGGCAAGAGCCTGGCGGACGCCAAGACGGCCGCGGCCGCGGCCGGTCCCAAGCTCGTGGTGGCCGAGGGCGACAAGCTCGCCTGCCCGGACGCCAACATCAAGAAGGACCAGGTCTGCACCCAGAACCCGGCCGTCGGCGGCCAGGTCGCGGAGAACAGCACCATCACCGTGCAGCTCTCCTCCGGCCCGGCCAAGGCCCCGCTGCCGAACGTGGTCGGCAAGACCAAGGACCAGGCGACCAAGGCGCTCGGCGACGCCGGCTTCACCAACGTCACCACCGAGTACAAGGACGACGACACCGCTCCGCAGGAGAACGTCACCGCCCAGGACCCGGCGGCGGGCACCGCCGGTGACCCGACCGCGCCGGTCAAGCTGACCGTCTCGCAGGGCAAGTCGAAGGTGTCCGTGCCGAACGTGGTCGGCGCGCAGAAGGAGGTGGCGCAGGCCCAGCTGGAGGGCCTCGGCTTCCAGGTCGACGCCTCGAAGACGGTGCAGACCACCGACCAGAGCAAGGCGAACACCGTCGCCGCGCAGTCGGTCCCGGCCAACACCAAGGCCCCGGCCAACACGAAGATCACGCTGACGATCTTCAAGATGCAGGACAAGCCCCAGGTCCCGCCGCTGCAGAACGTCAAGCTGTCGGAGGCCATCTCGCAGCTGGGCAAGGTCGGGCTGCTCTACACGGTGGTGTCCGGTCCGTCGGACCCGAACGCCATCGTCGTGAGCACCAACCCGATCGCCGGCACCCAGCTGGACCCGAACACCCAGGTGATGCTCATCACGAAGCCGGCCGATCCGCCCAAAGGGGGTGACCCCGGCTCCCCCTCACCCTCCAACACCAAAGGGGGGAACAACAACTAAGCCCTGGTTCCCCTGGATCTGAGGCTTGGTGGGAGTTGTCCGGCCGTACGCCCGAGGGCCCGTCGCAGCGGTTGCGACGGGCCCTCGGGCGTTCCCGGTTCCGGGCGTTCTCGGTTCCGGGCGTTCTCGGCTCCGGGCCGCGGGTTCCGGGCCGCGGCCGGCGGGCTCAGGGCTGACGCAGCTCCGGCGGCGGGGTGCGCTTGGCGTCCACGTCGTCCACCCGCACCAGGCTCCCCCAGACCGCCATCCGGTAGCGCGAGGTGTACACCGGCGTGCAGGTGGTCAGCGTGATGTACCGGCCGGGGCCGGTGTAGCCGGAGCCGACCGGGACGGGCGCGACGATGCCGGTGTCGTACTTGGACGTCTCCGGCAGGGTGCTGTCGATCCGGTAGACGTACCACTTGTCCTTGGTCTCGACGACGACCGCGGCGCCCTTGTGCACCGCGTCCAGGTCGTGGAACTTGGCGCCGTGGCCGTCCCGGTGGGCGGCCAGCGCGAAGTTGCCGGCCTGATCCCAGGGCATCGCGGCACGGTAGGGCTGCTCGTACACCCCCGCCACGCCCTCGGCCAGGGTGTCGCTGTCGGTGCCCATCCGGATCAGCACCTGGTAGTCCCGGCCCATCGCCGGGACGTGCAGGAAGCCGACCGCGTCCCCGGCCGCGAACGGCGCGGCGGGGGCGGGCGTCCCGCCGGGGGCGGCCGAGGGGGTGCCGGTCGGGCTCGCGGCCCAGGTGTCGCGCAGCCGGTCGGAGGCCGCGGCCGCCGAGCGGTCCGCCTCGACGTTGGTCCACCACAGCGAGTAGGCCACGAACAGGCCGAGCACCAGTCCCAGGGTGATCAGCAGCTCGCCGAAGACGCCGAGCGCGGCCAGCGCCCGACTGCGGCCGCGCCGGGCGGGCGCGGGGCCGGCCTCGGGCGGCGGGAAGGCCTCCTCCCGCGGCTCGGCCGACTGCGCGGTCTCGTCCGTCATCTCCGGTGCTCCCCCTTCGTGCCGGGTGCCCGGGCGGTCACCCGCCCGTGATCGCGGCCGGCTTGCCTTGGCTACGCGGCCGTTCCTCGGTCATCTTGCCAAAGACGATGAGGCGGAACTTGGAGGTGAACTCCGGGGTGCAGGTGGTCAGCGTGATGTACCGGCCGGCGCCCGCGTAACCGGCGCCGTTGGGGACGGGCTTGATCACGCTCACGTTGTTGGGGGAGGTCTCCGGGATGCTGCTGGTGACCTCGTAGGTGTAGTACGAGGTGGCGGTCTCCACCACGATCTTGTCGCCCTTGCCGAGCTGGTTGATGTACCGGAACGGCTCGCCGTGGGTGTTGCGGTGCGCGGCCAGCGCGAAGTTGCCCGCCTTGTCGGCCGGCATCCCGGTGCCGGTGTAGTGGCCGACCAGGCCCTTGTCGAGCACCGCCGGCTTGGAGGTGCCCTCGGCGATCGGGAACTTCAGCCCCAGCTTGGGCAGGTAGATGATGGCGAAGCCCTTGCCGGGCTCGAACGACTCCGGCTTGGCCGGGTCCGGAGCCGGCTGCCCGGGCTGCGGCGGCGCCAGGGCGGCGTCGAACTGCTTCTCCAGCCGGTTGCGGGCACCGTCGGCGGCCGCGTCGGCCTGCACGTTGGTCCACCAGAGCTGGTACGAGACGAAGAGCAGCATCACCACGCCGAGCGTGATGCACAGCTCCCCGACGAGCCGCGCGGCCACCACGACCGCGGACTCCTTGGGCCGCGCCTGCGCCCCGGCGCCCCGGCCGCGCGCCCGGCGCCGGCCGACGCCCGCGCGCACGGAGGTCCGGCCCTGGGCGGCCCTGCGGCGCTCGGCCCGGCCGCCGGTAGGCGGGGCCGGTTCCGCGGCCGGCCCGCCGATGTCGAGGGGCAGGCGCAGCTGGAGCGTCTGGTCGGGCAGCCACGGGTACTCGGGTCCGGACGCGGCGGGCTGCTCGGCCTGCTCGTACACGCCCCAGGCGTCCTCGGCGGCGCCCTGCCCGGGCTGCGCCGGATATTGCTGCGGGTACGCCGCCGCGCCACCGTGGTGCTGCCCGTCCCCGTACGGGCCGCCGCCGTACTGCGCGCCGCCGTACGGCTGTCCGTCACCCGGGCCCGCCTCCGGCTGGTAACGCCCCTCCGGACGCAGCGCGGTCACGCCGCTCAGCCCCGGCCGATCACCGGGGCGAGCCCGGCCGACCGGTCCACGGCCTGCGGGTAGCCGCACTCCGCCAGCCAGTTGGCGAGCATCCGGTGGCCGCCCTCGGTGAGCACCGACTCGGGGTGGAACTGCACGCCCTCGACAGGCAGTTCGCGGTGCCGCAGACCCATGATCACGCCGCTGTCGGTGCGCGCGGTGACCACCAGCTCGTCCGGCACGGTGGCCGGCTCGACCGCCAGCGAGTGGTACCGGGTGGCGGTCAGCGGCGAGGGCAGCCCCTCGAACACCCCGCCGTCCTCGTGCTCGACCGGCGAGGTCTTGCCGTGCAGCAGTTCCGGTGCCCGGTCGACCACCGCGCCGTAGGCGACCGCGATCGACTGCAGGCCCAGGCAGACGCCGAAGACCGGCAGCCCGATCCCCGCGCAGTGGTGCACCATCCCGATGCAGACCCCGGCCTCCTCCGGCGCCCCGGGCCCGGGGGAGAGCAGTACCCCGTCGAAGCCCTGGTCGTCCTCGCCGCCGGACCGGCGGACGGCGTGCTCGACGGTCACCTCGTCGTTGCGCACCACCTCGCAGGTGGCACCGAGCTGGTACAGGTACTGGACCAGGTTGAAGACGAAGCTGTCGTAGTTGTCCACGACCAGGATGCGGGGCGCGGTCGGCTGGGTGGTCATTCTCGCGTGGTCTCCGTGGGATGCGGGGCGGGGTCGGCAGGGTGGAGGTGCGGGGCCGCCGGTTCAGCCGGCCGCGGCACCTTCGCCGCCGTCCACTGTGACGTCACCGAAGGGGAGCAACGGTTCCGCCCACGGGAAGACGTAGGTGAAGAGGAGATAGACGATCCCCACGACGAGGAGCAGCGAGATGACGGCGCGGACCAGGGTGTTTCCCGGGAGGTGACGCCAGATCCAGCCGTACATGGTGCTCCCTCGACGTAGCGGACTGGGGTCAAGAGTAGACCCGGGATCAACGACCGCGGGGCCGGTCCGCTACTGCTGCCCGCCCGCCGACCGCAGCTCGGTGGTCCCGGAGTATCCGGGGAGGGTCAGGTCGCCGCTCTCCTGGACCTTCCAGCCGAGCCCGTACGCCTGGACGTACTGGAGGTAGTTGCGGATCGTCGGGTCGCCGTCCACGGCGGCCTTCAGCGCATCGGTGCGGCCGACCGCCCGGACCACGTACGGCGGCGAGTAGACCCGGCCCTGGAGGAGCAGGGTGTTGCCGACGCAGCGGACGGCGCTGGTGGAGATCAGCCGCTGGTCCATCACCTGCACCCCTTCGGCGCCGCCCCGCCACAGCGCGTTGACCACGGCCTGGATGTCCTGCTGGTGGATGACCAGGTCGTTGACGCCGGGCTCGGGGACGCCCGGGATGCGGGCGGTGGCGTTCGGCGGGGCGTCGTTGAGGGTGACGGTCAGGCCGCCGCCCTGCAGTGGCTCCAGGGCCGCGCCGAGCCGCAGGTCGTCCAGCCGGGCGGCGTCGGCGGGGTTGCCGCCCTGCTGCCCGGTGAGCTCCTGGGCGCGGGCCTGGAGGTCGGCCAGCTGGGCCTGGGCCTGCTGGTTCTGCGAGCTGCGCTGGCGTATCACGTCGCCGAGGCTCAGCAGCGAGTTGTCGGTCCGCAGGTCGGTGCCGCGGGCGGTCTGCGCGCTGATGTAGAAGAGCAGCCCGGCGAGCGCGAAGACCGCACAGGTCAGGGCACGCCCGACAATTCGGGTGCCGGAGCGGCGGGTAGTGGTCGGCCGAGGGGGAATCGACAAATTAGGCACCGTACCCTTATCTCCTTAAGACCCACCGAGCCACTACGCTAACGGACGCCGGTGGCGCGTGCGGGAACGGTCCCGTGCGTTCCGCACCGCCCGTCACCGGCCGACCGACCCCCGCTGCACCTCTGCGCGGTCTCACAGCGCATCGACAGGAGAGCTCCTCGTGCCGAAGTCTCGACTCCGCAAGAAGTCCGACTACACCCCGCCGACCACGGCCGCGGTGAAGATCAGTTCGGGCCGCAGTTGGGTCGCACCGCTGATGCTGGCACTGTTCCTGATCGGCCTGGTCTGGATCGTCACCTATTACGTGACCAGCGGCAGCTACCCGGTCGAGAGCTGGCGGAACTGGAACATCCTGGTCGGTTTCGGGTTCATCGCCGCGGGGTTCGGCGTCTCCACCCAGTGGAAGTAGCCTCCCGCTCCTCCTGAGGCTCCGGTCGAGCCACCTCCGCCGCTTCGGACCACTGGTGCCGGGCGGCGGTCAGGCGTGCCCGGACACGGGCGGGAAACCGGTCGGTTATCCCCATCATCGGATGGTCCCGCTTATCCACATGGTTATCCACACTGGGGAAAAGTCCCCCCAGCCTGTGGATAACTTTTCGACCGCGAGCTTTCCACAGCTGTGCACAACTTCCCGGGAATGGGAAAACCGCACAGCAGGACACGCGTAGAACAGCAGTCCGCACCCCGGGCGCCACACAGCCTGTGCACAACCCCGCACCTGCTGTGGACAAACGCCCTCGGCGTCACGCGCCGTAGCGGGCCATCCCGATCATCAGCATCGCCGCCACCACGGCCAGCGACCCCGCCAGCGCCAGCCCCTGGACCAGGCCGCGGCGCTCTCGCGGGGCGTACATCAGACCGGCCGCCGTCAGCGCGCCCACCACCAGGCCGCCGATGTGCGCCCGCCAGTCGATGTCCGTCCGCGAGAAGGTGACGACCAGGTTGAAGACCAGGAACGCCATCACCGGGGCGAGCGGGCCCCGGTTCCGCAGCTGCATCACCACCGTGGCGCCGATCAGCCCGAAGATCGCGCCCGAGGCCCCCACCGACCGCAGCGCGTTGCCGTCGATCAGGAAGGCCAGGGTGCTGCCTCCCAGGCCGGAGAGCAGGTAGAGGGCCAGGAAGCGCAGCCGGCCGAGCGCCGTCTCCAGTGCGGGGCCGAGCCAGTACAGGACCACCATGTTCATCCCGATGTGCCACCACTGCAGGTGCAGGAACACCGAGGTCAGCAGCCGGTACCACTGGGAGGGCCCGTCGGCGACACCGTCCGGACCGCCCAGGATGGCCCGCCCGGCGCTGTACAGCTCCCAGACCTGGCCCAGCCGCGGCGTGAGCACGTAGGCGGCCAGCACGAAGACGACCACGTTGATGCCGATCAGCACCCTGGTGACCAGCCCGCCGTCCTGGGCGATCGCCCCGCCGAACCGGGTGGTCGCCCGCCGCGTCCCGGCGTGCCCGCCGCCGACGCACTCCGGGCACTGGAAGCCCACCGAGGCGGTCACCATGCACTGCGGGCAGATCGCCCGCTCACAGCGGGTGCAGGAGACGCCGGTGGCCGTCTGCGGGTGCCGGTAGCAGCCGGTCAGCATGAGGTTCTTCCCCTCCCGTACGGGACGCCGAAATCGCCAGCCTACTGCGGCGGATCCGACATCGGGCCCGCTCCCCGGCCCCTTCCGCACCCCGCGTACGGCCCACTCCGACATGCCGGTGGACAAATCAGCATGCATGATCAGCATTCAGGTGGATATGTGCATAAAGGACGCCACCCAGGAGGAGAGACTCGTGACCTTTTCGGACTCGGCTCGTGAGACGGCCACCAAGACCCGGGACACCGCCGCGCACCTCGCGGACGGCGCCAGGCAGCGCCTCGGCCCGGCCCTGGACACCTTCGGGCCGAAAGCCGCCCAGGCCGCCCAGAGCCTCCGCGTCCAGTACGACCGGCACATCGCCCCGCAGTTCGGTCACGCCTTCGCCAGTCTGCCGCCCGAAACCCAGCAGCACGCCCTGAAGGCCTTCCACCGCGCCCAGGAGGCCGCTCTGGCGGCCAGGCTCTCCGCAGGCCGCGCAGCCGACCAGGCCCGCTCCACGGTCGGCCCCAGGGTCGCCCAGGCCGTCGAGGAGGCCCGCGCCGCCGTCACCCCGGTCGCCCAGGAGGCCCAGACCCGGGGCGCCGCCGCGCTGACCGCGCTGCACGGCAACGTCACCTCGGCCGAGATCAGCCACCTCGCCGCCCGCAACGCCCGGAGGAAGCGGTGCAACGGCCTGGCCACCGGCCTCGCCGTGGCCGGTGCGCTGGCGATCGGCGGCGGGATCGTGGCCTGGCAGTGGTGGCGCCGGCAGAGCAACCCGGAGTGGCTGGTCGAGCCCCCGACCGACCGGGCCGACCAACCCGCCGGGGCGCACGCCGCCGGGGCGACGGGCCCCGGGCCGGTCAACGCCGCCGGCGCCCCGCAGAGCGCCCCGGCCGCTCCCGCCGGGCCCCGGGCCGGGGACGCGGCCACCGAGCCCGCTCCGCCACCCGGCCGGCCCGACGACGACGGTGACGGCGACCACCCCAAGCCGCACGACCCGCGCAAGCCGCACTGACCCGTAGCCCGGTCCTCAGGGCGTGTCGGTCACGCCCTGAGGACGCGCAAACGCCGATCGGCCGCTGACCTGGGTTCAGGTCAGCGGCCGATCGGCGTCACGACTGCGATGTGCTGTGGAGCATAGGAGACTCGAACTCCTGACATCTGCCTTGCAAAGGCAGCGCTCTACCAACTGAGCTAATGCCCCTCGACGGCACCGCAGGTGCCGACGGGCACTAGCGTACCGGGTTCCGGCGCCGTTCCCGGCGCCCTACCCCCGGGCCGACCGGACCTGCCGCCGAGGCGGCGTCCGGGCGGTGCCTGGGATCCGGCCGATCCGGTCGGGTGACCGGGCCGGCCGGCCCTGGAGGCGCGGTGAAGCGCCTCCGAAGATCGTTGATCGTCGGATCGTCCGGGCTCAGCGACCGGCCGGAACCGGGTCGGTGGCCTCGGTCCACAGGTCCTGCTCGGCGCGGTCCGCCTGGACCTGACGGTAGACAAAGAAGCCGCCGAGGGCGACCAGGGCGACCAGGAGAAGCTTCTTCACCGCGGGACCTCGTCCTTCTTGCGTTGGCGGACTCAAGAGCCGGTGCTCCGGCCGGACTGACCGGGCCGACGAGTCCAGATGTGTTTCGATCGCGAACGGGCTGCCGGGTGCCAGACTGCCCTTGCGGCCGATGATACACACCGGTGTCCCAATCGTGACCAGCCACCGCTGCGGCCAACCCGGCGGTCCGGGCGGAGGATTGACGCCGCACCTCCTGCCGCACGGCCGACCCTCCCCGCCCGGGCCCTACGGCGTGCCCGGCGGGGCGCTGGACGGATGGTCCGACGGGCGGTCGGGCCGCCGGTTCGACGGCGTCACCACCACGGCCTTCCCGCCCGCCAGGTCGACCCTGGTCCGGGGCGGCGCCCCCTCGCCCTCCTCGTCGCGCAGCATCAGGGTCGTGCCGCGTTCGTCCAGCTCGTGCTGCTTGCCTGCGGCGAACTGCGCGTGCAGCTGCTCGAAGCCGGTGGCCGAGATCTGCCCCTCCCGGCCGGTCCCCCGCCACGGCACCCAGCGTGAGCGGCGCGCCCGCAGCGCGAGCTGGTCGACCGCCGCGAGCACCACCAGGGCGCAGATCAGTCCGGGGATACTCATCGCCCAGAAGACCGCCATGTCGTCACCATCCCTCCACACGTTCCCTCCCCGGAGAACAGCCCGGCGGGGCGCGCGGTTCCCGCAACGGCGGGGGAAACGCCGAAGGGCCCGGAGTGGATCACTCCGGGCCCTTCGCGGTGGTGGGCCTAACAGGACTTGAACCTGTGGCCTCTTCCTTATCAGGGAAGCGCTCTAACCGTCTGAGCTATAGGCCCTTGCCGCACTGAAAGATTAGCGGACCGATGGCCGATCTCCCAAATCCGGGCCGGAGGGGTTCCCGGCGGGCACCCCGCCGACCAGCGGCGGCGCTCCGGCGGCCGGGCGCAGCAGCCATTCCTCGCGGGTCGCCGGGAGGCCGGCCGCGCCCTCCTCGGTGCTGCGGACGGCGAGGATCTGGTTGATCCCGATCCGGTTCTCCTCGAAGGCGAGCGCGCTGGCGGCCATGTACAGCCGCCAGACCCGGGCCCGGCCGCGGCCGACCAGCCGGACCGCCTCGCTCCAGTGCGCCTCCAGGTTGGCCACCCATTCGCGCAGGGTCAGCCCGTAGTGCTCGCGCAGCGACTCGACGTCCCGGACCTCGAAGCCGGCCTCCTCCAGCCGGGCCACGGTGGAACCGACGGGGGAGAGCTCGCCGTCGGGGAAGACGTAGCGGTCGATGAAGGGGCTGGTGCGGTGCGGCTCACCGGGGCGGTCGGGGCGGCGGGCGATCTGGTGGTTGAGCAGCCGGCCGCCGGGCACCAGCAGCCGGTGCAGGCCCTCGGCGTAGACCCGGTACTGCTCGGAGCCGACGTGCTCGGCCATCCCGACGCTGGAGATCGCGTCGAACGGGCCGTCGGCGGTCTCCCGGTAGTCCTGGAGCCGGACCTCCACCCGCCCGGCCAGGCCGGCCTCCTCGACCCGCCGGCGGGCCAGCGCGACCTGCTCCCGCGAGATGGAGACGCCGACCGCGGTGACGCCGTAGTGCTCGGCCGCGTGCAGCAGCAGCGAGCCCCAGCCGCAGCCGACGTCCAGCAGGCGCATCCCGGGCCGGAGGCCGAGCTTGCGGCAGATCAGGTCGAGCTTGGCCTCCTGGGCGGCCTCCAGGCTCTTGGCCTCCGGGGTCCAGTAGGCGCACGAGTAGACCATGGAGGAGCCCAGGACGAGCCCGTAGAAGTCGTTTCCGACGTCGTAGTGGTAGCTGATGGCCGCGCGGTCCCGGCTGCGGCTGTGCAGCCGCCCGCGGGCCTTGCGGACCTCCTCCCGGGGCGGCGTGGGCTCGGGGCCGAGCGCCCCGGCCCGCAGCGCGGCCGCGAGGACGCGACGCCCGTTGGCGCCGAGCACGTCCCGCGGGCCGAGGTCGAGACGGCGGATCTCCGGCCGCTCGACGAACCGGGCGACGGCCGAGAGCACCTCGTAGAGGTCGGTGCCGGGGGCGATCTCCAGGTCCCCCGCGACGTACGCCCGGGCCAGGCCCAGTTCGCCCGGCTGCCAGAGCAGCCGGCGTAGCGCCCGGCGGTTGCGCAGGACGACCGTGGGGGCTCCCGGCGGCCCGGCGACGCTGCCGTCCCAGGCCTGGACCCGCAGCGGTACCGGAACCCCCAACAGCCCGTCCAGGGCCTCGACCAGTTGACCTGCGAGCTTCGCCACCGCGCGCCTCCGTCCAGCCGTCCTGCGGAACGTCTCCTGACCCGGTCGGGCGGACCGGGGGCGGCCTGCGGCACTCCCAGGCGTGGACCGGGCGCCACCCAGCTAATCCCACCGCAGCCGGCCCGCTCCCGGGCGGCACGCCGCGGGCGGCCGGCTGTCACCCGAAATGCCGACGGGCCCCGCAGGCTGCAACAACCTGCGGGGCCCGTCCATTCCGTCCGTGGACGGCGAACTGACCTGGGGTCAGGATCCGACCGGGGTCAGTCCTCCTCGGCCAGGGTCAGCTCGACGCCGCCGGTGAAGCCGGCCGCCGCGTTGTAGATGAACGCCGAGAGCGTGGACAGCGCCGTCAGCAGGACGACGTCGACCACGGCGATCAGCGAGGTGAAGGTCATCACCTTGCCGAAGCCCACGTAGTCCATCAGGTTGAGGCCGCCGGCGCTGTCCGAGCCGGTGACGTCCTTGAGGGTCTTGGTCAGCGAGTCGAAGACGCCGAGCGAGTCCAGCGTCATCCACAGCACCGCCGCGGCCACGATGATGATGATCCCGACGGCCAGCGACAGCAGGAAGCTGACCTTCATCACCGACCACGGGTCGACCTTGGTCACCCGCAGCCGGGCCTTGCGGGTCCGGCCGAGGCCGACACCGGCGGCCGCCGCGGGGGCGGCCGGGGCCGGCCGGCGCGCCGCGCCCGGGACGGGCGTGCCGCCGGGCGGCGTGTTGCCGCTGGTCCGGGTCCCCCGGGCCGGGGTCGGCTGCCCCTTGGCATAGGTGGTCGGCTGCGAGAATCCGCTCGCGCCCGGCGCCGGGGCCCCCGGCGGCGGGGGCGTCTGTCCGCCGTAGGTCGCGCCGCCCTGTCCCGCTCCGCCGACCGGTGGCATCAGCGAGGTGGACGCGGCCGAGTGCTCGGCCGGCGGCTGCGGCCCGCCGTACCCACCCCCGCCCTGCGCGCCCGGACGGCCGCCGGAGGGTCCTCCCGCAGCACCCGTGGCTCCACTCACCTGGTCCTCCCGCACTTCCCACCAGGACGGCGGCACCGTCCTGCTTCGTCACTCGTCATCCAGCGCCCGGCGGGATTGCCCGGAACTGGTGGGCGGCCGGTGCCGCCACGCCCTCCATGAGAACGCGACGGCACCGGCCCGTGGTTCGGTTCAGACCTCGGCGTCGCCGCCGGCCGCCGTCTCCGCACCCTCAGCCGTTTCGGTGGAAGCGGTGTCCGCGACCTCGTCCTCCACCGTCTCCTCGTCCTCGGCTTCCGCGTTGCGGGCCATGCCCACGACCGCGTCGCGCTTACCGAGGTTGATCAGTTGGACGCCCATGGTGTCACGTCCGGTTTCACGAACTTCGGAAACCCTTGTGCGGATCACCCCACCCGACAGGGTGATCGCCATGATCTCGTCGGTGTCGTCGACCACGAGCGCGCCGACCAGAGAGCCCCGGCCCTCGACGATCTTCGCCGCCTTGGTGCCGTAGCCGCCACGCCCCTGGACACGGTACTCGTCCACGGCCGTGCGCTTGGCGTACCCGCCGTCGGTGGCGGTGAACACGTACGTTCCCGGGCGGACGACGTTCATCGAGAGCATTTCGTCGTCCTCGCGGAAGGCCATGCCCTTGACGCCGGAGGTGGCGCGGCCGGTGGGCCGCAGCGCGTCGTCGGTCGCGGTGAAGCGGATCGACTGGGCCTTCTTGGAGACCAGCAGCAGGTCGTCCTCGGCGGAGACCAGCTCGGCGCCGATCAGCTCGTCGTCCTGGCCCTCCTCGTCCTGGCGCAGGTTGATCGCGATCAGGCCGCCGGAGCGCGGGGAGTCGTAGTCCTTCAGCGCGGACTTCTTCACCAGGCCGGCCCGGGTGGCGAGGACCAGGTAGGGCTTGTCCTCGTAGGTGCGCACGGCCATCACCTGGGCGATGTGCTCCTCCGGCTGGAAGGCCAGCAGGTTGGCCACGTGCTGGCCGCGGGCGTCGCGCCCGGCGTCCGGGAGCTCGTATCCCTTGGCGCGGTAGACCCGGCCCTTGTTGGTGAAGAACAGGATCCAGTTGTGCGTCGTCGTCACGAAGAAGTGGTCGACGATGTCGTCCTGCTTGAGCTGCGCTCCGCGCACGCCCTTGCCGCCGCGCTTCTGCGAGCGGTAGAGGTCGGAGCGGGTCCGCTTGACGTAGCCGCCACGGGTGATCGTGACGACGATGTCCTCCTCGGCGATGAGGTCCTCGATCGAGAGGTCGCCGTCGGACGGGATGAGGGTGGAGCGCCGCTCGTCGCCGTACTTCTCGACGATCGCGGTGAGCTCCTCGGAGATGATCTCCCGCTGGCGGGCCGGCGAGGCCAGGATCGCGTTGTACTCGTCGATCTTGCGCTGCAGCTCGTCGTGCTCGTCCATGATCCGCTGGCGCTCCAGGGCGGCCAGGCGGCGCAGCTGCATCTCCAGGATGGCGTTGGCCTGGAGCTCGTCGATGGAGAGCAGCCCCATCAGGCCGGTGCGGGCCGCGTCGGCGCTCGCCGAGGCCCGGATCAGCGCGATGACCTCGTCGATCACGTCCAGGGCGCGCAGCAGGGCGCGCAGGATGTGGGCGCGCTCCTCGGCCTTGCGCAGCCGGAAGGTGGTGCGCCGGACGATGACCTCGACCTGGTGGTTGACCCAGTGCCGGATGAAGGCGTCCAGCGACAGCGTGCGCGGCACGCCGTCGACCAGGGCCAGCATGTTGGCGCCGAAGTTGGTCTGCAGCTCGGTGTGCTTGTAGAGGTTGTTCAGCACGACCTTGGCGACGGCGTCGCGCTTGAGCACGACCACCAGGCGGGTGCCGGTGCGGGACGAGGACTCGTCGCGGACGTCGGCGATGCCGGCGACCCTGCCGTCCTTGACCAGGTCGGCGATCTTCAGCGCGAGGTTGTCCGGGTTGACCTGGTACGGCAGCTCGGTGATCACCAGGCACTGGCGGCCCTGGATCTCCTCGACCTCGACCACGGCGCGCATGGTGATCGAGCCGCGGCCGGTGCGGTAGGCGTCGTCGATGCCGCGGTGGCCGACGATCAGCGCGCCGGTGGGGAAGTCCGGGCCCTTGATCCGCTCGATCAGGGCTTCGAGCAGTTCCTCGTTGGAGGCGTCCGGGTGCTCCAGCGCCCAGAGCGCGCCGGAGGCGACCTCGCGCAGGTTGTGCGGCGGGATGTTGGTGGCCATGCCGACCGCGATGCCGGTGGCACCGTTGACCAGCAGGTTGGGGATGCGCGCCGGCAGGACGGTCGGCTCCTGCGAGCGGCCGTCGTAGTTGGACGCGAAGTCGACGGTGCCCTCGTCGATGTCGCGCATCATCTCCATGGCGAGCGGCATCATCTTGCACTCGGTGTAGCGCATGGCCGCGGCCGGGTCGTTGCCCGGGGAGCCGAAGTTGCCGTTGCCGTCCACCAGCGGCATCCGCAGGGACCACGGCTGGGCCAGGCGGACGACGGTGTCGTAGATGGAGGTGTCACCGTGCGGGTGGTAGTTGCCCATGACGTCGCCGACGACGCGGGCGCACTTGTAGTAGCCCTTCTCGGGGCGGTACCCGCCGTCGTACATCGCGTAGAGCACGCGCCGGTGCACCGGCTTGAGGCCGTCGCGGACCTCGGGGAGCGCCCGGCTGACGATCACGCTCATCGCGTAGTCGAGGTACGAGCGCTGCATCTCGGTCTCGAGCTCGACCGGCTCGATCCGCATGGTCACCTGGGCGGTGGCCTCGGCGGCTGTGGGGGTCTCGGGCTGTTCGCCTTCGGGACGGTTGTCGTCGACCACTGGTGGTCAGTTTCCTTTCACGCGGACTGGTACGTGCTTCGCTGCCGGTCGGGCGGCGTCACACGTCCAGGAAGCGGACGTCCTTGGCGTTGCGCTGGATGAAGGAGCGGCGTGCCTCGACGTCCTCGCCCATCAGCACGGAGAACAGCTCGTCGGCGCGGGCGGCGTCCTCCAGGGTGACCTGGAGCAGCAGCCGGTGCTCGGCGTCCATGGTGGTGACCCGGAGCTCCTCGGCGTTCATCTCGCCGAGACCCTTGAAGCGCTGGATCGCGTCGTCCTTGGGGAGCCGGCGCCCGGCCTCGACCCCGGCCGCGATGAGCGCGTCGCGCTCGCGGTCCGAGTAGGCGTACTCGAAGTCGTCCTTGCCCCACTTGATCTTGTACAGCGGAGGCATGGCGAGGTAGACGTACCCGGACTCGACCAGCGGCCGCATGAAGCGGAACAGCAGGGTGAGCAGCAGGGTGCGGATGTGCTGACCGTCGACGTCGGCGTCCGCCATCAGGACGATCTTGTGATAGCGGAGCTTGGAGTCGTCGTAGTCCTCCTGGATGCCGCAGCCGAAGGCCGAGATCAGCGCCTGGACCTCGGTGTTCTGCAGCACCTTGTCGATCCGGGCCTTCTCGACGTTCAGGATCTTGCCGCGGATCGGCAGGATGGCCTGGGTGCGCGGGTCGCGGCCCTGCTTGGCCGAGCCGCCGGCGGAGTCACCCTCGACGATGAAGATCTCGCACTCGGCCGGGTCCTTGGACTGGCAGTCGGAGAGCTTGCCCGGCAGCGAGGCGGACTCCAGCAGGCCCTTGCGGCGGGTGAGGTCACGGGCCTTGCGGGCGGCGACGCGCGCGGTGGCGGCCTGGATGGACTTGCGGATGATGTCCGAGGCCTCGTTGGGGTTGCGGTCCAACCAGTCGTTGAGGTGCTCGTGGACGACCTTCTGGACGAAGGTCTTCGCCTCGGTGTTGCCGAGCTTGTCCTTGGTCTGGCCCTCGAACTGCGGCTCGCCGAGCTTGACCGAGATGATCGCGGTCAGGCCCTCGCGGATGTCCTCGCCGGAGAGGTTGTCGTCCTTCTCCCGGAGCAGCTTCTTGTCCCGCGCGTAGCGGTTGACCAGGCCGGTCAGCGCCGCGCGGAAGCCCTCCTCGTGGGTACCGCCGCCGTGCGTGTGGATGGTGTTGGCGAAGCTGTAGACCCCCTCGGTGTAGGAGGAGTTCCACTGCATCGCGATCTCCACCGAGATCGCCCGGTCCTTGTCCTCCGCCTCGAAGTCGATCACCGAGGGGTGGATCACCTCGCCCTTGCGGGAGTTGAGGTGGGCGACGAAGTCGGCGATGCCGCCGTCGTACTTGTACGTGACGGTGAGCGGCTTGCCCTCCTCGTCGACGTGCTCGGGGCGCTCGTCGGTGAGCGAGATGGAGAGGCCCTTGTTGAGGAAGGCCATCTCCTGGAAGCGCCGGGACAGCGTCTCGAAGGAGTAGACCGTGGTCTCGAAGATCTCCGGGTCGGCCCAGAAGGTGACGGTCGTGCCGGTCTGCTCGGAGCCCTCGTGCGTGGCCAGCGGAGCGGTCGGCGCACCGGCCTTGTAGTCCTGGGTGAAGCGCGAGCCGTCGCGGTGGATCTCCACCGACAGGCGGGTGGACAGCGCGTTCACGACCGAGACGCCGACACCGTGCAGACCGCCGGAGACGGCGTAGCCGCCGCCGCCGAACTTGCCGCCGGCGTGCAGGACGGTGAGCACGACCTCGACGGCCGGCTTCTCCTGGCCGGGGACGATGTCGACCGGGATGCCACGGCCGTTGTCCACCACCCGGACCCCGCCGTCGGCGAGGAGCGTGACGTCGATGGTGTCGGCGTACCCGGCCATCGCCTCGTCGACGGAGTTGTCCACCACTTCCTGCACCAGGTGGTGCAGGCCGCGCTCCCCGGTGGAGCCGATGTACATGCCGGGGCGCTTGCGGACGGCGTCGAGGCCTTCCAGCACCTGGATGTTGCTACCGGTGTAGGAAGCCTGGTCGGTCTGGTCTGGGGTCTGGCTGGGGTTGCCGGAATCGGCCACGAAGCGCCCTCTCTGGCACAGCACGGGCCGCATTCCCGCCCCGTGTGGGCGGGCGTGCGACCACGGCGTTTAGACTCGGTTGCCACTAGCAACAGTGTTTGGCTCTCAGTCTACCGGTACGACTGACAGAGATGGGCGTTTGGCAGCCCTTGAAGGCAGATATGCCGCCCTGAATCCCCTCTGGACATGTCCCGATACTCGCCCGGGGGGCCCAGAGCGCCTGGAAGGGCTGTCAGGGGTTCCGGAAGATCGTGGTCCGCTCCACGCCCTCGGCGGCGGGCCGGCAACCCGGTCAGCCCCAGGTGTCGCCCGGCCCCTTGCTCCCCGGAGCGCGCAGCCGGCCGTAGCCGCGGGCGGGCGCCGCCGGGCCCAGCACCTTGATGGTGCGGACCGTTCCGTGGCCCAGTTCGTGGTTCAGACGGGCCACCAACTGCCTTGCCAGCCATCGCAGTTGGGTGGCCCATGCGGTGGAGTCGCACTGCACGGTGAGCACTGCCGCGGCGTCGTCGTAGGAGGAGGGGTGGCAGTGCGCGGCGATGTCCGGGCCGACGATCTGCGGCCAACGGCCCATCACCCCGCCGACCGCGGCCGAGGACTCCCAGCCCCGTTCGGTCAGCAGCCGGTTCAGCGCCGCCCCCAGCGGGACCGGGTCACGGCCGTCCGACCGGGCTCCGCTGCGCAGGCCGTGCCGCTTCGCCTCGCGCTTCTCCCGGACCTGCTCGCCGCGCTGCCGCGCCTGGGCCCGGGCCGCCCGCAGCGCGGAGCGGGCGAGGTCGGCGCCGGTCGGCGTCGCGTCGCCCGGCTGGGGGGAGTTCTCCGCCGGCTCGCTCACGGCGATCTCCTTTCCCCGGGCTGTGGACAACGGTCGCGGACGCGCGCCGGTGAGCCGTCCAGCCTACGGGAGTGCCCGGACGGTGATTGCGCAGGTGCGGGGGGAGTCAGGCGTCGATCCGGCGGACGGCGCCGTCGGCGACCGCGAACCGGGCGCCGGCCAGCGCCTTCGGCACGTCCTCGGCGACCGCCGCGGTGACCAGCACCTGCTCGCCGTCGGCCACCAGTTCGGCCAACCGGTCCCGGCGGGCCGCGTCCAGCTCGGCGAACACGTCGTCCAGGATCAGCACCGGCTCGCCGCCGTCGGCGCGCAGCAGCTCGTACGAGGCCAGCCGCAGCGCCAGCGCGAACGACCAGGACTCGCCGTGGCTCGCGTAGCCCTTGGCGGGCAGCGGGCCGAGGCCGAGCACCAGCTCGTCGCGGTGCGGGCCGACCAGGGTGATGCCGCGGTCCACCTCCTGCTTGCGGACCGCCTGCAGCGCGTTCAGCAGCTGCTCCTCGGCCTGCTCGCGGCTGGTCGGCAGCTCGCCCTCGAAGGAGCTGCGGTACTCCAGGACGGTGTCGCCGCCGCCCGGGGCCAGCTGCCCGTACGCGGCCGCCACCAGCGGCTGGAGGGAAGCCACCAGCTGGATCCGGAAGGCCGTCAACTCGGCTCCGGCCCGGGCCAGATGGCCGTCCCAGACCTCCAGGGTGGAGAGGTCGGCGCCCTTGCCGCCACCGGCCCGGCGGGCCATCGCGGCGGTCTTCAGCAGGGCGTTGCGCTGCTTGAGGACCCGCTCGTAGTCCTGCCGGACCCCGGCCAGCCGGGGGGCCCGGGCGGTCAGCAGCTCGTCCAGGAAACGGCGGCGCTCACCCGGGTCGCCCTTGACCAGGCTGAGGTCCTCGGGGGCGAACAGGACGGTCCGCAGCAGGCCCAGCACGTCGCGCGGGCGGACGTTGTCGGAGCGGTTGATCCGGGCCCGGTTGGCCTTGCCCGGGGTCAGCTCCAGCTCGACCAGGGTGGTGCGGCCGCGGTCCACCACCGAGGTGCGCACCACCGCCCGCTCGGCGCCCAGCCGGATCAGCGGGGCGTCGGTGGCGACCCGGTGGCTGCCCAGCGTGGCGACGTAGCCGATCGCCTCGACCAGGTTGGTCTTGCCCTGGCCGTTGGGCCCGACGAAGGCCGTCACGCCCGGGTCGAGGGGAACCTCGACCCGGGCGTACGACCGGAAGTCGGCGAGCGACAGATGCGCGACGTGCATGGCTGTGGACTGCGCTCGCCTTCTGGGGAGGTGCGGGTTACTTGGACTCGACCGCGTGGCCGCCGAACTGGTTGCGCAGCGCGGCGATCATCTTCATCTGCGGCGAGTCGTCCTGGCGGGAGGCGAAGCGGGCGAACAGCGAGGCCGTGATCGCCGGCAGCGGCACCGCGTGGTCGATCGCGGCCTCGACGGTCCAGCGGCCCTCACCGGAGTCGGCGGCCCAGCCGCGCAGCTTCGCCAGGTGCTCGTCGTCGTCCAGCGCGCGGACGGCCAGGTCCAGCAGCCAGGAGCGGATGACGGTGCCCTCCTGCCAGCTGCGGAAGACCTCGCGCACGTCGGTGACCTCGGGGGCGGCCTCCAGCAGCTCCCAGCCCTCGGCGAAGGCCTGCATCATCGCGTACTCGATGCCGTTGTGGACCATCTTGGCGAAGTGGCCGGCGCCCACGGCACCCGCGTGCACCGAGCCGAAGTCGCCCTCGGGCTTGAGCGAGTCGAACACCGGCTGGACGCGGGCCACGTGCTCGGCGTCGCCGCCGTACATCAGGGCGTAGCCGTTCTCCAGGCCCCAGACGCCACCGGAGACGCCGCAGTCGACGAAGCCGATGCCCTTGGTGGCCAGCGCCTCGGCGTGCTTGATGTCGTCGGTCCAGCGCGAGTTGCCGCCGTCGACCACCACGTCGCCGGGGGAGAGCAGCTCGGCGAGCTCGTCGACGGTCGCCTGGGTGGCGGCGCCGGCCGGGACCATCACCCAGATCACCCGGGGGCCCTGCAGCTTGGAGACGAGCTCCTGGAGGCTCTCGACGTCGGAGATGTCCGGGTTGCGGTCGTAGCCGATGACGGTGTGGCCGGCGCGGCGGATCCGCTCGCGCATGTTGCCGCCCATCTTGCCGAGACCGATGAGGCCGAGCTCCATGACCAAGTCCTTACCTGTGGTGACGTGCCTGCCGGCGGCGCCGTTGCCGCACGCCCCGAGCCTACGCGCTGCGGCGGTGGCGGCTCCCTGTGGTCGGGCCGACCGGGGGAGGACGCCCACAGGCTGTGCACATCTGCTGTGCACAGCCTGTGGGTGACGGCCTGCGGGCAGCGGCCGCGAGGTCAGCCGGAGAGGCGGACCGGCATGATCAGGTACTGGTACGCCTTGTCCTCCTCGGCGTCCACCGAGGCCTTGCCGCTGAGCAGCGCGGGCTTGGTCGGCGTGGTGAAGCTCAGCTGGGCGTAGGCGGAGTCGATGGCCTTGAGGCCCTCCTCCAGGTAGCCCGGGTTGAAGGCGATCGAGATGTCGTCGCCCTCCAGGTCGGCGTCGACCCGCTCGGTGGCCTGGGCGTCGTCGCCCGAGCCCGCCTCCAGGGTCAGCACGCCCTGCTCGAAGCTGAGCCGGACCGGGGTGTTGCGCTCGGCGACCAGCGAGACGCGCTTGAGCGCCTCCAGGAAGGGCTGGGTCTGGATCGCGGCGACGGCGCTGAACTCCGTCGGGAACAGGCTGCGGAACTTGGGGAACTCGCCCTCCAGCAGCCGCGTGGTCGTCCGGCGGCCGGCGCCCTCGAAGCCGATCAGGCCCTCGCCCGCGCCGCCCGAGGAGAGCGCGATCGAGACGTTGTCGCCGCTGCCCAGGGACTTGGCGATGTCCTGCAGCGTCTTGGCGGGCACCAGGGCGACGGCCGAGATGTCCGACTGCTCGGGCTTCCACAGCAGGTCGCGGACCGCGAAGCGGTAGCGGTCGGTGGCGGCCAGGGTGATCCGGTCGCCCTCGATCTCGACCCGGACACCGGTGAGCACCGGGAGGGTGTCGTCGCGGCCGGCGGCCACCGCGGCCTGGCTGACCGCGGAGGCGAACACGTCGCCCGAGACGGTGCCCGTGGCGGTCGGCATCTGGGGCAGCGCCGGGTACTCGTCCACCGGGAGGGTGGGGAGGGTGAAGCGGGAACTGCCGCAGACCACGCTGACCCGCTGGCCGTCGGTGGAGATCTCCACCGGCCGGTTCGGCAGGTTGCGCGAGATGTCGTTCAGCAGCCGACCGGAGACCAGGACGGTGCCGGCCTCCTCGATGTCGGCTTCCAGCTCGACCCGGGCCGAGACCTCGTAGTCGAAGCCGGACAGCGCCAGGCTGCCGTCCTGTGCCGTCAGCAGCAGGCCGGCCAGCACCGGCACCGGCGGCCGTGCCGGGAGGCTGCGGGCAGCCCAGGCCACCGCCTCCGCGAGGACGTCACGCTCCACCCGGAACTTCACCGGTAACCGCCTCCTGGATCGAGCGCTCCCGCTCGCACTCTGGTTCGTCTGATCTTGATCGTCGGTCGGACTGTCCACCGAGCTGTGCCACTCCGCTTCCGGTCGCCGAGGACAGTCTGACGTACTCCGCCGACAGACGGGGCAGACGGGCGGAAGCAAGCCGAACAGATGTCGGGGCGCGGTTGTCCACAGATTCGGGGCCCACCCACTTTCAAGCGAGTCGATGGGTCTAAATGTGTAGTGGTAGTAGTAGGGCCTGTGGAAACCGTGGATAACCTCGTTTCCGCAGGTCAGGCCCACTTTTTTGTCCACAGCGGGTGTGGACGGCGGCTGTGGACGAACACGCGGTGCTGTGGACAGCGGAGCGTTACCCACAGGGCACGCTGGGTATCCACAGGTTATCCCCAGGGCTGTCCCCAGATCCGGGCCCGGTTATCCACGGGCGCCGGTCAACTTTACGTGACGCCTTTCACACCAGGGCATGAACGCCGCCCCACGCTTGTCGAACTGTGGATCATGCTGTGGACAACCTGGGGATAACCGCCCCTCCCCTGGGGACAACCGGTGGACAACCCGGACGGCCCATTGGCGGCCCGTCAATTGTCCACACCCTGTGGATAACGGTTGTGCACAAGTCCACAGGCACCTGACCTGCGCGGAAGAGCGTAGCGGCGACACGCCTGTGGACGAATTCTGGATAACTTCGGACGCCCCGGCCTGTGGACTACGGGGAGGGTGCCCGTCCTGTGGACAACTGCCCTGCGCGGCCCCGGTTTTCGAATCACCGGTCAGATGTTCGGCGCGGGCTGTGGACTGGCGCGACGTCCGTCGACGGCATCTCTGCCCAGCCGGCGCCCGGGGCACACCTGCGGACATGAGAAAAGGGCGTCAGGATCGCTCCTGACGCCCTTCCGGCCATCTCGGGCCCCGGCCCCGACGCCGGCCCGACTCCGGCCCTGCGGCTAGCTCTTGATGCGGTTGGTCAGCTCGGTGACCTGGTTGTAGATCGACCGGCGCTCGGCCATCAGCGAGCGGATCTTGCGGTCCGCGTGCATCACCGTGGTGTGGTCGCGGCCGCCGAACTGCGCGCCGATCTTCGGCAGTGAGAGGTCGGTCAGCTCCCGGCAGAGGTACATGGCGATCTGACGGGCCGTCACCAGGACGCGGCTGCGCGAGGATCCGCAGAGGTCGTCCACGCCCAGCCCGAAGTACGCGGCGGTCTGCTGCATGATGACCTGCGCGGTGATCTCCGGCCCGGCGTCCTCGTCCCCGCCCGGGATCAGGTCCTTGAGGACGATCCCGGCCAACTCCAGGTCCACCGGCGCCCGGTTGAGGTTGGCGAAGGCGGTGACCCGGATCAGGGCGCCCTCCAACTCCCGGATGTTGCGGGTGATCCGGGACGCGATGAACTCCAACACGTCGGCCGGGGCGTTGAGTTGCTCCTGGATCGCCTTCTTGCGCAGGATCGCGATCCGGGTCTCCAGCTCCGGCGGGGTGACGTCGGTGATCAGGCCCCACTCGAAGCGGTTGCGCAGCCGGTCCTCCAGCGTGGTCAGCAGCTTGGGCGGCCGGTCCGAGGAGAGGACGATCTGCTTGTTCGCGTTGTGCAGGGTGTTGAAGGTGTGGAAGAACTCCTCCTGCGTGGACTCCTTGCTCGCGAGGAACTGGATGTCGTCCACGAGCAGGATGTCCATGTCCCGGTAGCGCCGGCGGAAGGTGTCCGCCTTGCCGTCCCGGATCGAGTTGATGAACTCGTTGGTGAACTCCTCCGAGGACACGTAGCGCACCCGGGTGCCCGGGAAGAGACTGCGCGAGTAGTGCCCGATGGCGTGCAGCAGGTGGGTCTTGCCCAGCCCGGACTCGCCGTAGATGAAGAGCGGGTTGTACGCCTTGGCCGGGGCCTCGGCGACCGCCACCGCCGCCGCGTGCGCGAAGCGGTTGCTGGCGCCGATGACGAAGGTGTCGAAGAGGTACTTGGGGTTCAGCCGGGCGGCCGGCTCGTCCTTGCGGGAGCCGCCGGCCGGCGGGGCGCCGGGCGGGGCGGGCACGCCGGGGACGGCCGGGCGTTCGGTGGCGCGTTCCGGCGCGTTCTTGTCCGCGGGACGCCCGCCGGCCGGGCGTGAGCCGGGGGCGCGGCGGCCGGCGCCGGCGCGGGGCTGCTCGTTCGGGCCGGGGCCGTAGGCGCCGCCGAACAGGTCGCCCTGGGTGGTCGCGGACGGGCCGGGCATCGGGCGCGGCGCCGGCCGGGAGGGCTCGTCGGCCTCGCGGTAGCCGGGGGGCTGCTCCTGGTAGCCGCCGCCCTGCTCGGGGTAGCCGCCCTGCTCCTGGTACCCGTTCTGGTCGGGGTAGCCGCCGCCCTGCTCCGGGTAGCCACTTTGTTCCTGGTACCCGCCCTGCTCGGGGTAGCCCGGCCAGGCCGGTCCGGCCGCCGGGCCGCCGTACGGCGCGGGGCGCTGCTCGTAGCCGCCGGTGTCGTAGCGGGGCCGGTCGTAGTCCTGCTCGTACGGCTGCTGGTAGTCCTGGCCGCCGTAGCCGCCGGCATCCTCCCCGGTCGGGCCGGGGTACGGCTCGGCCGGGGCCTGGGCGGCGGGTGCGGGGGTGGTCGGGACGGCGTTGGCGTCGACCATCACGGCGATCCGCACCGGACGGCTGAGCTCGCGGCTGAGGGCCTCGGTGAGCTGCGGCAGCAGCCGGCCCTCCAGCACCTGCTTGGCCCGCTCGTTGGGGGTCGCCAGCAGGGCGGTGTCGTGCATCATCCACATCGGCTGGGTGCGCTGCACCCACTGCTTGTCCATCTCCCCGACGTCCGGGTCGCTGACCAGCCGCTCGACGACTCTCGCCCAGACCGGGACGAGGTCGCTGTTGACATCAGCCACTGGTGCACGCTTTCTCGGTTCCCCGCGGCTCCAGCAGGGGGTGGTGGATCAGGAGACTGTGGATCGGCGGGTCCGTCTCCGGCGGACCGACCCCACGAGGAAGAACACGAAGAACAAACCAGACAAGTCCTGCAACGGTAGTCAGCGAACAGGGCCGGATCAAGTCGTTGTCCACAGGCTGTGGGCGAAGCGGGCTCCGGACGCCCTCGGGGGGCCGCTCGAAAAAGCTGGTTTGACCCTCGTGCCCCGTCCCGCGTACCGTAACCAGGTCGAGTTGTCGATGGCCGCTGCCGCATGTCCGCGGGTCCACCCGCTCCATAAGGCGCGCAGCACGGGCGCCGTGGATTGCCCTGAACCCCAGCCGAACTGGGGCGATGGGTCGGATTTCCGAATCAGGGGAGATCACGCGGACGCACGGTGACGGCCAAGCGATCCCCCGTCATCCTACGATTCACCTCAGGAGCCCCCGAGTGAGCAAGCGCACCTTCCAGCCGAACAACCGTCGTCGCGCGAAGACCCACGGCTTCCGGCTGCGTATGCGTACCCGCGCCGGCCGCGCCATCCTGGCTGCCCGCCGTGGCAAGGGCCGCACCAGCCTGTCCGCCTGATCCACGACAGAGAGTCTGTTGTGCTGCCCTCCGAGAATCGGCTGCGGCGGCGCCAGGACTTCGCGACCGCGGTGAAACGCGGTCGCCGGGCCGGCCGACCCCTTCTGGTCGTCCATCTCAGCAGAGAAGGCGACCCCAAGGGGCAGACCGACCGGACCAGCGACTCCCGCCCGCACGTCGCCGAGGGGACTCCTTCGGCGCGTGCGGGTTTCGTCGTGAGCAAGGCCGTCGGCCCGGCGGTCGTCCGCAACCTGGTCAAGCGCCGGTTGCGGCACCTCGTTCGTGATCGTCTGTCCAGGCTGCCCGCCGGTAGCCTGATAGTGGTGCGTGCGCTGCCCCAGGCCGCGACCGCCTCGTACCAGGACCTCGAACGTGACCTGGACGCGGCGCTGAAACGGTTGCTGAAGGTGGAGTCCGCCACGACGGCGCCGACGGGAGCAGGACGATGAAGTTCCTGCTGATGGGTCTGATCAGGGTCTACCAGTGGACCATCAGCCCACTGCTCGGTCCGGTCTGCCGTTACTACCCCTCCTGTTCGCACTACGGCTACGAGGCCGTGAAGGTGCACGGGGCGGTCAAGGGCGGCGGACTGACCGTGTGGCGCATCCTGCGCTGCAATCCGTGGACGCCCGGCGGGGTCGATCACGTTCCGCCGCGTAAGCATCCGGTGTGGCACCGGCGGCTGCGAGACTGGCTGAGCAGCCGGTCCGCCACCGGACAGCCGGTGACCACGACCCCCGCCGGTCCGGACCCCGAGGGCCCGGCGACCATTGGTCCCGAGGGGCCAATCCACATGTCCAAGGAGCCTGACCGGTGACCTTCTCCTTCCTGAATCCCCTGTACACAGCGGTGTCCTGGATCATCGTCCAGTTCCACTCGCTGTACAGCAACATCTTCGACCCGGACGGTGGCTGGGCCTGGGGTCTGGCCATCGCCTCGATGGTGGTCGTCATCCGGATCTGCCTGATCCCGCTCTTCGTGAAGCAGATCAAGGCGACCCGGGCCATGCAGGCGATCCAGCCGAAGATGAAGGCCATCCAGGAGCGCTACAAGAACGACAAGCAGCGCCAGTCCGAAGAGATGATGAAGCTGTACAAGGAGGCGGGTACCAACCCGTTCTCCAGCTGCCTTCCCATCATCGTGCAGGCGCCGTTCTTCACCGCCCTCTACGGCGTGCTCGCCAAGGTCGCCAAGAGCGAGCCGATCGGCGTCATCCACGGCGACCTGCTGCTGAGCGCCGGCAAGGCGCACATCTTCGGTGCCCCGCTCTCCGCGACCTTCGTCAGCAGCCACGAGACCAGCGTCAAGATCGTCACCGCGGTGATGATCATCATGATGTCGCTGTCGCAGTTCATCACCCAGCGCCAGCTGATGACCAAGAACGTCGACCTCACGGTCAAGACGCCGTTCATGCAGCAGCAGAAGATGCTGATGTACGTCTTCCCGGTGATGTTCGCCGTGATGGGCATCAACTTCCCCGTCGGTGTCCTGGTCTACTGGCTGACCACCAACGTCTGGTCGATGGGCCAGCAGCTGATCGTCATCCACAACAACCCGACCCCGGGCAGCAAGGCGTGGGACGAGCGGCAGGTCCGTCTGAAGAAGGCCGGCCGGCTGAACCCGGACGGTTCGGAGATCAAGGGCGCGCTCTGGGGCCTGCTGCCCCCGTCCAAGTCGACCCTCGACGCCGCCTCGGCGGCGGCCGCCGTGGTCGAGGAGTCGGCGCAGGCGCGCCGCCAGCAGCCCCGCAAGCAGACCAAGGCGCAGCGCCAGCAGAGCGGTGCCGGTCAGCACACCGCCGACCTGACCAAGGACACCGAGGCCCCGGCCGAGGAGCCCGCCGACACCGTCCCGGCCGACTCAGGTACCAAGCCGGCGGCCGCCCAGCAGGGCCCGGCCAAGCCCGGCGCGGCCAAGCCGGGCACCGCTCGGCAGCAGCCCAAGCGTGGCGGCCAGCGGCCGAAGAAGAAGTCCTGACCGGCCCTGGACCCGTTGTGACAGCGCGCAGAGCTTCGTTCCCGGCCCACCAATCTGGGCCCATCTCCGAAGGAGTCCATCAGTGACGGAAGGCACCACCTCCGCCGTCGAGGCCGAGGCCGCCGCCAGCACCGACGAGAACGTCATCGCCCGACTGGAGCAGGAGGGCGACATCGCGGCGGACTACCTGGAGGGTCTGCTCGACATCGCCGACCTCGACGGTGACATCGACATGGACGTCGAGGGCGACCGCGCCCTGGTCTCCATCGTCGGTGAGGGCAACGACCGCGCGCTGCAGCGCCTGGTCGGCCAGGACGGCGAGGTGCTGGAGGCGCTGCAGGAGCTGACCCGGTTGGCTGTCCACCGGGAGACCGGGGAGCGCAGCCGCCTCATGCTGGACATTGCCGGCTTCCGGGCCCGCAAGCGCTCCGAGCTGGCCGCGCTCGGTGCCGAGGCCGCCGAGCAGGCGAAGAGCAGCGGCGAGCAGGTCAAGCTGCGGCCGATGACGCCCTTCGAGCGCAAGGTCGTCCACGACGCGGTCGCGGCCGCCGGTCTGCGCAGCGAGTCGGAGGGCGAGGAGCCCGAGCGGTGCGTGGTCGTGCTGCCGGTCTGAGGCCGGCGGTACGACGACCGGCCGCCTCGGCGGCCGGTGGGCTTCACCGGACGCGACCCCGTCCGCCTCGTGCGGGCGGGGTCGTCGTCCCTTCGCGGGGCGTGGGCCCGGCGCGAGATGTTTCACGTGAAACTGTGCGGAGAGCGGGTCGGTGGATCCGGGGATCGGAGAGGTCGAGATGGACACGGAGAACGCGGCCGCTGGCCGGCCGGGGGCGGACGACGTGAATCCGGCCGCTGCGGGGCCGGCCGCCGAGGCGGTCGAGGCGACCGAGGTGCCCGAGCTGGCCGAGGCCCCGGCCGTCGCCCGGGAGGTCTTCGGTGATCGTTTCGACGCCGCGGTCCGCTACACCGAGCTGCTGGCCACCGCGGGCGTGCGGCGCGGGCTGATCGGGCCGCGTGAGGTGCCCCGGCTCTGGGACCGGCACGTCCTCAACTGCGCGGTGCTCGCGGAGCTGCTGCCGGCCGGCTCCACCCTGTGCGACGTCGGCTCCGGCGCCGGCCTGCCGGGCATCCCGGTGGCGCTGGCCCGTCCGGACGTCTCGGTGACGCTGCTGGAGCCGCTGCTGCGGCGGACCACCTTCCTGGAGGAGGTCGTCCGGGAGCTGGGGCTGGAGAACGTCACGGTGCTGCGCGGCCGCGCCGAGGAGATGGTCGGCAAGCTCGCGGTGGACGTGGTGACCGCCCGGGCGGTGGCGCCGCTGGACCGGCTGGCCGGCTGGGGGATGCCGCTGCTCCGTCCGCACGGGCAGATGCTGGCGCTCAAGGGCGACAGTGCCGAGCAGGAGCTGGCCGACTCGCGGGCCGGGCTGACCAAGCTGGGCGCGGTCGAGTGGAGCGTGATCTCGGTCGGCGAGGGCACTCTGGAGACCTCGACCCGGGTGGTCCAGGTCAAGGCGGGGGAGAGCCCCGGCGGGGTGAAGGCCGCGACCCGGCGGGCGAAGGCGGCCCGGGCCGGACGCAACGCCGGCGTCCGGACCGGCGAGCGCAGCCGGGGCGGGCGGCGCCGCAGCCGCTGAGGCGGGTGACGCCGGACACGCTCGACGACGGGCGGGTGGTTCCTCCTGAGGGGGGAGCCGCCCGCCCGTCGGCGTTCCGGTGACCGTCGGGGTGACGGCCGGTCGACGGGAGGACACCGGAGTGTCGCAACGTCAGATTTCCGACATAGCGGGCATGGTGTTTCACGTGAAACGTCGCTCCTTGCTCTCGGGAATCCTCGGCCGCAGCCGGGCGGCGACTGTTGCCGCTCCGGTTTCACGTGAAACACTGACCCCCATGCAGGACTCGGAGACCATCGACCAGATCGATGACACGCCCATCGCGAGGGCTGCCCAGGCTGCGGTTCAGGCGATCGGCCGAGCGGGTGAGGGCCTGCCCCGCCCCGGCGCCACCCGGGTGATCGTGGTCGCCAACCAGAAGGGCGGGGTCGGCAAGACCACCACCACCGTCAACCTGGCCGCCTCGCTCGCCATGCACGGACTGCGCGTCCTGGTCGTCGACCTCGACCCGCAGGGCAACGCCTCCACCGCCCTCGGCATCGACCACCACGCCGAGGTGCCCTCCGTCTACGACGTCCTGGTCGAGGGCAAGCCGCTCGCCGACGTGGTGCAGCCGGTGGTGGACGTCGAGGGGCTGTTCTGCGTCCCCGCGACCATCGACCTGGCCGGCGCCGAGATCGAACTGGTGTCGCTGGTGGCCCGGGAGAGCCGGCTCCAGCGCGCCATCGCCGCCTACGAGCAGCCGCTGGACTACGTCCTGATCGACTGTCCGCCCTCGCTGGGCCTGCTGACGGTCAACGCCCTGGTGGCCGGGCGGGAGGTGCTGATCCCGATCCAGTGCGAGTACTACGCGCTGGAGGGCCTGGGCCAGCTGCTGCGCAACGTCGAGCTGGTGCGCGCGCACCTCAACCCCGCGCTGCACGTCTCGACCATCCTGCTCACCATGTACGACGCCCGGACCAGGCTGGCCGCCCAGGTCGCCGAGGAGGTCCGGACGCACTTCCCGCAGGAGGTGCTGAGCACCGCGATCCCGCGCTCGGTGCGCATCTCGGAGGCGCCCAGCTACGGTCAGACGGTCCTCACCTACGACCCGGGCTCGACCGGGGCGCTCTCCTACCTGGAAGCCGCCCGCGAGCTCGGGCTGCGCGCGGCGGGGACGGGCGGCGGCCCGCTCCTGGGGCAGCAGCGGCACGGCAGCGGTACGGGGCACGGAGCCCCGGTGGCACAGCACGGTACGACGGAGGGTCATCGGTGAGTGGTCGCAGGGGTTTGGGACGAGGGCTCGGGGCGCTGATCGGCCCCGCCGTGCCGGTGGACGGCGGGGCGGCGGCACAGCCCGCGACGGCCGTGCCCACACCGGCCCCGGTGGGGGCGACCGGCGCGACGTCGCCGACCTCGGTACCGACGCTGCCGACCGGCCGCGGCACGGTGGCGGCCCGGGCGGCCGCGGAGAAGCAGGCGCAGCCGGCGCCGGTGGCCGGTGCCTTCTTCGCGGAGCTGCCGCTGGACGCGATCACGTCCAACCCGCGTCAGCCGCGTGAGAACTTCGACGACGACAAGCTGGCCGAACTGGTCGTCTCGATCAAGGAGGTCGGTCTGCTCCAGCCGATCGTGGTGCGCCAGGTCGCGCCCGATCGCTTCGAGCTGATCATGGGCGAGCGCCGCTGGCGCGCCTCCAAGGAAGCCGGGCTGAAGGAGATCCCGGCGATCGTCCGTGCCACCGAGGACGACAAGCTGCTGCTGGACGCCCTGCTGGAGAACCTGCACCGGGCCGAGCTGAACCCGCTGGAGGAGGCGGCCGCCTACGACCAGCTGCTGCGGGACTTCTCCTGCACCCACGACGAGCTGGCCGACCGGATCGGCCGCTCGCGTTCGCACGTCTCCAACACGCTGCGGCTGCTGAAGCTCTCGCCCACCGTGCAGAGCCGGGTCGCCGCCGGGGTGCTGACCGCCGGCCACGCCCGGGCGCTGCTCGGGGTGCCGGACGACGAGCGGCGGGAGCTGCTGGCCAAGCGAATCGTCGCGGAGGGCCTCTCGGTGCGGACCACCGAGGAGATCGTCGCGCTGATGGCCGAGGAGGAGGACCGGAAACCGAAGCGCCAGGCGCCGAAGGCGGGCAAGCTGATCTCCCCGGCCTTCAACGATCTGGCGAGCCGGCTGTCGGACCGCTTCGACACCCGGGTCAAGGTCGAGGTGTCGCAGCGCGGCGGCAAGCTGGGCAAGGGCAAGGTGGTGCTGGAGTTCGGTTCGGTGGAGGACCTGAACCGGATCCTGGACAGCCTGGCCCCGGGCGAGGACGGTCTGCGGCTGTCTCAGGGCTGAGAGCCGGGCCGGGGACGACACCCGAGGGGTGCATGTTCCGCGTGAGCACTGTTTCACGTGAAACATGCACCCATCGGCGTCTGTGGGGGCATGCTCGACCGTGAAGTGGAGGAGGAGATGCGGGGCATGGGACGCCGGATCGCTCCGCTGACCCTGGACAACCTCGCCGATCTGCCGACGACCTGCCGCTCCTGCGTGTTCTGGGAGCTGGACCCGGTCAGCGGGAAGGCGGCGGTGGAGTCCGGGAAGCCGGAGCTGGAGAAGGAGGGGTGGATCTCCGCGGTGCTGCTGGAGTGGGGGTCCTGCGGCCGGATCGTCTACGTGGACGACCAGCCGGCCGGCTTCGTGCTGTACGCGCCGCCCGCCTACGTCCCCCGGTCGCAGTCCTTCCCGACCAGTCCGGTCTCACCGGACGCCGTTCAGCTGATGGTCAGCCGGGTGGTTCCGGGCTACCAGCGACAGGGGCTCGGCCGGGTGCTGGTGCAGACCGTGGCCAAGGACCTGCTCGGGCGCGGGGTGCGGGCGATCGAGGCCTTCGGCTCGGCCGGTCCTGAGCCGGTCAGCTGCGTGCTGCCGGCCGACCACCTGCTCGCGGTCGGCTTCAAGACCGTCCGCTCGCACCACCGCTACCCGCGGCTGCGGCTGGAGGCGCGCACCACGCTCTCCTGGCGGGGCGATGTGGAGGTGGCGCTGGAGCGGCTGCTCGGCGGGGCGCGCAAGGAGCCGGCGCTGCGGCCGTTCTGAGGTGGGTGGAAACGACGGCGGCGGGGCTCCCCGGTGTGGGGAGCCCCGCCGCCGTGCGGTCGACGACCGGTCGACCTAGATGAAGCCGTCCAGCTCGCGCAGCAGCGCGGCCTTCGGACGGGCACCGGTGATGGACTTCACCGGCTCGCCGCCCTTGTAGAGGATCAGGGTCGGGATCGAGATCACGTTGTACTCGGCCGCGGTCGCCTGGTTGGCGTCCACGTCCAGCTTGGCGATGGTCAGCTTGTCGCCGTGCTCGGCCGCGATCTCGTCCAGGATCGGGGCGACCTGGCGGCACGGGCCGCACCAGGTGGCCCAGAAGTCGACCAGCACGGGCTTGTCGCTGTCCAGGACGTCGGCCTTGAACGTCGCGTCGGTGACGGTGGTGGTGGCGCCGGCCACGGGAACTCCTCGGGTTCGGACGGAGGGGGCTGCTGCCAGGTGAACAACGGGCGGGCCCGTTCTGTTTCGCCCTGGCCGGGGCGGGGGTGTTTCACGTGAAACGGGTGCACACCCCCGCGGGGGTCGGTCGGTGGCGAGGAGGTCAGACCGCCACGGCGGCGGCGGCCTTGGCCTCCAGGTCGTCCAGGGCGGCGAGGTGGCGCTCGGCGTCCAGCGCGGCGGAGCAGCCGGTGCCGGAGGCCGTGATGGCCTGGCGGTAGGTGTGGTCCACGACGTCGCCGGCGCCGAACACACCCGGGACGTTGGTCCGGGTCGAGGGCGCCTCGACCTTGAGGTAGCCCTCCGCGTCGAGGTCCAGCTGGCCCTTGAACAGGTCGGTGCGCGGGTCGTGGCCGATCGCGATGAACAGGCCGGTGACGGCCAGCTCGCGGGTCTCGCCGGTGGTGGTGTCGCGCAGGGTGACGCCGGTCAGCTTCGGGTCGCCGTGGATGGCCTCGACCGCGCTGTCCCACTCGAAGCGGATCTTCTCGTCGGCGAAGGCGCGCTCCTGCATCGCCTTGGAGGCGCGCAGGCTGTCCCGGCGGTGGATGATCGTGACGCTCTTGGCGAAGCGGGAGAGGAAGGTCGCCTCCTCCAGGGCGGTGTCGCCGCCGCCGACCACCGCGATGTCCTGGTCGCGGAAGAAGAAGCCGTCGCAGGTGGCGCACCAGGAGACACCGCGACCGGAGAGCTTGTCCTCGTTCGGCAGGCCCAGCTTGCGGTGCTGGGAGCCGGTGGTGACGATCACGGCGCGCGCCCGGTGCACGTTGCCCTCGGAGTCGGTGACGGTCTTGATGTCACCGGTGAGGTCGACCGAGACGATGTCGTCCGGGATCAGCTCGGCGCCGAAGCGCTCGGCCTGCGCCCGCATGTTGTCCATCAGCTCGGGGCCCATGATGCCGTCCCGGAAGCCCGGGAAGTTCTCGACCTCGGTGGTGTTCATCAGGGCGCCGCCGGCGGTGACGGCCCCCTCGAACACCAGCGGCTTGAGGGAGGCCCGCGCCGTGTAGAGCGCGGCCGTGTAGCCGGCCGGGCCGGAACCGATGATGATCACGTTACGGACGTCGCTCACTGCATCTCCTGGTTCGCATCGCGACCCGCGCTAGGTGCGGGGAGGGCGGTCCTGCTCCGCCGCCCGGGACAACGACTGACCAGTGTCTCGCATTCCCAGGCGGATCAGTACCAGGCGGCCGCACTGTGGGAGCGGCGCGGCGCCCTGTTCGTCGATCGCATGGGAACGGAGCCCCGGCCCCTGGGACGCCCGCCCCGGGACGTCAGCGGGTGGGCACGGTGCGCTCCAGCACGACCGGGCCGCAGCCGGGGGAGCGCAGGTACACGTCCGCGAACCCGGGCCGGCCGGGCGTCGGGTAGACCAGGACCTCGACCGGGGCGCCCGCGTAGCTGCCGTGGTCGGTGGCCAGCGGCACGCCCTCGGCGGGGGCCGGGCAGGCCGGCGGGGAGGACGGCGGGGAAGACGGCGGGGAGGCCTGGGTGGTGAGCTCCTGGCGGCCGTCGGCGGGCATCGCGGCGGAGGGCTTGGCGGGCCCGGTCGGGCGCAGCCCGGGGGCGGTGCCCGACCGGGCCAGCAGCTGCTGGATCTGGGTGGCGAGCTGGTCGTCCCGGTAGGTCGGGCCGGCTCCCGCGGCGTGGTCGGCGCGGGAGCTCTGCACGGTGCCGGGGCTCGCGCCGGTGCCGAGGGAGGCGGAGGCGGGGGCGCCGGCGGACAGTGCCGGGTGCTGGTCGTCCTGGCCGGCCGGGTGCAGCAGCAGGGTCGCGCCGAGGGCGATCGCGGCCAGGGCGGCGGTCGCGCCGAGCAGCAGGCCGGCGCGCCGCCGCCGGGGGCGGGGGCGGCCCGGGCCGGTGGGTGCGGCGGGCCGGGAAGGGGGCGCGGCGGGCGCCGCGGCGGTTCGGGTGGCCGGGGCGGGGGCGGCGGCCCGGGAGGCCGCGACGGGGGCGTTCTGGGCCTCCTCCGCCGCCGCGGAGACGGCGGCCGCGGCGAGGGCGGCGTCCAGCCGGGCGGCGACGTCGGCGGGCATCGGCGGGGCCTCGACGGCGCTGAGCAGTGCCTGGACCTCGTCGAGCGCGTCGGCGGTCCCGCGGCACTCGGCGCAGCCGTCCAGGTGCCGGCGCAGCGTCCAGGCGGCGTCGGCGGACTCGACGAGCCCCTCGGCGAGGTCGGCGAGCTCGTCGACGGAGGGGTGGTCCTCGGCGGGGCCGGCGGGGCCGGGGGAGGAGAGGTGGGCCGTCATCGCGTGCTCGCGTCTCCTTCCAGAACCGTCCGACCGGTGTTCGGGCCTGTCCCTGTGACGGTGCCGGCGCCCGTCGGGTTCCCCGGCGCGTTCCGCCGGGGTGGCGGGGCCGCGCCGGGGGCGTTCGGTGTTCTCGGTGTTTCACGTGAAACATCCGGAGCGCCGCCGCTCTCGCGCAGGTGGCGGACCAGCGGGAGCAGCCGGGCCCGGCCCCGGGCGCAGCGGCTCTTCACCGTGCCCACCGGGACGCCCAGCAGCTCGGCGGCCTCGGCGACGGGGTAGCCCTGCATGTCGACCAGGACCAGTGCGGCCCGCTGCTCGGCGGGCAGCTCGGCGAGCGCGGCGGCCAGCTCGCGCTGCACCTCGGCCCGGACCACCGGGGAGTCGGCCGGTTCCGCGGCGCCGACCAGGGTGTCCAGGCGCCGCGGGTCCTCGTCGAGCGGGGTGGTGCGGCGGGTGGCGCTGCGCCGGGCGCGGTCCAGACAGGCGTTGACCACGATCCGGTGCAGCCAGGTGGTGACCGCCGAGCGGCCCTGGAAGCCGGGGGCGGCGCGGAAGGCGGAGACCAGGGCATCCTGGAGGGCGTCGGCGGCCTCCTCGCGGTCGCCCAGGGTGCGCAGGGCGACCGCCCAGAGCCGGTCGCGGTGGCGGTTCACCAGGAGGCCGAAGGCGTCCGGGTCGCCGGCGACGTGCCGGGCGAGCAGCGCCGCGTCGTCCTCCGCCACCGTCACCCCTCGCCCCCCTCGCCGTCGTTCCGCGGGCCGGACCTCCGGTCAGCCGGAGACCTTGACCTCGGCGACCTGTCCGCGGAACTTGCCATCCGTATCCTTCGGCAGGCTGGTCAGCCAGATCAAGAGGTAGCGGGTGTTCGTCGGGGCGTTGAGGGTGAAGTCGACGCTGCTGCCGCTCTTCTTTCCCACGGTCGTGAAGGAGGTCAGCGGCGCCTTCTGCGGGTTGTCCGCCGCCTGGGCATTCGGGATCCGCAGCTCGGCCGTGGTGGTGCCGACGAACTGGACGTTCACCGAGCTGACGGCGTGCGGCGAGCCGAGGTCGATCAGCAGACCGGTGCCCTCCTTGTAGCCGCCCGGGACGAACTGGTCGTCGTAGCCGAAGGTCGGCCAGCTCGTGTTGGGGTCGCCGTCGATGGCCTTGGGGAGGGCCCAGGCGGATTCCGCCGAGTCGCCCTTCGGGTTGTACGAGAGGGCGGCCTTGGGCGCGATCGGCGTCGGGTTGTGGGTGCTGGCCTGCGGGGTCGGTGCGTCGCTGGTGGCCGTGGCCCGCGGAGTGGTGACCGGTCCGGTGTTGCGCAGGTTGTCCACGAACTGCCAGGAGGCGACGCCGATGGCGCCCAGGGCGACCGTCCAGGCCGTCGCCTTGACGACCCGGCGCAGCCGCCGCCGGGTGCGCCGGTTCGAGGTCGGCCGGGACGAGGCGGGCAGCGGGGCGACGGCCGGGTCGGCCACCCGGGTCGGGTTGGGCGCGGTCGGCAGCGCGTGGGTGTTGTGCCGGGGCGGGGCCGGGAAGGCGGGCAGTTCCGGTTCGGGCTGGCGGATCCGGGGCATCTGCGCGATCGCCCGGGTCAGCTCCTCCGGGGTGGTGATCGGCTCGGCGTGGTGCGGCGGATGGTCGAACAGGGCCCGCGCGGCCAGCTCGGACAGGCCCTTGTGGACGCCCGCGCGGACCTGGTCCGGCGCGGCGTTCTGGAGGCCCTTGGGCAGGCCCTGGAGGTCGTAGCGGTCCTCCGGGTAGGGCCAGCGGTGGGTGAGCGCGGCGAACAGCAGGGCGCCGATCGCGCGGGTGTCGGTGCGCTCGGCGCTGTCGGTGCCGTCCTCGTCGGGCAGCCCGCGCAGGGCGGCGTCCACCGCGATGCCGTTGATCCGGTACTGGCCGCTGTCGGTGCGCAGCACGCAGCGCGGGGTGAGCCGCAGGTGGGCCTGGCCGCGCCGGTGGGCGGCGGCGACCGCGTCGGTCACCTGGCGGACCATCTGGTACGCCTCGTGCGGCTCCATCGGGCCGTCGGCGAGCAGCTTGGCGAGGTCGGAGGCGTGCGGCAGCCACTCCCGCACGACGTAGACCAGCTCGCCCTCCTGGACGGCGTCCAGGACCTGGACGAAGCGCGGGTCGCCGAGCAGGGCGGCGGACTTCGCGGCGGCGAGCACCTTGCGGGCGCGCTGGTGGCCGGAGGCCATCAGGTGGACGCCGACGGCCCGGCGAAGCTTCTCGTCGACCGCGCGCCAGCTGCTGAAGGTCTCGGTCTGGGAGATGCACTCCTCCAGCCGGTACCGGTGGCCGATCGTGTCGCCGCTGTGCCGCATCGGGGCGGGGAGGGTGCGGGGCAGGGTGGCGGTGTCGCGCGGGTCGACGGTGGGCTGCGGGTCGGTGGGGCGGCGCTTGGCGGCCGCGGGTTCCGGGGCGGCGGGCTTGCGCCGGGCGGTGCCGCCGGCGGCCAGCTCGGCGGCGATCTCGTGGACCGAGAGCGGAGCGGTGATCTCCGAGGTCTCCTCGCCGCGGGGGGTGTCCTGGCCGGCGTCGGAGGCGTCGGTGTCCGCGTCGGCGGCCACCGGGGTGTCCGGGGCGGCGGCCCGGTCCTCGGGTGCGTCCTCGGACGGGTTCTTGGAGGAGGTGTCGGCGGCGCCGGCCTTGGCGGCCTTCCCCGCCGTGAGCTCGTCGATCGCCGCGGCCAGTGCGGCCTCGTCCGCCGCCGCGTCAGCTGCTGACGTGTCGACGACCGCCTTGGTGCCATCAGCCACCGTGGTCCTGCCTCCCCTTGTGTCGCCCCGGCTTGAGAGAGTCGCTGGAGCCCGCGGGTTGGCGGCCACGTGCTCCAGGACAATTGTGCCCACTCTTCTCCACCGAGTACGACCGCTGAGGGGCGCGCTCGGTTGCGTGCTGGTGGAGAGATGTGGTGCAGATCCGACACCGGGCCGCCATCTCGCGGCCCGGGCGGAGCCGGGCGCGGGCGGCGGCCCGGCACCCGGCCGGACGGGCGGGGGAGCCGGTGGCTCCCGTTGACACCCGGTCAGGGCGCCCGCTCGTCCGGTCGGTCGGTGTGGTGGATCAGCGGCCCAGCCGGCCGCGCACCATGCCGAGCATGGCGTTGAGCTCCTCGATCCGCAGGCGCTTCGCGATGAGCACGAACACGGCCAGCTGGAGGCCGCCGCCCGCGACGAGGGACAGCACGCTGCCCATCCAGCCGTCGAGCACCTGCTGGACCGCCAGGCTGACGCCGAGGCCGACCAGCGCGGACGGCACACCGGCGGTGGCCAGTCGGCTGTAGGTCTTGCCGATCCGCTTGCTGTCCAGCCCGCCGATCTTCTTCTTCAGCTTCGGCAGTGCGACCGCCACCCCGACGGCGTAGGCCAGACCATAGCCGAAGGCCATCCCGATCACGGTCCACTGGGCGGGCAGCACGAACCAGCAGAGCACCGAGAACCCGGCCTGGCAGACCGCGACCCAGACGGTGTTGGAGAACGGCGTCCGGGTGTCCTCGTAGGCGTAGAAGCCGCGCAGCATCACGTACTGGGCCGAGTACGGGATCAGCCCGAGCGCGAAGGCCGAGAGCATCAGACCGACGTTGGTGGCGTTGTCCAGGGCCCGGTCACCGCCGCCGATCCCGTAGATCGAGCGGGCGATCGCCGGGCCGAGCGACAGGAACAGGAAGGCGCCCGGGACGACCGCCACCGCGCTGGTGCGCAGCCCGTACGACAGGTCGTCGCGGACGGCGCCGGCGTCCTCGTCGGCCGCCGCCCGGGAGAGCCGGGGGAGCACCGCGCTCATGATCGAGACGGTGATCACGGCCTGCGGGAGCTGCCAGATCAGCAGGGCGTTGGAGAACGCCGCGAGGCCGACGCCCTCGTGGCCGCCCTTCTCGGCGGCGCTGCCGGCGGCGGTGGCCAGCTGGGTGATGACCAGGAAGCCGGCCTGGTTGGCGAGCACGAAGAGGAAGGTCCACTTGGCCAGCCGGGCGGCCTTGCCCAGGCCGTGGCCGCGCCAGTCGAAGCGCGGCCGGTAGCGGAAGCCGGCCGACCGCAGGTACGGGATCATCGCCAGCGACTGGACGACCAGGCCGAGCAGGGTGCCGAGGCCGAGCAGCCGGACGCCCTCGGGCGAGATGCCCTCGGGAGTCACGTGCGTGCCGCTGTAGCCGCCGTACACCCAGATGTAGGCGCCGAAGGTGAAGATCACCACGATGTTGTTGAGGACCGGGGTCCACATCATCGCGCCGAACCGGCCGCGGGCGTTGAGGATCTGCCCCATCACCACGTGGACGCCCATGAAGAAGATGGTCGGCAGGCAGTACCGGGCCAGCGCGACCGTGGTCTCGGCGCGCTCCGCGTTCTCCATCATCGGGTGCGAGATCAGCTGCACCAGCAGCGGTGCCCCGAGCACCGCGAGGAACACCACGCCGCCGAGCCCGACCATCACCAGGGTGAGCAGCCGGCTGGCGTACGCGGTGCCGCCGTCCTCGTCGTTCTTCATGCTGCGCACCAGCTGCGGCACGAAGACGGCGTTCAGCGCGCCGCCGCCGATCAGGATGTACAGCAGGGTCGGCAGGGTGTACGCGGCGTTGTACGAGTCGCCCATGACGGCGACGCCGATGGCCGCGGTGATCACCATGGTCCGGACGAAGCCGGTGCCGCGGGAGACCAGCGTGCCGGCCGCCATGATCGCGCTGGAGTTCAGCAGGCTCGCGACCTTGCCGCCGCCGCCGGCCGCCGGGGCGGGCTCGGCCGCGGGCGCGGGCGCGTACTGCGCGGCGCGCTCCTCGGCGACGAGGTCCGCCAGCGGCTCCACCGCCGGCGGCACCGCCACGGCGGCCACCTGCATGGTGGCCTCGTCCTCGGAGAGCGGCGGGTCGAACTCGATCGGGGGGACGAAGGGGCGGTGCCCGTCCGGGCCGGCGTACTGCTGCTGCCCCGGGTAGCCGCCCGTCGGCGGGTACGGCGCGGGGGCGACCGGCGGCACGGCGGCGGGGGGCGGGGGCGCGACCGGCGGTGCCGTCGGGTGCGCCGGGGCGGGCGGGGGCACCGGCGGTTGGGCCGCGGCCTGCGCCTGGTGGCCGCCGAACAGCGCGTCCACCCCGACGTACTCGGTGGTCTCGCTGTCCCAGGTCGAGTGCGCCGGGCCGGGCTCCCACTGCGGCCGGGGCTGCTCCGGGCCGCCCCACTGGCCGCCGCCGGCCGGAGCCGGGGCCTCCTGCCAGGCGGCCTGCACCGGGGTGTCCCAGCCGGGCTGCACGGGCGGCACCGGGGCCGCGAACGGCGTCGGCGCCGAGTACTGTGCCGGCGGCACCGGCGTCGGGTAGCCGCCGCCCTGCGGCGGCAGCTGCGGCGGCACGTCGTACGCGGTGGCCGGCGGCTGAGGTGCCGCGGGCCGGTCGGCCCGCAGACCGTACGGGTCCTGGCCGGCCTGCGGGTTCCCGTACGCGTCGGCCGCGTACGGGTCCTGGGCGTAGGTGTCGGCCACGTACCAGTCGCCGGACGGCGACTCGGCGCCCGGCCGGTTCTCACCGCGGCCCGGCGGCCGCTCCTCGCTGCGCCCGGTCATGTCACCTCTTCGCTGTCGTGGGGGAGGCCGGCCCGGCGTCGCGGGGTCTCGGCGGTATCAAGGACCAACCTTCTCATCACTGGCGGTCCGATCCCGGCCATCCGCGTTGCTGCCGCGCGGTGTCTGCGTGGGGCCGGCCCCGGTGGATCCGCCGCCGGAGCCATCCTCGGGGCCCTTCCCGGCAGGTCCGCCGACGCCGCCCCCGGTCTCGCCGTCGGGCTTCTCGCCGCTCGCGTCCCCGCCCGCGCCCTGAGCCCCGTCCCGGGCCTCGTCCGCCGCCGGGTCCTGAGCCCCGCTCGCCGCCGGGCCGTCGACCGGCTGGTCGCCGTCGGCGTGCGGCTGCCCGGCCCGCCGCTTGCGCTGGCGCACGAAGCGCAGCGCGGCCAGCAGCAGCAGGGCGGCGGCGGCCGCGAAGACGTACAGCACGCCGTTGGTCACCGAGGTGACGTCCACCCTGAACTGCTGCGGTTCGCCGTACTTCTGCGGGTTGGGGCCGGTGGTCCAGAGCTGGGCGGTCATGTTGACCGGGCCGTTGTTGTGCGCCTCGGCGTTGAACCGGAGGGTGACGCTCTGGGAGGCGGGGATGACCAGTTCCTCCTCCTTGCCCACCCGCAGCCGGTTCGGCTGGGTCGAGGTGAGCACCAGCTTGAGGTTGGTGACGGTCTGGGTGAGGTCGTTGCGGACGCTGACCTGGAGCAGACCGGTGTTGCCGGCGAAGGTGACGACGTTCTTCTTCGGCACCCGGACGGCCCCGGTCAGCTCGTCCAGGTACTTGGCGACGTCCGCGCGGTAGGTGCTGCCGGCCGCCGCGTTGGTGCGCCACTCGGTGGACAGCGAGCGGACCATCGCGGCGCTGAACGGGCCGCGCACCCGCTGGGGCAGGGTGAGCACCCGCATCAGCGTGTCCAGGTTCTGCTGGATCTCGTCGGTGCTGCTCAGCTCGGCCGCGGACAGCTCCGAGGCGCGGACCTGGGCCGGGTAGTCGGCGGCCGCCGGGACGGCGGTGTTGGCCTTCGGGTCGGGCGAGGCCTGGGCCAGGGTGTCCAGCTTGACCGGGGTGAGCCACTTGTTGTCGGAGGCCGTCTGCAGGGCGTCCGCCAGCACCTTGGCGGTGCTCGCAGTCAGGTCGCGCGGCGGCATCACCAGCAGGCCGCGCTGGTTCTGCGGCTGCTCGTGGGTGATCGTGTAGGTCTCGGCGAGGAAGCGCTGGTTCGCCCTGGTCTGCGCCTGCGGGGAGGCGAGGTCGGTCTGGAACAGGGAGGAGACGGTCTCGTCGGCGACCACCGCGTTCTGCCCGTTGCCGATCGGGCGCACCGCGGTCGGGGTGTAGTTCATCGCGTCCGGCTCCGGCATGCTCGCGCCGTTGACCAGGACCAGGCCGTCCCCGGCCTGCTGGGCGATGCCCGCGATCTGCTGGTCCAGGTAGCCCTGGTACGGCCAGGCCACGTCCGAGCGGGTGTCGACGGACAGCCGCCCCTCGACGGTGAGCCGGCCGGCGGTGGCCGCCTTGCCCAGGGCGGTGGCCATCCCGGTCAGGTCGGCGCCGTTGTGCGCGATCGAGGCGAGGTCCGGGTCGGCGTAGGGCAGTGACACCACCTGGCCGCCCGGCTTGGCGACGGCGGCCCGCAGCTTGTCCAGCCAGGCCGTGGCGGCGGCCTGGCCGGTGCCGGGGACGGTGTTGTCGTCCTTGGCCGGCTTGCCGACGTCCTGGCCCGGCTTCTGCACCCGGTACGGCCTGGTCATCGCGAACGCGGTGTCCAGCAGGTCCGGGTCGACCACCCAGGTCAGCCCGGTCATCTTGGCCCCGGTGTCCACCAGCTCGTACAGCCGGCCGCCCGGGGAGAACTCGGCGGTCAGGCTGTCGTCGCGCAGGACGGGGACGGGCTGGTCGTTGTCGGAGTAGGTCTGCGCGGCCAGCACCGGCGCGTGCACCAGCGGCCAGAGCGTGGTGACCTTGCCGGGCTGCGCCTCGGCGCCGCCCGGGTTGTACGGCAGGAAGGTCCGGGCGATGCCCAGCGGCCGGTCGCGCTGGTTGTCGGCGGTCGAGCCCCAGGCGTCCACCGCGAGCTCGTAGACGCCGCTGTCGGACAGCCCGAGGTCGCTCACCGAGACGCTCAGGGTGTAGGGCTGGTTCTGGCCCGGTCCCAGCTCGGGCAGGGCGTACTGCGGGCTGTCCAGCTCCACGCCGTCGTAGCTGCTCGGGCCGCTGCGGGTGGCCACCAGGGACAGGTCGCTGCGCCGCTGCAGCGGCTTGCTGGACAGCGGCTTGCGGACGGCCGCGTGGGCGTTCTTGACCGCGGCCTTGCCGGTGTTGGTGACGTGCCCGGTGATCTTCACGATGCCGTTCGGGCTGGCCACCTGGGGTGCCACCGTCTCGATGGTCATCTCCACCGGGTACTCGGCCGAGACGCCGTTGTCGGCGGTCGGCCGGATGCCGCCCCCGGCGGGTAGCGCCGCGGCCGGGGCGACCGCCGAGAACAGGGCCAGGGCGGCCCCGCAGGCGGCGGCGAGGCGGCGTGCCGCCCGTTCCGCGCGCCGCCCCGTACGGTGCCCTTCGACGGGGCGTTCGGTCCTTCCGGGCCGTGGTTCCGCCCCCAGGCCCGAGTGCCGTGCCGGCTCACTCACTCGTTCCGCCCTCGCCGTTCTCGATCGCTCGCTGCTGATGCTGTTCGCTTGACGTTCTTCGCTTGACGCTGTTCGCCGCGCTGGTGCCGCGGGAGCTCCGCCGACCACGGCGGCACGCGACACCGCATCCCCTGTCCGGTGCCCGAGACTCGTCCACCGGCATGGTAACGATGCAGCCCGTGGTGCAGTGTTGCGGGCCTCGGGGTGAGACGCCCAAAACGCGCGGGCGGTTGACCTGTCGGGCCACGTACTCTTGTGAGCCGTGTCCACTGCCAATGAGTCCACCGCGCACCTCGACCGTTCCAGCACCGCCGTCCAGGCCGTCCCAGGCCTGAGCGAGGCCCAGACCCTGGGGCTGCAAGAGCTGCTGCGGGTGTCGCCGGTGGCCGACGAGATCGCCCGTCGGTTCGAGGCGGCCGGCCACCGGCTGGCCCTGGTCGGCGGTTCGGTGCGGGACGCCCTGCTCGGCCGGCTCGGCAACGACCTGGACTTCACCACCGACGCCCGCCCGCAGCAGGTGCTCAGGCTGGTCAAGGGCTGGGCGGACGCGGTCTGGGACGTCGGCATCGCCTTCGGCACGGTCGGCGCCCGCAAGGACACCCCCGAGGGCTCCTTCCTGATCGAGATCACCACCTACCGCTCCGAGGCGTACGACCGGACCTCCCGCAAGCCCGAGGTCACCTACGGCGACACCATCGAGCAGGACCTGGTCCGCCGGGACTTCACCGTCAACGCGATGGCCGTCGACCTGCCCGGCCGCGGCTTCGTCGACCCGCACCACGGCCTGGAGGACCTGGAGGCCCGGGTGCTGCGCACCCCCGCGACCCCCGAGGAGTCCTTCTCCGACGACCCGCTGCGGATGATGCGCGCCGCCCGCTTCGCCGCCCAGCTCGACTTCGAGCCGGCCCCCGAGGTCGTCGCCGCGATGACCGCGATGGCCGAGCGGATCACCATCGTGTCCGCCGAGCGCGTCCAGGCCGAGCTGAACAAGCTGCTGCTGGCCAAGCACCCGGTGAAGGGCCTGCGGCTGCTGGTCGACACCGGCCTCGCCGACCACGTGCTGCCCGAACTGCCCGCACTCCGGCTGGAGCGCGACGAGCACCACCGGCACAAGGACGTCTACGAGCACTCGCTGACCGTCCTGGAACAGGCCGTCGACCTGGAGCAGGACGGCCCGGACCTCACCCTGCGGCTGGCCGCGCTGCTGCACGACATCGGCAAGCCGCGCACCCGCCGCTTCGAGTCCGACGGCCGGGTCTCCTTCCACCACCACGAGGTGGTCGGCGCCAAGATGACCCGCAAGCGGATGCGCGAGCTCAAGTACTCCAAGGAGCTCACCGAGGACGTCTCGCAGCTGGTCGAGCTGCACCTGCGCTTCCACGGCTACGGCGGCGGCGAGTGGACGGACTCCGCGGTGCGCCGCTACGTCACCGACGCCGGACCGCTGCTGGAGCGCCTGCACAAGCTCACCCGCTCCGACTGCACCACCCGCAACCGCAAGAAGGCGGCGGCGCTGTCGCGCACCTACGACGGCCTGGAGCAGCGGATCACCGAGCTGAAGGCCCAGGAGGAGCTGGACGCCGTCCGCCCGGCGCTGGACGGCAACCAGATCATGGAGCTGCTCGGGCTCAAGCCCGGCCCGCAGGTCGGCAAGGCGTACAAGCACATGCTCGAACTCCGGCTGGAGCACGGCCCGCTGGAGCACGACGAGGCGGTGGCCGCGCTGCGGGCCTGGTGGGCCGAGCAGCAGGGCTGAGCGACGCCGCGAGGGGTGGTCCCGGCGTCGGCCGGGACCACCCCTCGGGCGTGCCGGGTCAGCCGTGCAGGCTCTGCAGGCAGAGCACGTAGTCGAGGGCCGGCAGGTTGGAGTAGGTGCGGGTGTAGGTGCTGTCCGACTTCGGCTGCTTCTCGCAGACCTTCTCGTCGGACGTGGCCAGGTACTTGAAGACCACCTTGTACTGGGCGCGGGAGTCGCCGCAGGGCAGCATGGTGATCTTCGGGTTGGCGTCGTGGGTCGCGCCGGTGCCGTTCTCGTTGCGCAGGCAGTCGCCGGGGTTGGCCCGGTCGATGCTGTCGGCCGCGGTGCTGGGGGCGGTCGGCGGCGGCAGCGTGATGGTGGGCACCGGCGGCAGGCTGAACGTCGGCGAGGGGAACGGCCGCGGCGCGTGGGTCGGCAGCGGCGGCGCCGAGAAGGTGGTCACCGGGGGCACCGCCACCGTCGGTACCGCGATCGGCGCGGCCGGGCCGTCGTCCTTCGGGCCGAGCACCCCGGTGGCGGCCAGGACGAGCGTGACGACCACCGAGAGCGGCAGCAGCAGCATCAGCGCGTGCGGCCGCCGGCCCAGCGGGACGCCGGGGTCGAGCTGGGGGCCGTGGCTGCCCGGGACGGGCGGCGGCAGCCGCTTGACCTTGCCGTTGGCGGCGAGGTTCAGCAGCAGGGTGATCGGCGCCAGCAGCACCGACGCCGGGCTCCACCAGCCCTGGACCAGGGTGCGGGCGGACAGGTCGCGCACCGTCGCCGTCCCGCAGGTGCGGCAGAACGGGCCCGGCATCCGCAGCATCCGGTAGGCCAGGACCAGGCCCTGGTGGCCGCGGACGGTGGCGTCCACGGCCGGGAAGCCGCCGCAGAAGCGGCAGGCGGGACCGCCCTGCGGCGCCGGCGGCGGGTACCCGTACCCGTACCCGTACCCGTAGCCGGGCGCGGGCTGCGGGGGGTGGCCGTACGGCTGGTCGGGCGGCGGCGGGGCGGCCGGGTAGCCGTAGCCGGGCGGCGGGCCCGGCGGCGGGGGCGGGGTCGGCCGGGCGTAGGGGTTGTCGGTGGCGTACGGGTTGCCGTCGTCGGGCGGCGGGGCGCCGTACGGCAGTTGGGGCGGCGGAACGGACAAGAGATCCCCCGGGATGCGGTGGTGGTGGAGAGGTCAGGCCTTCCCCGGCAGCGGGGCTCCGGCCGGGGTCATCGGGCCGAGGCAGAGCACGTACCGCTTCTTGTTCCAGCGGCGTCCACTCTTGCCCGAGACGGCGCTGGTGGTCTGCGGAGTCTGCCGGCAGCGGTTCACGTCGGTGGTGTCGCCGAACGTCGACAGGACCCGGTAATTCGCTTTGGCGTCAGTGCACTTGACGATCTCGACATCGCGCGTGCCGCTCACCCGGACGCAGTCGCCGGGCTTGGCGCTGCTGACGCTCGGCCCGCTGACGAAGTAGCCGACGGCCAGCGCGAGGCAGCCGCCGACCACGCCGACGATCCGCAGCTTCGCCTTGACGCCGCGCTTCGCGGGGGGTGCCTCGGCGGCCGGGGCGACCGGCGGGTAGCCGTACGGGCCGGCGGGCGGCTGCTGGCCGTAGGCCGGGGGCGGTCCGAAGCCGGGCGGTGCGGGCTGGGGCGGCCCGGGTTGCGGCGGTCCGAAGCCCGGGGGCCCGGGCTGGGGCTGCGACGGGATGTACGGCACCTGCCCGTACGGCGGGGCCGGCTGCGGGGGCGGCCCGTACGGCGGAGGTGGCCCGTACGGGCCGGGCGGTGTGCTCATCAGTTCGTCCCCCGAGGCCGAGTGCTGTCGCTCCGACAGGTCTGACGTACCTTAGCGACTCGGTCGGACGCCCCCGTTCCGAGGGGCCGAGGGCCTTCAGGAGGCCTGGTCGCCGGGGAGCGGCCCGTACCGCCGGGCGGAGCGCAGGTAGAGGAGCGCGGCGAGCCCGTACACCGCGGCGACCCCGACGACCACCACGACCGAGCGGCCGGAGAGCGGCAGCACCAGCGCCGTGACCAGGGCGGCGGTCACGAAGGCGACGTTGAACAACACGTCGTAGATCGCGAAGACCCGGCCGCGGTACTCGTCCTCGACCGACTCCTGGACGACGGTGTCGGCGCAGATCTTGGTGCCCTGGGTGACCACCCCGAGCAGCAGCGCCGCGATCAGGCAGGGCAGCAGGGTGAAGCTCAGGCCGAGCGCCGGGACGAAGAGCACCGGGGCCGCCAGGCAGACCGTCATCCAGCCGGCCAGGCCGAGCCGCCGGGTGCACCAGGGGCTGATCACCGCGGCGACGAAGAACCCGGCGGCGGACAGGCCGACCGCCTGGCCGAGCGTGACCAGTCCGGCCGCGCTGTCGGCCGGGTCGTTGAAGGTGTACCGGGCGAGCATCACCACGACCACGATCAGCACGCCGTAGCAGAACCGGGCCGCGGTGACGGCGGCCAGCGCGTGCACGGCGGGCCGGCAGTCCCGCACCAAGTGGCGTACGGCGGCGCCGAGTTCGACGGCGGCCCGGACCAGCGCCTGGCCGAGTGCCGGGCGGTCGCCGTGCTTCTCCGGGCCGAGCAGGTCGCGGTCCATCCGGCGGGCGGCCAGCGCGGCCGACAGGTAGAGCAGGGCGGCCACCGTGACCAGCGCGGCGTCGGCCTTCGGCCCGGGGGTCATCACCTGGTGCAGCAGGAAGCCGACCCCTCCGCCGGAGGCGGCGGCGACGGTGCCCAGCGTGGGCGAGAGCGCGTTGGCGGTGACCAGCTGGTCCTGCTCGACCACCCGGGGCAGGGCGGCGGACAGGCCGGCCAGGATGAACCGGTTGAGCGCGGTGACCAGCAGCGCCGAGGCGAAGAACAGCCAGGTCGGCGCCTCCGCCAGGAGCAGGGCGCCGGTGACGAGGCCGAGCCCGAAGCGGGCCAGGTTGCCGTAGTAGAGCACCTGGCGGCGGCGCCAGCGGTCCAGCAGCACCCCGGCGAACGGGCCGATCACGGAGAACGGCAGCAGCATCACGGCCAGCACCGAGGCGATGTCGGCGGGGGAGGACTGCTTCTCCGGGGAGAACACGACGTAGGCGGCGAGCGAGACCTGGAAGACGCCGTCCGAGAGCTGGGAGAGCACCCGGGCGGTCAGCAGCCGCCGGAAGTCCCGGCCGCGGAGCAGACCGAGAAGCGTGGCACGGTGTGCGGACTGGTGGGTGCTGCCGTTCTCGGTGATCGCCACCCGCCCAGAGTGCCATGGAACCGGCCGCTGTTTCACGTGAAACATTCGTCGAGAAACGGTGGAGGGCCCACGATCCGATGATCGTGGGCCCTCCGGCGCGGCCGGCGGCGGTCACCCGCCGCCGGCTCCGGCGCGCTACCTCAGCGTTCGACCTCGCCGCGGATGAACTTCTCGACGTTCTCCTTGGCCTCGTCGTCGAAGTACTGCACCGGCGGGGACTTCATGAAGTACGAGGAGGCCGACAGGATCGGGCCGCCGATGCCGCGGTCCTTGGCGATCTTCGCGGCGCGCACGGCGTCGATGATGACACCGGCGGAGTTCGGGGAGTCCCAGACCTCGAGCTTGTACTCCAGGTTCAGCGGGACGTTGCCGAACGCGCGACCCTCGAGGCGGACGTACGCCCACTTGCGGTCGTCCAGCCAGGCCACGTAGTCCGACGGGCCGATGTGGACGTTGTCGGCGCCCAGCTCGCGGTCGCGGATCTGCGAGGTGACGGCCTGGGTCTTGGAGATCTTCTTGGACTCCAGGCGCTCGCGCTCGAGCATGTTCTTGAAGTCCATGTTGCCGCCGACGTTCAGCTGCATGGTGCGCTCGAGGATGACACCGCGGTCCTCGAACAGCTTGGCCATCACGCGGTGCGTGATGGTGGCGCCGACCTGGGACTTGATGTCGTCACCGACGATCGGCACGCCGGCCTCGGTGAACTTGTCCGCCCACTCCTTGGTGCCCGCGATGAACACCGGCAGGGCGTTCACGAAGGCGACCTTGGCGTCGATGGCGCACTGGGCGTAGAACTTGGCGGCGGCCTCGGAACCGACGGGCAGGTAGCAGACCAGGACGTCGACCTGCTGGTCCTTGAGGACCTGGACGACGTCGACCGGGGTCTCGTCGGACTCCTCGATGGTCTCCCGGTAGTACTTGCCCAGGCCGTCGAGGGTGTGGCCGCGCTGGACGGTGACGCCGGTCGGCGGCACGTCGCAGATCTTGATGGTGTTGTTCTCGCTGCTGCCGATGGCGTCGGCCAGGTCGAAGCCGACCTTCTTGGCGTCGACGTCGAACGCGGCGACGAACTCCACGTCGCGGACGTGGTACTCACCGAACTGGACGTGCATCAGCCCGGGGACCTTGCCGGCCGGGTCGGCGTCCTTGTAGTACTCGACACCCTGCACCAGCGACGCGGCGCAGTTGCCCACGCCCACGATGGCTACGCGAACCGAACCCATTCCGGTTGCTCCCTGTGATCTCATGAGGGCCGCCGGGGTCGACGGCACTCGTCCTGCTTCTTCGATGACTGCTTGTACGGGCGCGAGGCGCCCACTCCTGCCGCGCGGCACAGGGCTGACGCGGTGTCAGCGCTCCTGGGCGGAGCGCCCCGGGCGGTCGTACGGTGGCCCGGGCGGGTCCTGGGACCCTTCCTCCTGGTCACGGCCGTCCGAAGTCTTGTGGGGTACGGCGGTGGTGTTGCCGCCGGTCGCGGGCCCGGTCCGGCCGGTGCGGTTGGCCCGCTCGGTCTCGATCAGCTCGTTGAGCCACCGGACCTCGCGCTCCACCGACTCCAGTCCGTGCCGCTGCAGCTCGACGGTGTAGTCGTCGAACCGCTCGCGGGCCCGGGCCAGCGAGTTGCGCATCTTCTCCAGTCGCTCCTCCAGCCGGCTGCGGCGCCCTTCCAGGACGCGCATCCGTACGGCCCGGTCGGTCTGGCCGAAGAACGCGAAGTGGACGCCGAAGTGCTCGTCCTCCCAGGCGTCGGGCCCGGAGTCGGCGAGCAGCTCCTCGAAGCGCTGCTTGCCTTCGGGGGAGAGCCGGTAGACGGTCTTGGACCGCTTGCCGTTGAGCGCGGTGGCCGGGACGTACTCGACGTCCGGGTTGTCCTCGACCAGGAAACCCTGGGCGACCAGGCTCTTCAGGCACGGGTAGAGCGTTCCGTACGAGAACGCCCGCAACGTTCCGAGCAGGACGTTGAGCCGCTTGCGCAGCTCGTAGCCGTGCATCGGGGCGTCGTGGAGCAGACCGAGAACGGCGAACTCCAGCACTCCTGAGCGCCTGCCCATTGCCGTCGTCCTCCTTCCTCTCGGCCGTTGATCCGGCCGCTGCATCGGGCGGTATGCCGCGTCGATGTATCGGCTCGATATATCGAGAACACTAAACCGGGTCCTCGGAACGGGCAAGGGGGGCACGCGTGAAGGTGATCACAAGCCGACGCGCAGGAGTGATTGGCAACGGGCGTGTAATGATCTGCTGCCGTTTTGCGGTCATTGGGGACTGATGCCCGATTAGTTGGGATTCCCGGCTGCGTACGCTGTCGCGTGTGCACGAGGACCACCTCCGGGGTTAGGGCGGTTGGCGGGCATCGGACGTGAACCCTGCCTTCAGGCTGGAACCGCCTGGCGAGGAGTGGCTGCAACATGAGTGAACGACGGCGAAGGACGCCCAGCCCGGGCGGTGACGGGCAGCAGCCCCCGGGTGGTGGTGGCCGTCAGGGCGGACCCGGCCGGGACGAGGTGAGCTCGGACGGCATCGGCCGCCGGCGCCCCCCGGGCGAACGGGAGACCGCTCAGCAACCCCGGATGGGCCGCGCCGAGATGCGCAAGGCCGCCCAGAAGGGCGGCAAGGGCGGCCGGCGCGGTGCTGCCGCCGCCACCGCGTCCGCGGCCGCCGCCGCAGGCCCCGGCAAGAAGCGGTTCATCGACTACCCGCGCTTCGGCAAGACCGGCGTCCGGCGCTGGCTGCCGTCCTGGCGGCAGTGGCTGAGCGGCTTCCTGATCTTCTTCGCCACCTGCGTGGGCGGGGTGTTCTACCTCTACCAGACCACCGAGATCCCGACGCTCAAAGAGCTGATGAAGGACCAGAACACGATCTACTACTGGGCCGACGGCTCGGAGATGACCCGCAAGGGCGAGACGAACCGTCAGATCGTCGAGCTCTCCGACATCAGCCCCAACCTGCAGAACGCCGTGATCGCGGCGGAGAACCAGACCTTCCGCGAGGACAGCGGCATCGACCCCAAGGGCATGCTCCGCGCCGTCTACAACATGGCCAAGGGCGGCGAGACCCAGGGCGCCTCGACGATCACCCAGCAGTACGTCAAGAACGCGTACCTCAGCCAGGAGCAGACCCTCAGCCGCAAGCTGAAGGAGTTCTTCATCACGCTGAAGATCAATCAGAAGATGCAGAAGCCGGACATCCTCAAGGGGTACCTGAACACCAGCTGGTTCGGCCGCGGCTCGAACGGCGCCCAGGCCGCCGCACAGGCCTACTACGGGGTCGACGCCAAGGACCTCGACCTCTGCCAGAGCGCCATGCTGGCCGGCCTGTTGAAGGGCGCGTCGTACTACGACCCGACGAAGCCGGAGAACAAGGAGCGGGCGCAGGGGCGGTGGGCCTGGATCCTCGAGAACATGGTGAAGACCAAGGCCATCACCCCGGAGGAGCGCGCCAAGTGCGCCACGTTCCCCGACCCGATTCCGGTGAAGCCCAACTCCAGCATGAACGGTGAGGTCAGCTACCTGGTCGACACCGCCAACAAGTACCTGATGGCCACCGACAAGACGATCACCCAGCAGGTGATCGACAAGGGCGGCCTGAAGGTCTACACCACCTTCGAGAAGGACAAGGTCGACGCCCTGAAGAAGGCCGTCGACGACGTCAAGGGCGAGAACCTCAACGCCCAGAAGCGCCCCAACAACGACACCTTCATCCAGTTCGGCTCCGCCAGCATCCGCCCCGGCGACGGCGCGATCGTCGCCCTCTACGGCGGCGACGGCGTGGAGAACGGCCACTTCGACAACAACGCCGACGCCATCGGCGTCCAGGTCGGCTCGACCTTCAAGCCCTTCGTGCTGGCGACCGCCATGCAGATCGGCGTCCAGACGGCCACCGACGACAAGGGCAAGCCGAAGCGGATCAACGCCGACAGCCGCTACCTGTCCGACGACATGTCCGAGATCCGCAAGCCGGACGGCTCGTTGGTGATCGGCGACGACGGCAAGCCCTACCGGCAGAAGAACGAGGACTCCGGCAAGCGCGGCTACGTCTCGCTGCGGGCGGCCATGCAGAACTCCTACAACGTGCCCTTCGTCCAGCTCAACCAGGACGTCGGCGGTCAGAACGTGGCCAACATCGCCGAGCAGATGGGCGTCCGGAAGGAGAGCTTCGCCGACCCGAAGACCCCGACCTTCGCCCTCGGCACCTCCACCATCAGCCCGATCCGGATGGCCACCGCCTACGGCACCCTGGCCGCCAGCGGCAAGGAGGCCGAGCCCTACTCGGTCACCAAGGTCGAGGTGAACGGCACCGAGCGCCCCGGCTTCGGCAAGAAGGACTCCAAGGTCGCCCTGGAGCCGGCCGTCGCGGACAACGTCACCGACGTGCTGGTGAACGTGGTGAAGAACGGTACCGGTTTCAAGGCCAAGGAGCTGGGCCGCCCGGTGGCCGGCAAGACCGGTACCACCGACCAGAACAAGTCGGCCTGGTGGGTCGGCTACACCCCGCAGCTGGTGACCAGCGTCGCGATGTGGCGCGAGGACCCGAGCAAGCACGAGCGGCTGTCGCTCAACGGCACCGGCGGCAAGGAGTCCATCCACGGTGGTGACATCCCGACCGACGTCTTCACCCGGTACATGAAGGCCGCGCTGGCCAACGAGAAGAAGGTGGACTTCCCGGCCCCGCAGCCGGTCGGCACCGAAGTGGACTCCTCCGGCGCCCCGGTCTCGCCGAGCATGACGCCCACGCCGACGACGAGCGAAACCCCGTCGGCCCCGCCCGCGACCCAGCCGGCCAACAACCAGCCGCCGCCGACCAACAACCAGCCGCAGCCGCCCGTGTCCAGCCAGGGCCCGGGCTGTGTCCCGGGCGTGGACTGCCCGGGCACGCAGCCGAGCCAGACGCCGTCGCACACCAAGACCAACCCCGGTCCGACGAGCAGCTGCGGCCTCCTCGTCTGCACCACGCCCCCGCCCACGGCGCCGCCGACGGACCCCCCGCCGACGAGCAGCAAGCCGACCGGCAAGCCGCCGACCCCGTCCTCGACCGGCGGTGGCGGTGGGCAGAACGCGCTGCTGCCCTGACCACCACCCGCTGAGCGGATGAACCGAACGGCGGTGGCGGCCCTCTCCGGAGGGCCGCCACCGCCGTTTCGTCATGATTCGCCGTGCCGCCGGGCGACGGAGGCCGGGCCCGTTGCGGGGTCCTCCTCGTCCTGGTGGGGCCGGTGCGGCAGGATGTCCGGCATGACGTCGAGCGATCGTGACGAATCCGCAGGGCCGGTCGGGCCCGGCGACGCCGCAGGACCGGTCGGGCCGGCCGTCGCCACGGCCGCGCCGCCGGTCAACACCGTGGTCGTCCCGGCCGACGAGGACCCGGTGGCGGCGGCCGGCAGCGAGGTGATCGGCGGCCCGCCGGGCCGCCGGGCGCTGCTGGGCGTCTCCTGGTGGATCCCGGCGCGCTTCCTGGCGCTGGCGGTGATCGTGATCTCGGTGCTCGGCATGGTGCAGAAGGCGCCCTGCTACAACCAGGCCTGGTTCCAGCCGGGTTCGCCGCAGTACATCCACGCCTGCTACAGCGACATCCCGCACCTGTTCTCCGGCCGCGGCTTCTCGGCCGGGCTGCACCCGTACGTGGACCGCATCCCGGGCACCTCGGGGGATCTGCAGTACCTCGAATACCCGGTGCTGACCGGCCTGTTCATGCAGGTCGCGGCCTGGCTGACGCCCGGCGCCGGCACCGCGCAGGACCAGGAGCGGTGGTTCTGGGCGATCAACGCGGGGCTGCTGATGGCCTGCGCGGTGGTCGCCGTGGTGGCGCTCTCGCGCACCCACCGCCGCCGCCCCTGGGACGCCCTGCTGTTCGCGCTCGCGCCCGTCCTGCTGCTGAACGGCACGGTCAACTGGGACCTCCTCGCGGTCGCGCTGGCCGCCGTGGCGATGGCCTGGTGGTCCGGCTCCCGGCCCGGCTGGGCGGGTGTCTTCATCGGCCTGGCCACTGCGGCCAAGCTCTACCCGGTGCTGCTGATCGGCCCCCTGCTGGTGCTCTGCTGGCGAGCCGGGAAGTGGCGCGAGTTCCGGGTGATGCTGGCCGGCGCGGCCGGCTCCTGGCTGCTGGTCAACCTGCCGATCATGGCGGCCAACTGGCAGGGCTGGTCGACCTTCTACGTGTTCAGCAAGCACCGCGCCGAGGACTACGGCTCGTTCTGGCTGATCCTGATGCAGAGCCGGGGTACGGGGCTGGCCGACCTCGACGTCTACATCGGTGTGCTGATGGTCCTCGGCTGCCTGGCCATAGCGTGGCTCGGCTTCTCGGCGCCCCGCCGCCCGCGCTTCGCGCAGCTGGCATTCCTGGTGGTCGCCCTGTTCGTGCTGGTCAACAAGGTGTACTCGCCGCAGTACGCGCTCTGGCTGCTGCCGCTCGCGGTGCTGGCCCGGCCGCGCTGGCGGGACTTCCTGATCTGGCAGGCCTGCGAGGTGCTGTACACCCTGGGCATCTGGTCCCACCTGGGCTTCGTCACCGGGCCCAAGCAGCACGGGATCGGCGAGGCCTGGTACCACTTCGCGGTCGTGCTGCACCTGCTGGGCACGCTCTACCTGGTGGTCATGGTGGTCCGCGACGCCCTGCAGCCGGACCGCGACCCGGTGCGCTGGGACGGCAGCGACGACCCGTCGGGCGGGGTGCTCGACCGGGCCCCGGACGTGTTCGTGCTCGGCACCGCCCGGACGCTGCGCGAGGAGGAGAGCTACGCCGGATACGCGCCGGCCGGCTCCGAGCAGTGGCTGGACGAGCCAGGACTGCCGGAGCCGGCCGAGAAGGCGTAGCCGCTCTCAGGCGCTTCGCACGCCCTAGCGGTCCACCACGCGGTCGAAGTGCGTGGTGGTGTGCCGGACCTGGAGGCCGAGCTCCTCGCCGATCGCGGGGGGCTTGGTCTCGCCGTCCAGGAACAGCAGCGAGACCTGCATGTGCGGCGGCTCGGCGAACCAGAGCTGCTTGCCGGCCCAGTGGAACGGCGATTTGGTCTTGTTGACGGTCGCCAGGCCGGCCCGGGCGATGCCCTTGGCCCGGGAGGCCATGGTCTGCACGTACTTCGGCGCCTCCAGGCCGATGCCGTGCGCGGTGCCGCCGGCCACCACCACGATGTGGCCGTCGGCCGGCGCGGGGTGCTGGCGGTAGCCGTAGCGGTCGCCCTTCTTCACCGGGGTGACGTCCAGCACCGTGGCCCGGACCTCCAGCGCGCCGTGGTCGCCCAGCCAGAGCCGGGTGCCGATCCGGGCCCGGAAGACGATGTCCGGGTAGCGCTGGGCCAGCTGCTCCATGCCGGCCGCGCCGAGGTGGCTGACGTACACGGTGTGCACCGGCACCCCGGCCGCCCGGGCGGTGTCCACCCAGTGGACGACCTCCTCGGTCGGGCTGGAGCCGTCCGGCCGGTCCATCGGCAGGTGCAGCGCCAGGCCCTCGAAGGCGACGCCGTCCAGCTCGGCGGCGACGGCCGTGAGGTCGGCGGCGCTCACCCCGTGGCGGCGCATGGAGGTCATGCACTCGACCACCACCCGGGTGCCGTGCAGCGCCCGCAGCGCGTCCAGGTTCGCCACCGTCCGGATCACCCGGGCGTGCGGCAGCGGCAGGGCCTCCTCGCCGACCCGGTACGGGGTGAGCACCAGCAGCTCGCCGCCGTACCACTCGGCGGCGTCGGCCGCCTCGTACGCGGTGCCGACGGCCAGCACACCGGTGCCCAGCAGCGTCGCCTCCTCGGCCAGCCGGTGGTTGCCCAGGCCGTAGCCGTTCCCCTTGGCGACCGGCACCAGGCCGGGGAACTCGGCGAGGACGGAGCGCTGGTGGGTGCGCCAGCGTTCGGTGTCGAGGTAGAGCGACAGCGTCATCGGGTCAGCCTCCTCAGCGGCGGGACATGTAGAGGTCGAGGGCCTTGTGCAGCAGCTTGTTGAGCGGGAAGTCCCACTCGCCGAGGTACTCGGCGGCCTGGCCGCCGGTGCCGACCTTGAACTGGATCAGGCCGAACAGGTGGTCGTTCTCGTCCAGGGTGTCGCTGATGCCGCGCAGGTCGTAGACGCCGCCGCCGAGCGCGTAGGAGTCGCGCATCATCCGCCACTGGATCGCGTTGGACGGCTTGACCTCGCGCTTGTGGTTGGCCGAGGCGCCGTAGGAGTACCAGACGTGCTCGCCGACCACCAGCATCGTGGTCGCGGCCAGCGGCTCGCCGTCGTGGTAGGCGATGTAGAGCCGCATCCGGTTCTGGTCCTCGGCGGTGAGGGCCTTCCACATCCGCTGGAAGTAGGACAGCGGGCGCGGGGTGAACTTGTCGCGCTCGGCGGTCACCAGGTAGAGCTGGTGGAAGATCGGCAGCTCGTCGTAGCCGCCCTGGTACACCTCGACGCCGCTCTTCTCGGCCTTCTTGATGTTACGGCGCCAGAGCTGGTTGAAGTTCTTGTGGATGTCGTCCAGCGAGCGGTTGGCCAGCGGCACCTGGAAGACGTAGCGGGGCTGGACGTCGCCGAAGCCGGCGCCGCCGTCCTCGCCCTGCAGCCAGCCGGCCTTGCGCAGCCGGTCGGCCACCTCGAAGGCGCGCGCCTCGTACCAGTCGGCCTCGACGTCGCGCAGGCGCTTGGCCTGCTTGCCGGCGATGGCCTCCTTGATGGTGGGGGCGTTCCAGCGGCGGATGACGATCGGCGGGCCCATCTTGACCGAGAACGCGCCCTGGGACTTGAGGTGGGCGAGCATCGGGGAGAGCCAGCGGTCGAGGTCCCGGTCGAACCAGTCGATGACCGGGCCCTCGGGCAGGTAGGCGAGGTAGCGCTTGAGCTTGGGCAGCTGCCGGTAGAGCACCAGGCCGGCGCCGACGAGCTGGTTGGCCTCGTCGAACCAGCCGATCGACTCCGAGCGCCACTCGGCCTTCACGTCACCCCACGACGGCACCTGCATGTGGCTGGCCGAGGCGCGGCTCCTGATGAAGGCGAGGTGCTCCTCGCGGGTGATCGTCCTCAGGCGCAGGCTCATTGCTCGGTGCTCCTCGTCGGTCGGGCTGCGGTGGGCCCAGGTTCTCGGGCTGACCCTATCGTCCGGGGCCCGGGCGCCCGCCGCTGCGGGCGCGACGGCGCCCCCGTCGCGTACCTGTCTCCTTGCAGATACGCCACGGGGGCGCCGAGGGTTCCGGAACGGGTGCGACCGGGGCGGCTCAGCCCCAGAGGCCGCCCCGGGCGATGCCGAGGTAGAAGCCGATGGCGGAGGCGCCGAGCGTGATCATCAGCACGAAGCGCTCGGCCGTGGTGACCGAGACGAACATGCCGAGCAGCCCCGTGATGATCCCGAACAGACCGGTCCACGAGGTCAGCAGGTGCAGGTTGTGGAAGAACGAGGTGGTGAAGGCGATCACGCCCAGCACGGCGGTGAGGCCCACCAGGGCGTTCTCGCGGGGGTGCGGGTGGCCGTCGGTGTTCAGTGTGAGCGCGGGCATGCGGTGGACGGACTGGGCCATGAGTCCCACCTCCTGGCGTGGAGACGAACGGGCAGGAATCCCGTTCCGTCCAGATTGCGGCGGTTGGGTCGGTCTCACAACCCCTATGCGTTTTGTTCGGCCGTCCGGGTGCGGGTAGGCTGTGCCGTCTGCACTGGTGTAGTTGTGCCCCCTTGCGCCCTCTTCCGGGCGACCACCCCGTCGGGTGAGCGGGGCCCGATTGTCGGACCCGGCCGCTACGGTGGCCGGTGTCGTCACTGCTCCGGTGCCGACGCTGCACAACCCTCCTGCCACGGAGAGACCGTGGCCGTTGAGTCCAAAGGAGGTGGGTTACCCATGCGTCACTACGAGGTGATGGTCATCCTCGACCCCTCGGTCGAGGAGCGCGCTGTCTCCCCCCTGATCGAGAACTTCCTCACCGTCGTCCGGAACGCCGGCGGCAAGGTGGAGAAGGTCGACACCTGGGGTCGTCGCCGTCTGGCTTACGAGATCAACAAGCAGTCCGAGGGCATCTACTCGGTCATCGACCTGAAGGCCACGCCTGAGGTCGTCAAGGAGCTCGACCGCCAGATGGGCCTGAGCGAGTCGGTTCTGCGGACCAAGGTCCTGCGCCCGGACACCCACTGAGCCACCTCTGAGGCCTTCGGGTCTCGGGTAGCTCGCGTCCGCTGTTTCACGTGAAACAGCGGTGAACGGACATCTTCCCGAGAGGTCATCACCACCATGGCAGGCGAGACCGTCATCACCCTCGTCGGCAATCTCGTCGACGACCCCGAGCTGCGCTTCACCCCGTCGGGTGCGGCGGTCGCGAAGTTCCGTATCGCGTCCACCCCCCGCACCTTCGACCGTCAGACGAACGAGTGGAAGGACGGCGAGAGCCTCTTCCTCACGTGCAACGTCTGGCGGCAGCCGGCGGAGAACGTGGCCGAGTCGCTGCAGCGCGGCATGCGCGTCATCGTGCAGGGCCGACTGCGCCAGCGGTCTTACGAGACCAAGGAAGGCGAGAAGCGGACGGTCTTCGAGGTCGAGGTCGACGAGGTCGGCCCGAGCCTGCGCTCGGCGACCGCGAAGGTCACCCGGGCCAACCGGTCCGGTGGCCCCGGCGGTTCTGGTGGCGGCTTCGGCGGCCAGCAGGGCGGCGGCGGTGGCCAGCAGGGCGGTTGGGGCGGCGGTGGCGGCCAGCAGGGCGGCGGCAGCTGGGGTGGAAACTCCGGCGGCGGCGGCCAGTCCGGCCCCTCCGACGACCCGTGGGCGTCCAGCACTCCGTCCGGCGGCCAGCAGGGCGGCGGCAGCTGGGGCGCCCCGTCCGGTGGCGGCTTCTCGGAAGAGCCCCCGTTCTAAGAGCTGACAGATTTCGTGCGGCCCGGCCGCCGGCGTCCTGAGGACGCGGGCCGGGCCGTGAACCCCAAATGGAGCACACAATGGCGAAGCCGCCTGCTCGCAAGCCGAAGAAGAAGGTTTGCGTCTTCTGCAAGGACAAGGTCAACTACGTTGACTACAAGGACACGAACCTGCTGCGGAAGTTCATCTCCGACCGCGGCAAGATCCGTGCCCGCCGGGTCACCGGCAACTGCACCCAGCACCAGCGCGACGTCGCCACGGCCGTGAAGAACAGCCGTGAGATGGCGCTGCTGCCCTACACCAGCACCGCGCGCTAAGAGAGGGTGACCAAGTAATGAAGATCATCCTCACGCACGAGGTGCCGGGTCTCGGCTCCGCCGGCGAGGTCGTCGAGGTCAAGGACGGCTACGCCCGCAACTACCTGGTTCCGCGTGGCTACGCCATCCGCTGGACCAAGGGCGGCCAGAAGGACGTCGACGCGATCCGTCGCGCCCGCAAGATCCACGAGATCCAGACCCTTGAGGCCGCCAACGAGGTCAAGGGCAAGCTCGAGGGCGTCCAGGTCAAGCTGGCCGTTCGCTCGGGCGACGCCGGCCGTCTGTTCGGTTCGGTGACCCAGGCCGACGTCGTGGAGGCCATCAAGGCCGCCGGCGGCCCGGCCGTGGACAAGCGCGCCGTCGCGATCGCCTCGCCGATCAAGACCGTGGGCACCCACAAGGTCTCGGTCAAGCTGCACGCCGACGTCCAGGCCAACCTCGACGTCGCCGTCGTCGCTGCCTGAGTTCCGTAGCAGTGGCCTGAGGGCCGGACTCCTCCGGGAGTCCGGCCCTCGGTCGTGTTCCGGTGCGTCCGGCCCCGGCGCCGTCAGCCCCGGACGGCCCCGGTGACCAGCCAGCGGCCGCCGCGCGCCCGCCCCACCAGGAAGGCCGCGCGGACCAGCATGAACAGATTCATCGCCCACCACAGCCCGGCCAGCCCGGTGCCGGTGGCCGGCACCGCGATCGCCGCCGGGGTGAACACCGCCAGGGTCGCGATCGCCGCCCAGGCCAGGTAGGGGCCGTCCCCGGCTCCCATCAGCACCCCGTCCAGCACGAAGACCAGGCCGGCGACCGGCTGGCTGAGCGCGAGCAGCAGCAGGGCGGTGTCCAACTGCCCCTGCACCGCCGGGTCGGGCGTGAACAGCGGGACGTACAGCGGGCGGGCGGCCACCACCAGCAGCCCCAGCAGCACGCCCGAGCCGATGCCCCACTCGACCATCCGGCGGGTGGCGGCCCTGGCGCCCGGGACGTCCTCGGCGCCCAGGTAGCGGCCGATGATCGCCTGGCCGGCGATCGCGATGGCGTCCAGGGCGAAGGCCAGGAAGCTGAACAGCGTCATGGTGATCTGGTGCGCGGCCACCTGGTCGTCGCCCAGCCGGGCGGCCACCGCGGTGGCGATCATCAGCACCGCGCGCAGGCTGACCGTCCGGACCAGCAGCGGACCGCCCGCCCTCGCACTGGCCCGGATGCCGGTCGCGTCCGGCCGCAGCGAGGCGTGCTCGCGCCGCGCCCCGCGCACCACCACGACCAGGTAGACGGCGGCCATCCCGGTCTGCGCGAGCACGGTGCCCCAGGCCGAGCCGGCCACCCCGAGCCCGGCGCCGTACACCAGGCCGGCGTTCAGGCCGATGTTGGCGGCGAAGCCCGCGATCGCCACCAGCAGCGGCGTGCGGGTGTCCTGGAGGCCGCGCAGCACGCCGGTGGCGGCCATCACCATGAGCATCGCGGGGATGCCCAGGGCGCTGATCCGCAGGTACGTCACGGCGTAGGGGGCGGCGGTCTCCGAGGCCCCCAGGACGTCGGCCGCCCAGGGGGCCAGCAGCACGGTGAGCAGCACCACCGGGACGGCCAGGCCGAGGGCGAGCCAGATGCCGTCGACGCCCTGCTGGACGGCGCCGCGGCGGTCCCCGGCACCGATCCGGCGGGCCACCGCCGCGGTGGTGGCGTAGGCGAGGAAGACGAACACGCCGGTCGCGGTGGACAGCGCGGCGGCGGCGACGCCGACCCCGGCCAGCTGCGGGGTGCCGAGGTGGCCGACGATCGCCGAGTCGGCCATCAGGAACAGCGGCTCGGCGACCAGCGCGCCGAAGGCCGGGACGGCCAGTGCGAGGATCTCCCGGTCGTGCCGGCGTCTGGAGGGGGTCGGGGCTGCGGGAGGCGCGGTCATGGGCTCCAGGCTACTCATCCACAGGTAATGACTGCTAGTGCCAGTTGGCTATTACTCGAATTCTTGAGCGAGGCGCCCGGCCCGCTCCGCGCCCGAGGGCGTCCGGCTGTGTGTGAAGAATTTCTCATGCACAGGCCCGGTAAGAGGTAATACCTGGTCAACAGGTTGACGGTGGACAGATGGTCTGGTTATCCACAGGGCCTTCCACAGGGGCGTCCACAGCTTTGCGGCACTTCTCCACAGCCCAGGGCCGCTCGTCCACACCCCCTGTGGATAACCGCCTTGGCTGAACGGCTCCCGGCGCCTTAGCGTGGGCCCTCCGCCCGACACTCCCGCCCGCCCCGGCGTCCGATTTGTCGGTGCCGTGGCGTACAAAGAGGAGCGGCTCCGCTCCACCCAGCCACCGGCAAGGCCCGCTCCAACTCGCACCACTCGCTGATCGGGGAACACGCGTGACCGGCCCCCAGTACGACGACCACGACGCCCCGCCGCCGGAGGAGGACTGGCAGCCCGCCGAGGACCCCTTCCCCGCCGGCGCCTTCGACGACGCGTCCTTCCCCGACGGGCCCGGCGACCGGCTCCCGGTCTCCCGCAGCCGCTCCGCCCAGGGCGGCGGCCGGGACGGCGGCGGTCGCGAGGGCGGCTTCCAGAAGGGCGGCAAGGGCGGCCGGAGCGGCTCCCAGCGCGACGGTTCGCAGAACGGTGGCGGCGGCTGGCAGCGCCGCGACGACGAGGGCCAGGGCGGCGTGGACGGCTTCGAGCGCGTCCCCCCGCAGGACCTCGCCGCCGAGCAGTCCGTCCTCGGCGGCATGCTGCTCTCCAAGGACGCCATCGCCGACGTGGTCGAGGTGCTCAAGCCGGCCGACTACTACCGGCCCGCGCACGAGATGGTCCACGGCGCGATCCTCGACCTGTACGCCCGCGGCGAGCCGGCCGACCCGATCACCGTGGCCGGCGAGCTCACCAAGCGCGGCGAGCTGCAGCGCGTCGGCGGCGCCTCCTACCTGCACACCCTGGTCAACTCCGTCCCGACCGCCGCCAACGCCGAGTACTACGCCCAGATCGTCCACGAGCGCGCCGTCCTGCGCCGCCTGGTCGAGGCCGGCACCCGGATCGCCGGCATGGGCTACGCGGCCGAGGGCGACGTCGACGAGATCGTCAACGCCGCCCAGGCGGAGATCTACGCCGTCACCGAGCAGCGCACCAACGAGGACTACGCGCCGCTCGCCGACATCATGGAGGGCGCCCTCGACGAGATCGAGGCGATCGGCTCCCGCAACGGCCAGATGTCCGGCGTCCCGACCGGCTTCGCCGACTTCGACGCGCTCACCAACGGCCTCCACCCCGGCCAGATGATCGTCATCGCGGCCCGCCCCGCGATGGGCAAGTCGACCCTGGCGCTGGACTTCGCCCGCGCCTGCTCGATCCAGAACAAGCTGCCGAGCGTGATCTTCTCGCTCGAAATGGGCCGCAACGAGATCGCCATGCGCCTGCTGTCCGCCGAGGCCCGGGTCGCGCTGCACCACATGCGCTCCGGGAACATGACGGACGACGACTGGACCCGCGTCGCCCGCCGGATGCCCGACGTCAGCGAGGCGCCGCTGTTCATCGACGACTCCCCGAACCTGTCGATGATGGAGATCCGGGCCAAGTGCCGCCGGCTCAAGCAGCGCAACGACATCAAGCTGGTCGTCATCGACTACCTCCAGCTGATGCAGTCCGGCGGCTCCCGCCGGGCGGAGAACCGCCAGCAGGAGGTCTCCGACATGTCGCGAAACCTGAAGCTGCTGGCCAAGGAGCTGGAAGTCCCGGTCATCGCGCTCTCCCAGCTGAACCGTGGCCCCGAGCAGCGCACCGACAAGCGGCCGATGGTCTCCGACCTGCGCGAGTCCGGCTCGATCGAGCAGGACGCCGACATGGTCATCCTGCTCCACCGCGAGGACGCCTACGAGAAGGAGTCCCCGCGCGCCGGCGAGGCCGACCTGATCGTCGCCAAGCACCGTAACGGCCCCACCGCCACCATCACGGTGGCCTTCCAGGGCCACTACTCGCGCTTCGTCGACATGACCCGGGACTAGGCCGGACAGGACCTGGGAGCGGCCGGGGGCATCGGGAGGCCTCGTCCGACCGTCACCGAGGCGAACGCATCGGTGCGATGAGCTACTGTCCGTGCGGTGAAAACGATACGACAGCTGTCCGCCCGCCGGGCCGGGGGAAGCAAGCAGGCTCGGGCGGGCGGATCGGCCAGTCGGCTGGGCTGGCTCGACGCACTTCGCGGCGTGGCCGCCCTGGTGGTGGCGCTCCACCACTTCGACGTCCTGAAGATGCTGCCGGACGGGGTGGCGTCCTTCATCTGGTGGCACGCCGACCTGGGCCTCTACGGCGTCATGCTGTTCTTCCTGGTCAGCGGTTACATCATCCCGGCCTCGCTGGAGCGCCGCGGGGACGTGCGGGCGTTCTGGATCGGACGGATCTTCCGGCTCTGGCCGCCGGTGATCATCGGTATCACGGTGGCGCTCGCCATCATCCCGAAGGGCGACGGCTCGGTCGCGCTCTTCGCCACCGATCACGACCTGATCTACGTGGCCGCCAACTCGACCATGCTGCAGGACTTCATGGGCGTCTGGAACGGCCTGGGCGTCATGTGGACCCTCAGCTACGAGATGGTCTTCTACTACATGGTCACCGCGCTCTTCACGGTCGGCCAGCACCGCCGCAGCGGCCCGATCGCGGTCGGCTTCGCCGGCGTGGCGCTGCTCTTCGGCACCTCCATCGCCTCCCACACGCTGACCAGCGACATCACCTCGACCCGCAACCTGGTCTGGGGCTCCGTCCTGATCGTGCTGTTCGGCTTCGCCTGCGTGCTGAGCGGTCGGCCGAACCTGACCCGGGTCGGGGCGATCACGCTCGGGCTGCTGGGCTTCGTGCTGATGTACAACAACAGCCGGGCCCCGATGTTCGAGACCCTGATGATCTTCGCGACGATGTTCGCGGGCACCGCGATCTACCGGGCCGAGAACCGCCAGATCGACCGCCTCCAGGCGATCCTGTGCTGCGGCTTCGTGCTCGTCGCGGGGGTGGCCGTCGCCTGGATGTACAACCGCGACGGCATGGAGCAGAACACCTGGACGTCCGGCTGGATGGCCTGGGCCGGCTCGTACCTCGGGGCCTGGATCACGTTCGGCATCGGCATGGCGCTGCGCAAGCGCCGCTTCCCGAAGCCGCTCACCTGGCTCGGCGGGATCAGCTTCTCGCTCTACCTGCTGCACGTCCCGCTGGTGCACACCATCCAGCCGCTGCTGCACGTGCCCAAGGTGCCGCCGACGACCGGCGGCAAGCTGATCTGGACGGCCGAGTACCTCGTCGTGATCATGCTGGCGAGCTGGGTGATGTACCGGCTGGTGGAGCTGCCCGTGCAGAAGCTGGGCCGCAAGGTGGCCAAGGCGGTCGAGCGCCGCTGGCCGGGCAGCGTCCCGCAGCCGGCGGCCGCCGCGCCGATCGGGGCGCCCGCGACCGGCGAGGCCGCCGGAGCTGTTCCGGCTCAGCCCGGCGCGAAGGGCCAGGGCGAAGGCGAGGGCCAGGGCGGGGGCCAGGACCAGGAACAGGTGCCGGTCGAGGTCGGCGCCGGCGGCCCGGGGCAACGGGTCGGCTGACGCCGCACGGACCCACCGAGGGCTCGCCTCCCACCCGGGAGGCGAGCCCTCGGTGCGTGGTCCCCGGGCGCCGTCAGACGGTGACGGTGGCGCGGAAGAGGGTCGTGGCGGTGCCGGACAGCCGGGTGGGGGCGCCGGTGGCGGGGAGGAAGGCCGACCGGCCGCGGGCGAGGTCCAGGGTGGCGCCGTCGGCGGCGGTGAGCCGGGCGGTGCCCTCGGTGCAGAGCAGGATCTGCGGGGCGCGGCCGTCGATCTCGCGGTCCCGGCCGTCCAGGACGAAGCGGGAGAGCCGGAACTCGTCGATCGGGACGGGGTAGAGCTCCTCGCCGGCGGTGCCGTCGACCGGGCGGGGGTGCAGCACCTCGGGGGCGCCGGCCTCGAAGACCAGGACCTTCAGCAGCTCGGGCACGTCGATGTGCTTGGGGGTGAGGCCGGCCCGCAGCACGTTGTCGGAGTTGGCCTGGAGCTCGACGCAGGCACCCGCCAGGTAGGCGTGCGGCACGCCGGCGTCCAGGTAGAGCGCCTCGCCGGCCCGGAGCCGGAAGTGGTTGAGCAGCAGGGCGGCGATCAGGCCGCGGTCCTCCGGGAAGTCCTCGGCGATCCGGGCGTACGGCCCGTAGTCGCCGGCCGGGTCGGTGCGGGCCAGGGCCTCGGCCGTCTCCCGGACGGTCTCCTCGGCGGCCTTCCCCTCCATGGTGAGGACGGCGGCCAGCGTGCCGCGCAGCGCCTCGGCCTCGTCCTGGACGGCCAGCAGGTCGATCAGCGGGCCGAGCCCGGGCACCGCGAGTCCGGCCATCAGCCCGGCCGCCTCGGCGGGCCGCCGGAAGCCGCAGAGCCCCTCGAAGGCGCCCAGCGCGCAGACCATCTCGGGCTTGTGGTTGGCGTCGCGGTAGCTCCGCTCGGGGGCGTCCAGCGGGATGCCGAGGGCGTTCTCGGCGGCGAACCCGGCGCGGGCCTGGGCGATCGTGGGGTGGGCCTGGATGGACAGCGGGATGCCCGCGGTCAGGATCTTGAACAGGAACGGCAGGGTCGGACCGAACCGGGCGACGGTCGCGGCGCCGAGTTCGCCCTCGGGGTCGGCCGCGATCAGCTCGTCCAGCCGGCGGGGCCCCTCGCCCCGGTCGGCCCGGGACGGGTCGCCGGGGTGGGCGCCCATCCACAGCTCGGCCTGCGGTTCGCCGGTCGGCTCCTGCCCGAGCAGTTCGGGCAGGGCGGTCAGCGACCCCCAGGCGTACGGGCGGACGGTGTTGATGAGCCTGTCCATGCGCGCGGTCCTACTCCTTCGCTGGGTGGCGGGTGTGCCGGATCGTCGGGGCAACGGGCCCGACGGTGCGGGGGCCGGGCACGGGCAAGGTCATCGACCCTAGCCGACCGGTGTCGCCCGCGAGGAAACGGCGGGTACCGGAGGGGAGTGCCCTGGCCGGACCGGTGGTTCCCGGGCGCGGTAGTAGGATGCCAGGACGCAGTAGTCTCCGCCCTGCACAGCAGTTTCCACCGTGGTTCACCCCGTCGGCGGGCTGCCGGCGGAGCCGCGTTCCAGAGTGCGGGCGATGGTGTTCTGACACTCCCCGCCATCGGCCGAGAGGTTTGTACGTGACCGTGAACCAGCAGAGTTTTGCTGATCTCGGCAGGGTCCTGGTGATCATTCCGACCTACAACGAGGCGGAGAACGTCGAGCGGATCGTCGGCCGGGTGCGGGCGGCGGTCCCCGAGGCCCACGTGCTGGTCGCCGACGACAACAGCCCCGACGGCACCGGCGAACTGGCCGACAAGCTGTCCGCCGAGGACCCGAACGTGCACGTCATGCACCGCAAGGGCAAGGAGGGCCTGGGCGCCGCCTACCTCGCGGGCTTCCGCTGGGGCATCGACAACGGCTACGACGTCCTGGTCGAGATGGACGCGGACGGCTCGCACCAGCCCGAGGAACTGGACCGGCTGCTGAGCGCGCTGCGCGGCGCCGACCTGGTGCTGGGCTCGCGCTGGGTGCCGGGCGGCCGGGTGGTGAACTGGCCGAAGTCGCGCCTGCTGCTCTCCCGCGGCGGCTCGACCTACTCGCGGCTGGCGCTGGGCGTGCCGATCCGGGACGTCACCGGCGGCTACCGGGCGTTCCGCAAGGAGACCCTGCTGGGCCTGGGCATGGACGAGGTGGCCTCGGCCGGGTACTGCTTCCAGGTCGACCTGGCCTGGCGCACGGTGAAGGCCGGGTTCAAGGTGGCCGAGGTGCCGATCACCTTCGTCGAGCGCGAGCTGGGCGCGTCCAAGATGAGCCGCAACATCGTGGTCGAGGCGCTGTGGCGGGTGACCGCCTGGGGCGTCGCCGACCGGCTGGCCCGCCTGCGCGGCGCGGCCAAGCGCTGACCTCCACGACGTGACCGCCCGGGGCCCGTCCGTTGTCACAACGGACGGGCCCCGGGCGCGTTCGTGCCCTGGGGCGGGCCGCCCACGACGCCGGGGCGCCGGCCGTTCGAACCGCGATGTGACCTGAGCCGGAAGCCCCGCCCCGCCGGGCGCGCCTCCCGCGCAATCCGACACCGGTACTCCCATGCTGTAGGGCGCAGGAAGTCCGACCGCCGACCAGAGGGAGCAGCCAGTGACGTCGTCCCCGCCCGAGGAGGGCGCCGGCGCGGAGCGCACGGCCGCCGAGGCCGCCGCCCCGGACCCCGAGCGGCCCGCCCGCCCGCTGGAGGTCGCCGTCTTCACCGGCCCCGAATCGGCCTTCTTCGCCACCTCCACCCTGATCCTCGGCGAGCGGACCGCGATCCTGGTCGACGCCCAGCTCACCCGCAGCGCCGGTCGCGAACTCGCCGAATGGGTCGCCGGCAAGGGCCGCCGACTGCTCGCCATCGTCGTCACCCACCACCACCCCGACCACTACTTCGGCGCCGAGGAGGTGCTGAGGCTCTTCCCCGACGCCCGGCTGCTGGCCGCGCCCGCCGTGGTCGACGGCATCCGGCGCACCGCCGCCGCCAAGGTCGCCCAGTGGAAGCCGGTCTACGGCGACGACATCCCGGACCACCCGCTGATCCCCGCCCCGCTGCTGCCGCAGCCCCTCATGCTCGACCGCCAGGTCATCCCCGTGCTGCTGCTCGGCCAGGGCGACTGCGGCGACTCGACGGTCGTCCACGTGCCGAGCATCCGGACGGTGATCGCCGGGGACTTCGCCTACAACGGCACCCACGTCTGGACCGCCGACACCACCCCGGCCCAGCGCACCACCTGGGGCCACAACCTCGGCCGGATCGCCGACCTCGGCGTGGACCGGGTCATCGCCGGCCACCGCGCACCCGACCAGGGCGACGACGCCGCCCGGGTGCTCGCCTTCACCGGCGAGTACCTCCAGGACTTCGACCGGCTGCTGGCCGAGCACCCGCACGACCCGGAGGCACTGGTCACCGCGATGAACGAGCGGTACGGGGAGCTGACGCTGCCGGCCATCCTGGAACTGGGCGCCGCCGCCAACACCGCCCGGGCGGCGCGCGGGGGCGAGATCGTCGAGGCGGAGATCGTCGAGGACGACATCATCGAGGCGGAGATCGTCGAGGACGAGCCCGTCGAGGAGCCCGAGGAGCCCGAGGAGCCCGGGAAGTCCCCGGAGCGCGGGACGGGCGGAGCCGGGTAGGGCGGATACTGGCCGCATGACGCCCTACGACGTGATCGTCCCGGCCGGCGGGGCCGCCCGTCGCCTCGGCGGGGCCGACAAACCCGGGCTGACCGTGGGTGAGACCACCCTGCTCGACCGGGTGCTCGCCGCCTGCGCGGGCGCCCGCACCACCGTCGTGGTCGGCCCCGGCCGGCCGACCGCGCGCACCGGCGTCCGCTGGACCAGGGAGCAGCCGCCGGGCGGCGGGCCGGTCGCCGCCGTCGCCGCCGGACTCGACCTGGTCACCGCGCCGACCGTGCTGCTGCTCGCCGCCGACCTGCCGTTCCTGGACCGGCGGACCGTCGACCGGCTGGTCACCGCCCTCGCCGAGGCGGGCCCGGCCGTCGACGCCGCCGTCCTGGTCGACGCCGGCGGGCGCGACCAGCCGCTCGCCGCCGCCTACCGGACCGCCCCGCTGCGCACCGCGCTGACCGCCCTCGGCGATCCGGCCGGCCTCCCGCTGCGCCGCCTCACCGGCGCTCTGGCCCGGCAGTTGGTGGCCGACACCGACAACGTCGCCTACGACTGCGACACCTGGGAGGACCTCGAACAGGCCCGGGAACGCGACCGGTCGTAGGGACACCCCGTGGTCCGTGCTCACGGCCCGCGCGGGTGTCGGCGCGGGAACGACGCGCGCCGCACACGGGGCGAACGCTCCGGGGAAACCGCCGATCAGGCAGCATGGGCGCATGGAGCGCACGCTGGAAGACTGGATCGCCGAGGTCAGGGCCGACCTGGGCATCGACCTGGACGTCGACGTCCGGGGACTGCTCGACCTCGCCCGGGTGGTCGCGCACGGGGTGGCCCGCCCGGCCGCGCCGCTGACCGCCTTTCTGATCGGCTACGCGGCCGCCCAGCAGGGCGGCGGGCCGGAGGCCGTGGCCGAGGCCGCCCGGCGGACCGCCGCGCTCGCCGAGCGCTGGAGCGCCGCCGCCGGGCCGGGCGAGCCGTGAGCGCCGTCGGGCAGACCACCGTGGCCGCCCCGTCGACCGGTCCCGGCGTACTGAGCTGGGCGCAGGCCCGCGAGGCCGCCCGCCGGGCCGGGCTGCGCCCGCTGCCGGCGGTCGGGCTGCCGCTCGCCGAGGCGCTCGGCCGCACCCTCGCCGAGCCGCTCACCGCGCTGACCGACCTGCCCGCCTTCGACACCTCCGCGATGGACGGTTGGGCGGTCTCCGGGCCGGGCCCCTGGCGGGTCGCCGGGCGGGTGCTGGCCGGTCGGGCCGCGTCCGCGCCGCTGGCCGACGGCGCCGCCGTCGAGATCGCCACCGGCGCCCAACTGCCGCCCGGCGCCACCGCCGTCCTGCGCCGTGAGCACGGCCGCACGGACGGCACGCTGCTGCACGACTGCGGTCACCAGTCGCTGACCACCGGTCAGGACGTCCGCCCGCGCGGCCAGGAGTGCCGCCGCGGCGAGGCGTTGCTGCCCGGTGGCGTCCCGGTCGGCCCGGCCGTGCTCGGCCTGGCCGCCGCCTGCGGTCACGACCGGCTCGCGGTGCGTCGCCGCCCGGTGGTCGAACTGCTCGTCCTCGGCGATGAGTTGCTCGCCTCGGGCGTTCCCGGTCCGGGCCTGGTCCGGGACGCGCTCGGGCCGCTGCTGCCGCCCTGGCTGCGGGCGGCCGGTGCCGAGGTGGCCGAAGTGCGGTCCGTCCGGGACGACTTCGGGCTGCTCCGGGACGCGCTGCGGCACTCCACCGCCGACATCGTGGTCACCACCGGCGGAACGGCGGCCGGCCCGGTCGACTTCCTGCACCGGGCCCTCGCCGAGGCCGGGGCCCGGCTGTTGGTGGACGGCGTGGCCGTTCGCCCCGGGCACCCGATGCTGCTGGCCGAACTCCCGTCGGCCGCATCCCCGTCGGCCGGCCCCGCCCTTGGCGGGGGTCCGGGTGGGCTTCCGGGCGGGCGGCACCTGGTGGGCCTGCCCGGCAACCCGCTGGCCGCCGTCGCCGGGACGGTCACCCTCGCCCTGCCGCTGCTGCACGCCCGCAGCGGGCGGTCCGCCGTCACCCCGGCCCTCGCCCCCACCGCCGTCGGCCTGCCCGGGCACCCGGCGGACACCCGGCTGCTGCCCGTCCGGCACACCGCCGACGGCGTCGTCCCGCTCGCCTTCGACGGGCCCGCGATGCTGCGCGGCCTCGCCAGGGCCGAGGCGCTGGCCGTGGTCCCGCCCGGCGGCGCGGCGGCCGGCGAACCCGTCGAACTGCTGGAGGCACCGTGAACGGGCCCACCGGGGCGTGCGCGTCCCACGACGGCGGGGAGGTGGCCGTATGAGCAGGCTGCGGGGTGCGCCCGCCCCGGGGACCGAGCCGTTGTCGGACGCCGGGATCGTGCTGCCCGCCCGGCGGAGCGCGCCGGCCCTCCGGCAGGTCGGCTCCCGGCTGCTGCTGGCGCTCGCCGTCCTGGTCGCCACGACGCTGATCGTCTACGTCGACCGGGACGGCTACAACGACAACGCGGGCGACGGGGTCAGCTTCCTGGACGCGGCGTACTACGCGACCGTGACGCTGTCCACCACCGGGTACGGCGACATCACCCCGTACAGCGACGGCGCCCGGCTCACCAACATCTTCGTGATCACCCCGCTGCGCGTGGTGTTCCTGATCATCCTGGTCGGGACCACGCTGGAGGTGCTCACCGAACGAACCCGCCAGCAGTGGCGGTTGAACCGCTGGAGGTCCACCGTGCGCGAGCACACCGTCGTCATCGGGTACGGCACCAAGGGCCGCAGCGCCGTCGACACCCTGCTCGGGCAGGGCGTGAAGAAGGACGAGATCGTCGTCGTCGACCCGCAGCGCAAGGTGATCGACCAGGCCGCCCGGCACGGGCTGGTCGGCGTGGTCGGCGACGCCACCCGCACCGACACGCTGCTGCGGGCCGAGGTGCCCACCGCCGCCCGGGTCGTGGTCGCGCCGGAACGGGACGACACCGCCGTCCTGGTCACGCTGACGGCGCGCCAGCTGAACAAGGGCGCCACCGTGGTCGCGGCCGTCCGGGAGGACGAGAACGCCCCGCTGCTGCGGCAGAGCGGCGCCGACGTCGTCGTCACCAGCTCCAGTTCGGCCGGGCGGCTGCTCGGCCTGTCGATGCTCAGCCCACACGCCGGCGCGGTGATGGAGGACCTGCTCACCTACGGCAACGGCCTGGACGTGGTCGAGCGCCCCGTCACCCGGGCCGAGGCCGGGCACAGCCCGCGCGCCTGCGAGGACCTGGTGGTCGCGGTGGTCCGCGGCCGGCGGGTGCTCAACTACACCGAGCCCGAGGCCGCCGTGCTCCAGCTCACCGACCGGGTGATCGTGATCAAGTCGACCGGCTGACGCGGGCCTTGCCCGCTCCTCGCCATGACGCGCAGTAGGTTCGGGTCATGCATGCGATGACGATTCCCGTACCCGGCGGTCCCGAGGCACTCGTGTGGGCGGAGGTGCCCGACCCGGTGCCCGGCGAGGGCGAGGTCCTGGTCGAGGTGGCGGCCACCGCCGTCAACCGCGCCGACCTGCTCCAGCGGCAGGGCAACTACAACCCGCCGCCCGGCGCCTCGCCCTACCCCGGGCTGGAGTGCGCCGGGCGGATCGTCGCCCTCGGCCCGGGCGTGTCCGGCTGGGCGGTCGGCGACGAGGTGTGCGCGCTGCTGTCCGGCGGCGGGTACGCGCAGCTCGTCGCGGTGCCGACCGGGCAGTTGCTGCCGCTGCCCAAGGGCCTGGGCTTCGAGGAGGCCGCCGCGCTGCCCGAGGTCGCCTGCACGGTGTGGTCCAACGTGTTCCTCACCGCCCACCTGCGGCCCGGCGAGACGGTGCTGCTGCACGGCGGCGCGAGCGGCATCGGGACCATGGCGATCCAGCTGGCCAAGGCGGTGGGCGCGCGGGTCGCGGTGACCGCGGGCAGCGCCGGCAAGCTGGCCCGGTGCGTCGAACTCGGTGCCGACATCGCGATCGACTACCACGAGCGGGACTTCGTCGAGGCGGTCAAGGAGGCCACCGGCGGGGCCGGGGCGGACGTGATCCTGGACATCATCGGCGCCAAGTACCTGCAGCGGAACGTGGACGCGCTGGCCGTCAGCGGGCGGCTGGTGATCATCGGGCTGCAGGGCGGCGTGAAGGGCGAGCTCGACCTCAACACGCTGCTGCGCAAGCGCGCCGCGGTGATCGCCACCAATCTGCGCGGGCGCCCGCTGGCGGAGAAGGCGGCGATCGTGGCGGCGGTGCGCGAGCACGTGTGGCCGCTGGTGGAGTCCGGGGTGGTGAAGCCGGTGGTCGACCGGGTGCTGCCGCTGACCGGCGCCGCCGACGGGCACCGGGCGCTGGAGGCGGGGGAGCAGGTCGGCAAGGTCGTTCTGCGGGCCTGAGCCGGGAGCGAGGGTCCGCGGCCCGGGGCGGAGCATCCGAAATGCCCTGATCGTCGGATTGTGTGAGGCTGGTTCGGAGCTGTCCCGCCGCCGACCCCGCCGCGCGCGGTCGGCCGTCGGAAGGACCTCCGACCGTGGCCGCACCAACGCACCTCCTCGGGCCGCTGCCCGCCGCGCCGCACCACCGTCGTACCCGCCGTACCGGCCCGGGCCGGGCCCAGCGACTGATCGCGGCGGCCGTGCTCGGGCTCACGCTCCCGCTGGCCGCCGCTTCGGCGGCCGCCGCCGTCGGGCCGGCGTCGTCGCTGCCGTCCCCGTTCACCGCTGAGCCCGCCGCCGTGGGCGGGTCGGAGCCCGAGGCCGTTCCGGCGGTCGGGCCGCAGCACCCGCGCCCTGGCCGGGGTGACGCCCGGGTGTACCGGCGCTGGGTGGTGTGGGCACCCGAGCGCGCCGACACCGCACCGGAGCGGGCACCGGAGCGGGCGCCGGACCGGGCGCCCGGGCAGAACCCCGAGCAGGCTCCTGCGCAGGCTCCTGGGCAGAACCCCGACCAGGTTCCTGACCGGAGCACCGGGCAGGCCGGTGCGGGGGACCGGCCCGAGGCCGACCAGGGCGCACCGGACGCGGCGGCTCCCGACGCCGCCGCCGCCGCGGCCGCGACCTCCCAGGCCGTCGCCGCCGCCGTCCCCGCCGTCCTGCCCGCCCGCTGGCGGGACGCCTCGACCCTCCAGTTCCCGCTGGGCGCGGGGCTGGGGCTGATCGGCTGCGGCCTGGGGTTGATCGGGTTGCGGCTGCGCCGGGGGTGAGCCGCGGGGCGGGGCGGCGGGGGAGGTTCCGTGAGGGGTGTGTGCGCGCCCCAGGGGGGCCGGGGCGGGCCGGGAGCTGAGTATCCGTACGGATTCCGGGGCGGCGCCCGGGGGCGTACCGTCGTCAGCGGTGGCTCAGGACGGCGGTCGTACGGGGGCTTCCGCCCGACCAACCCCAGTGAGAGAGAATGTTGTTCATGACGAATCCGATGAACGAGCGCTCGTTTCAGCAGCCATTCCAGGCGGCGGGCGGGCAGTCGCAGGACGGCCAGAAGGTGCTGATCGTCGGACCGGACGGGCTGCCCGTGGGCCAGGGGTTCGCCGGCTCGGCGGGGGACGAGGACGAGGGCGACCTGCCGCGTGAGCTCCCGGTGACCGAGATGGTGGAGCAGCCCGCGAAGGTCATGCGCATCGGCAGCATGATCAAGCAGCTGCTGGAGGAGGTCCGGGCGGCGCCCCTCGACGAGGCCAGCCGGGCCCGGCTGAAGGACATCCACGCCAGTTCGATCAAGGAGCTGGAGCTCGGTCTGGCCCCCGAGCTGGTCGCCGAGCTGGAACGGCTGTCGCTGCCCTTCACCGAGGACAGCATTCCGACCGAGGCGGAGCTGCGGATCGCCCAGGCCCAACTGGTCGGCTGGCTGGAGGGCCTGTTCCACGGGATCCAGACCGCGCTGTTCGCCCAGCAGATGGCGGCGCGGGCCCAGCTGGAGCAGATGCGGCGGGCGCTGCCGCCCGGTCTGCACGGCGGCGAGCCGGACGAGGACGAGCCGGGCCAGGGCCGCGGCATCCGTTCCGGCCCGTACCTGTAACGGGTCGCCGACACCGGACGTACCACGACGGTCCGCCCCGGGCCGGGGCGCCGCCGGAAGACGCCCCGGCGGTCCGGGGACAGGACCGGCCCTGGACCGATCACCGTCGGCTTCAGCCGATACCCTGACCCCTGTCGCAGGCCGGTCGTACCGCCGCGGCAGGGGTCCGCCAGGCCCGCGGGCCCGGCCCACCACGCACGGACGAGACCGAACGTCACGGTCGCGGCGCCACGGCCGCGCCGAGGGGGAGCAGAGGACCATGAGCGAGCACGGCAACGCGGCGGTCGGGGGCTCCTCCCTGGGCAACGGCCGCTATGTGCTGCAGCGGCTGCTGGGCGAGGGCGGCATGGCCTCGGTGCACCTCGCGTACGACAGCGTGCTGGACCGGCAGGTCGCGCTGAAGAGCATGCACAACGAGCTGGGCCGGGACGCCTCGTTCAAGGAGCGGTTCCGCCGCGAGGCGCAGGCGGTGGCCCGGCTGGAGCACCCGAACATCGTCACGGTGTACGACAGCGGCGAGGACGTCGCGCCGGACGGCTCCAGCATCCCGTACATCGTCATGCAGCTGGTCGACGGCAAGGGCCTGCGCGAGGCGATCAACGAGGCGGTCGGCCAGTACGGCGCGATGCCGACCGAGGAGGCCCTGCGGGTCATCGTCGGCGTGCTGAACGCGCTGGAGGCCTCGCACGACATGTCCCTGGTGCACCGCGACATCAAGCCCGGCAACGTCATGTTCGACCGCAAGGGCAACGTCAAGGTCATGGACTTCGGCATCGCCCGGGCGCTGGAACCGGGCGCCACGTCGATGACGCAGACCGGCATGGTGGTCGGCACCCCGCAGTACCTGTCGCCCGAGCAGGCGCTCGGCAAGCCCGTGGACGCCCGCTCCGACCTCTACTCGGTCGGCGTGATGCTCTTCGAGATGCTCACCGGGCAGCTCGTCTTCGACGGCGACTCGGCGTTCTCGATCGCCTACAAGCACGTGCAGGAGGAGCCGCCGGCGCCGTCCACCCTCAACCGGTCGGTCACCCCGGCGGTGGACGCCTTCGTCGCCCAGGCGCTGCGCAAGGACCCGGCGCACCGGTTCCAGAGCGCGGCCGCGATGCGGGACGAGGCGGAGCGGCTGATCGCGGTCGCGAAGGGCGGCGGCAGCGGGCACCCGTTGCAGGCCAGCACGCCGCTGGTGATCAACGAGGGCCCGCGCTCGGTGCACGCGGCGCCGCAGACCCCGCACCCCCAGTACCCGCAGCAGGCCCCGCCGCAGCAGCCGCAGTACCGGACCCCGCCGCCGGCCTTCCAGCCACCGCGTCCGCAGGGGCCGCAGACCCCGCACCCCCAGTACCTCCAGCAGCCTCCGCCGCCGCAGCAGCCGCAGTACCGGACCCCGCCGCCGGCCTTCCAGCCACCGCGTCCGCAGGGGCCGCAGACCCCGCACCCCCAGTACCTCCGGCAGGCCCCGCCGCAGCGGGCGCACACCCCGCCGCCGCAGCCGATGCCGCCGTACCAGCAGCCGAAGGCGCCCAGCGGCGGCGGCTGCTCGACGGCCGCGGTCGTCATCGTGATCATCGTCGGCGTGCTCGTGCTGGCCGGCATCATCATCGCGATCGTGGTCAACAAGGCACAGGACAACAAGACGAAGACCAAGACCGGGCACACCACCGGTGAGCGGCCCGCAGCGGTGCTGGTGGTTGACCTTCCGGTCGACCGGAATGGCCTGCTCTGACGCTTTCCGGCCGGTTCGGGCGTGCCACGGGCCCGCGCCGGAGGCGGTAGCGTTCGGGGATACGAAGCGACAGGGCACCGCGATCCGAGCGAACGCCCGGGGCGAGGAGCGATGGCACAGACGCAGCAGCCGGATGACGGAACGGGTGCCGGAGCTGACGGCCGGACCGGCGGGACGCCGAGGATGCCCGGACCCGGCAGCGACGCCGCGACCAGCGCGTTTCCCCCGGTCGGGCCCGGCGGTCCGCAGACCCCCGGCCGCGGTACGGCCGCGCCGCTGGGCACGGTCGGCGACGGCCGCTACCGGCTGACCTACCGGCTCGGCCGCGGCGGCATGGCCGAGGTGTTCGCGGCCGAGGACGTACGGCTGGGGCGGACGGTCGCGGTCAAGCTGCTCCGCGGCGAGCTGGCCCAGGACGACATCGCCCGGCTGCGGTTCACCCGCGAGGCACACGCCGTCGCGGGGCTCAACCACCACTCGATCGTCGCGGTCTACGACACCGGCGAGGAGTACGCCGGGGACGAGTCCACGCCGTACATCGTGATGGAGCTGGTCGAGGGCCGGACCGTCCGTGAGCTGCTGGTGGACGAGGACGCGCCGCCGGTCGACCAGGCGTTGATCATCATCGCCGGGGTGCTGGAGGCGCTGGCCTACAGCCACCGCAACGGCATCGTCCACCGGGACATCAAGCCCGCCAACGTGATCATCACGACCGCGGGCGCCGTCAAGGTGATGGACTTCGGCATCGCCCGGGCGCTGACCGGCACGGCCAGCACCATGACCCAGACCGGCATGGTCATGGGCACCCCGCAGTACCTCTCGCCCGAGCAGGCCCTCGGCAAGCCCGTCGACCACCGCTCCGACCTGTACGCGGCCGGCTGCATGCTGTACGAACTGCTGACGCTGCGCCCGCCGTTCACCGGCGACACCCCGCTCTCGGTGGTCTACCAGCACGTCCAGGACATGCCGGTGCCGCCCTCGCAGGCCAACGGTCGGGTGCCGGTCGGGCTGGACCAGCTGGTGCTGCGCTCGCTGGCCAAGAACCCGGACGACCGCTTCCAGGACGCCGACGAGTTCCGCGCGCACGTCCAGCACGCGCTGCGCGAGATGCACGGCGCGGGCGGCGCGGGCTGGGCCGGCACCACGGCCGGGCTGGCCGCCGCGGGGCAGGGGAACACCGACGCCACCCAGGTGATCCGGCCCGACCAGACCGCGGCCACCGCGGCCTTCGGCGCCGTCGGCCCCGGCGACCAGACCTCGGTGCTGCCCTACCAGGGGATGGGGGGCCCGGGCGGCCCGCACACCCCGTCGACGCCCTACCCGGGGGCCGGCGGCCCCTACGACGGTGGCGACGACGGCGGCTCCGGCCGCCGGCGCGGGCCGTGGGCCTGGGTGGCCGGCACCGCGGCCGTGCTGCTCGCGGCCGGGGTCGGCATGGCGTTCGCGTTCAGCGGCAACGAACCCGGGAACTCGCACGTCGTGCCGCCGTCGCCGCTCCCGGCGGTCAGCACGACCGAGCCCAGCACGCCGCCCCAGAGCGGCTCGCAGAGCCCGCCCGCGTCCAACACCGGCAGCCGGCGCCCGACGCAGCCGACCGAGAACGGCGGCAACGGCGGCAGCTACAACAACGGCGGCAACAACAACGGCAACGGCAACGGCAACAACAACGGCAACAACAACATGTCGCCGTCGCCGGGTTCGGGCAAGCACTCGACGCCCGCGTCGCCCAGCCAGACCCCCAGCCACACGCAGCCCCCCACCACGGCGCCCGGCACGCCCAGCACGGTGCCGACCACCCCGAGCACGGGAGGTGCCGGCAGCACGGGGGCGGCCACGCCGCCGCCGGCGACCAAGTCGAACCCGCCGGCCACCCAGCCGCCGGCGACCCAGCCGCCGGCGACGCCCTGATCGGGCCGGGCTGACACCGGTCAGTTGGCGAAGGCGTCCAGGACCTGTTCGTACTCCTGGCACCACCACGTCAACTGGCCGGCCGAGGCGGGGTAGAGCGGGTCGGCCCGGTGGTCGGCCCGCTGGTAGCGCCACTGGAGCATCCAGAAGTCGTTCAGCCGCTCCCACCAGACCCGGTGGACGGCGGCGGCCAGGTGTTCGGCGGTGGCGGCTCCGGTGGCCCGGTAGGACTGCGAGTAGTGGCGCACCCGCACCAGGTCGAGGGTGCCGGACGTCCGGTCGTTGAAGAGCAGCGTGGCGGCGCGGACGGCCTCCTCGGCGCGCGGCTGCGGACCGAGCTTGTCCCAGTCCAGGACGGCCGCGACCGGGCCGCCGTCGGGGCCGTCGCCGTACAGCAGGTTGAGTCCGTGGAAGTCGCCGTGGGTCCAGCCGGTGGGCGGGGCGGTCTGCGGGGCGGGGCGGCGGTGGGCGTGTTCGGCGAGCAGTTCCAGCCTTTCGGCGAGCCTCCGTTCGACCAGCGCGTCCAGGTCGCCGTACGGGCGGTGGTCGCGGGCGTGGCGCCGCAGGTCGCGGGCGAGGTCGGCGCTGTCGAGGGGGTCGGCGGTGCGGTAGCCCGGGGGTTGTTCGAGGGGGGCGCACACGTCGTCGAGCGCGCCGTGCAGTCGGCCGAGCAGCGCGCCGAGCGCGTCGCACTGCGGCGGGGAGAGGTCGGTACCGTGCCGGTGTCGGCCATCCACCCAGGGGAACAGCGCGAACAGCCGGCCGCCGTAGCCGGCCACCGTGCCGGATCGTTCGGCGCAGGTCAGCGGGGGTGCGACGGGCAGTCCGAGGGCCTGGAGCCCGGCCATCGCCCGATGGTGGGCGACGATCTTCGGGCGGCTGGCGGTGGCGGCGTCGACGTAGCACTTCAGGAAGTACGCGCCGGTCTCGGTGGTGACCCGGTACCCGCGGTTCAGCAGGCCTTCGGCGACCGGTTCGGCGGTCAGCAGTCCCCCCACCCGGTAGCGGCCCAGGACCTCGGCGAGTGCGGCGCGCGGGACGGGCGGACTGAGGGTCCCTATCGGCGGCGCGGAGAGGTCGGGGCGGGCCGGGGAACAGGAGAGGGTCTGGCTGAAAGTCACAGCCAGAGGTTAGGGCCCCCGTGCGGGGGCCCTTGACAAGTCGTCAGTTCTGTGATCGCTGTTCTGATCAGTGCTGCTGGTCCGCCTGGTGCCGTGCCACGAAGGCCGCCGCCTGGGTGCGTCGCTCCATTCCCATCTTGGCGAGCAGACTGGAGACGTAGTTCTTCACCGTCTTCTCGGCCAGGTGCAACTCGTTGCCGATCTGACGGTTGGTCATCCCCTCGCCGATCAGATCGAGGATCCGGCGCTCCTGCTTGGTGAGTTGCGCCAGCCGCTCGTCCTCCTTCTCGCCGCCGTCGCGCAGCCGGGCCAGCACCCGGCTGGTGGCGACCTGGTCGAGCAGCGACTTGCCGGCCGCGACGTCCCGGACGGCGGTGATCAGGTCGGTGCCGCGGATCGCCTTCAGGACGTAGCCGGACGCGCCCGCCATGATCGAGTCGAACAGCGCCTCGTCGTCCGAGAACGAGGTCAGCATCAGGCACTTGATCTCCGGCAGCCGGGACCGGATCTCCCGGCAGACCTCGACACCGTTGCCGTCCGGCAGCCGGACGTCGAGCACCGCGACGTCGGGGTTGACCGCCGGGATCCGGGTGAGCGCCTCGGCGGCGGTGCCGGCCTCGCCGACCACCTCGATGTCGTCCTCGACCGAGAGCAGGTCGTGCACGCCCCGCCGGACAACCTCGTGATCGTCGAGCAGGAAAACCCTGATTTGTCCGTTATCAGTCACGTCCAAAGCCTCCCATATCACCGTACGGAAGACCTATCGTCCCTGGTGCCGCAGCCAGGCGGTCCGGCCGGGGCGGTCCGAAACCGATACCGAGAACCCCCTTACGTACGGGCTCGCGCCCGGATAACGTGCGCTGGTGTCCTGAAGGCGCCCGAATTGAGAGCTGCGTCACGCGGTCCGTCACCCCCACCCTTCCGACGGCGCGCTGCCCGCGGCACCCTCGGGGTTGTAAGCCCTGAACAAGTAGGACGTCCTAGCGCAAGCGCGCCAAGGGCGGACGCTGGGTAACGTTCTCGTGAGGGACGCCGTCGGAACAGGATCACCACCTGCCCCGCAGTAGGAGCGCACACCCACGCGCGCCCCGCGAGGCGGTGACCGGACCGGTCACCGGCGACCCCGGGCGGCCGGACAGACCGAGGAGTGAACGTGACCGTCAAAAGCACGGCGAGGGCCCGCAAGAAGGCGGCCCCCGGCGTCCCTGACACCCTCCGCGCCACGGGGAAGGACGCCCAGCCGGAGCTCGTGCAGCTGCTCACCCCGGAAGGCGAGCGGATCGAGCACCCGGACTACCCGCTCACCACCACCCCGGAGGAGCTGCGCGCCCTCTACCGCGACCTGGTGCTGGTCCGCCGGTTCGACGGCGAGGCCACCGCACTCCAGCGCCAGGGCGAGCTGGGCCTGTGGGCCTCGCTGCTCGGCCAGGAGGCCGCCCAGGTCGGCTCCGGCCGCGCCATGCGCACCGGCGACTACGCCTTCCCCACCTACCGCGAGCACGGTGTCGCCTGGTGCCGCGACGTCGACCCGCTCAACCTGCTCGGCATGTTCCGCGGCGTGAACCACGGCGGCTGGGACCCGAACGAGAAGAACTTCCACCTGTACACCATCGTGATCGGCGCGCAGGCCCTGCACGCCACCGGCTACGCGATGGGCATCAGCAAGGACGGCGCCGACGACGCGGTCATCGCCTACTTCGGCGACGGCGCCTCCAGCCAGGGCGACGTCAACGAGGCCTTCACCTTCGCCTCGGTCTACAACGCGCCCGTGGTGTTCTTCTGCCAGAACAACCAGTGGGCGATCTCCGAGCCCACCACCACCCAGACCAAGATCCCGCTGTACCGCCGCGCCTCCGGCTTCGGCTTCCCCGGCGTCCGGGTCGACGGCAACGACGTGCTGGCCTGCCTGGCCGTCACCCGCTGGGCGCTCGACCACGCCCGCAGCGGCAACGGCCCGGTGCTGATCGAGGCGTTCACCTACCGGATGGGCGCGCACACCACCTCCGACGACCCCACCCGCTACCGGCCCACCGAGGAGACCGAGGCCTGGAAGGCCAAGGACCCGATCGCCCGGCTCCGCGCCCTCCTGGAGAAGGAGGGCCTGGCCGACGAGGAGTTCTTCACCGCGATCGAGGCCGAGAGCGAGCGGCTGGGGCTGCGGGTGCGCGAGGGCGTGCGCGGCATGCCCGACCCGGACCCGACCCTGATCTTCGACCACGTGTACAGCGAGCCGCACGCGCTGGTCGATGAGGAACGGGCCGAGTACGTCCAGTACGCGGCCTCCTTCGAGGCGGGGGAGAACCTCTGATGGCCGGTCAGCTCAGCATTGCCAAGGCGCTCAACGGCGCGCTGCGCAAGTCGCTGGAGAGCGACCCGAAGACCGTCCTGATGGGCGAGGACATCGGCAAGCTCGGCGGCGTCTTCCGGATCACCGACGGCCTGCAGAAGGACTTCGGCGAGGGACGGGTGATCGACACCCCGCTCGCCGAGTCCGGCATCGTCGGCACCGCGATCGGCCTGGCGCTGCGCGGCTACCGCCCGGTGGTGGAGATCCAGTTCGACGGCTTCGTCTACCCGGCCTTCGACCAGATCGTCTCCCAGCTGGCCAAGATGCACGCCCGCGCGCTCGGGAACATCAAGCTCCCGGTCACCATCCGCATCCCCTTCGCGGGCGGCATCGGCGCGGTCGAGCACCACAGCGAGTCGCACGAGGCGTACTTCGCGCACACCGCGGGCCTGCGCGTGGTCAGCCCGTCCAACGCGCACGACGCGCACTGGATGCTGCGGCAGGCCATCGCCTCGGACGACCCGGTGGTCTTCCTGGAGCCCAAGCGCCGGTACTGGGACAAGGGCGAGGTCGGCGACGCCGCCGACCTCGGACTGCACGACGCCCGGATCGTGCGCTCCGGCACCGATGCCACGCTGCTCGCCTACGGCCCGATGGTCAAGGTCTGCCTGGAGGCCGCCGCGGCCGCCGAGGAGGACGGCCGCCGGCTGGAGGTCGTCGACCTGCGCTCGCTCTCCCCGGTGGACTTCACCACCCTGGAGGAGTCGGTCAAGCGCACCGGACGGGCCGTCGTGGTGCACGAGGCGCCGGTCTTCCTGGGCATGGGTGCCGAACTGGCCGCCCGGCTCACCGAACGGTGCTTCTACCACCTGGAGGCGCCCGTCCTGCGGGTCGGCGGCTACCACGCGCCGTATCCGCCGTCCCGCGTCGAGGAGGCCTTCCTCCCCGACCTGGACCGCGTGCTCGACGCCGTCGACCGCGCACTCGCGTACTGATCCGGGGGAGCGAAGATGACCACCGAAGTTCGCTCGCTCCGCGAGTTCAAGATGCCCGATGTGGGCGAGGGCCTGACCGAGGCCGAAATCCTCAGCTGGTACGTCAAGCCCGGTGACACCGTCACCGACGGGCAGGTCGTGTGCGAGGTGGAGACCGCCAAGGCGGCGGTGGAGCTGCCGATCCCGTTCAACGGGGTCGTCGAGCAGCTCTTCTTCCCCGCGGGCGCGACGGTCGACGTCGGCACCGTGATCATCTCGGTCGCGGTCGCCGGGGAGGCCGGGGCCGCGGCTCCTGTCGCCGCTGCCGCTGCCGCTGCTGTTGCGCCCGTCGCCGCCGCCGCGCCGGCCGAACCGGCCGAGCCCGAGCGGCGCGAGGTGCTGGTCGGCTACGGCCCGCGCACCGGCACCGCCCAGCGCCGGGCCCGGCGCACGACCACGACGACCGTCACCGCGACGCCGGCTCCGGCCGCTCCCGTCGTGTCGGCCGCTCCCGTCGTGCGGGCCACCCCGGCGCCGGCCGCGCCGGTCGCGACCGCCTCGCCCGTCCTGGCCGAACAGCCCGCCGGGGAGCGGCCGTTGGCCAAGCCGCCGGTGCGCAAGCTGGCCAAGGACCTCGGCATCGACCTGCGCGCGGTCGTCCCGACCGGCCGGGACGGCGTGATCACCCGCGAGGACGTGCACGCCCACGCGTCGGCCCTGGCCGCCGCGCAGGCCGCCCCGGCGGCGCCGGTCGAGGCCGGTCCGGTCGCGGCGGCGGTGCCGGCGCCGGTCACCGTGGCGGGCGACGTCCGGGTGCCGATCAAGGGCGTCCGCAAGGCGACCGCGCAGGCGATGGTGGCCTCGGCCTTCACCGCCCCGCACGTTACCGAGTTCGTCCAGGTCGACGTGACCCGCACGATGAAGTTCGTCCGCCGGCTCAAGGAGAGCGGCGAGTTGGGCCGGGACGTCCGGATCAGCCCGCTGCTGCTGGTCGCCAAGGCGCTGCTCACCGCGGTCAAGCGGCACCCCGAGATCAACGCGCAGTGGGACGAGGCGGCCCAGGAGATCGTCATCAAGGGCCAGGTGAACCTCGGCATCGCCGCGGCGACCCCGCGCGGCCTGATCGTCCCCAACATCAAGGACGCCGGCGGCAAGACCCTCACGGGCCTCGCCGTCTCGCTGGGCGAGCTGATCGACACCGCCCGCCAGGGCAAGACCTCGCCGGGCGACATGCAGGGCGGGACCATCACCATCACCAACGTCGGCGTCTTCGGCGTCGACACCGGCACCCCGATCCTCAACCCCGGCGAGGCCGCGATCCTCGCCGTCGGCGCGATCCGGGACATGCCGTGGGTGCACAAGGGCAAGGTCGTCCCGCGGCAGGTGACCACGCTGGCGCTCTCCTTCGACCACCGCCTGGTGGACGGGGAGTTGGGCTCCAAGGTGCTGGCCGACGTGGCCGCGCTGCTGGAGCGCCCGAAGCGCCTGATCACCTGGGGCTGACCGCCCGGGACGTCACGAACGGGAAGCCACGAAGGGGCCTTCCCCCACACCGCCGTGTGGGGGAGGGCCTCTCCGCTTCTGCCCGCCCGTCGGCCGTCGCTGGGGGCGAAGGCGGCGGGCGGCGATCAGGACCAGCCGATGACGGACGCGCGCATGACCTGACTCCCCGGGGTCATGGGTCCGACGGCGTGGCTGGGTGAAGGCGACGGGCCCCGCTCCGGGTGGAGCGGAAGCGCCCCGGCCCCGCCGGTCGCACTCTCCGTGCCTTCATCCGTACAGACGTGCATCCTCGCCGGGGGTTGCAGGTGGTTTCAAAGTCTTTTCCGGGAGCCCGGGTTGCGGCGTTGGGGATACTTCCGGAATGACTGAAGAGCTGACGGTCCGACCGGAGACGGTGCCGGACGGGGGTGGGGAGCGCCGGTCGCTGCGACGGGACGTCTCGGGGCCGGCGCTGTTGGCGGGGCTGGTCTGCATCGCGGTGTCGTTCTCGGGGCCGCTGGTGGTGGTGCTCGCGGCCGCGGCCGCCGGGCGGCTGGACGCGGCGCACACGGCGTCCTGGATCTGGGCGGTGGCCATCGGCAGCGGGCTGAGCGGCTTCGCGCTGAGCTGGTGGACCAGGACCCCGGTGATCACCGCCTGGTCCACCCCGGGCGCCGCGCTGCTGGTGACCAGCCTGGGCGCGTACCCGTACCGGGAGGCGGTGGGGGCGTTCCTGGTGAGCGCGGTGGTGGTGACGCTCTTCGGGGTGACCGGCTGGTTCGGCCGGCTGATCGCGGCGGTGCCGACCGGGATCGTCAACGCGATGCTGGCGGGCATCCTGTTCTCCTTCGGTGCCGGGATCTTCGGCGCCGTGCACGGTGCGCCGGTGCTGGTGGTGGGCAGCCTCGCGGCCTTCCTGCTGGCCAAGCGGCTGGCCCCGCGGTACGCCGTCCCGGTGGCGCTGGTGGTGGGCGGGGTGCTGGCGGCGCTGACCGTCGGACTCTCGCTGCACCTGGGCTCGGGCGGGCCGACCCGGCCGGTGTTCACCGCGCCGGCGTTCTCCTGGGCGGCCGCGGTGGGGCTGGCGCTGCCGCTCACGATCGTGGTGCTGGCCTCGCAGAACGCACCGGGCCTCGGGGTGATGCGGGCCTTCGGCTACCGGGCGGACGACCGGCTGCTGATCGGGTCGACCGGTGCGGTGTCGCTGCTGCTGGCGCCGTTCGGCTCGCCGGGGGTGAACCTGGCGGCGATCACGGCGGCGATCTGCTCCGGCCCGGAGAGCCACCCCGACCCGCGCCGCCGCTACGTCGCGGGGATGTCCTCGGGCGTGCTGTACGTGCTGGTGGGCAGCTTCGGCGGGGTGCTGGTGAGCCTGTTCACCGGCCTGCCGAAGGAGCTGATCGCGGTGATCGCCGGGGTCGCCCTGCTGGCCTCGCTGCAGGGCAGCCTGGCGGCGGCGGTGGCGGACGAACGGGGGCGGGACGCGGCGGTGGTGACCTTCCTGGCCAGCGCCTCGGGGATGAGCCTGTTCGGGATCGGCTCGGCCTTCTGGGGCCTGCTGTTCGGCCTCGGCACCCACTTGGTGCTGAACCTCCGCAGGCGCTGACGAGAGGCCTGTCATCAGCCATATTCCAGTCATTGGGATGACTGGTGTGGTGAGGGTCATTCGGCCAGGTCGGTGACTTTTTCGGCGCGCGGTAGGGGTGACACACCCGTCCGGGTACGTCTTCGCTCCACCACCCGGGCTACGCCGGGTGACCGGAACCCCGAGGACGCACCCGTATGCCACCTGGCAACCCTGGCCGTCTCGTTCGGAGTCTGGCCGCGCTCGTGCTGGTGTCCACCGCCGTACTCCCCGCCGCCCTGGAACTGGTCGGTCCCTCGCCGTTCGGCGTGATCGGGCCGGGCGCCCCCGCCGACCGGGCCGTCCCGCCGCACGACGCACAGCGCGCCGACCGCCGGACCGTCACGGCCGCCCCCACCGTCGACATACGCCGCACCGGGGACCCGGCCAACCGGATCACCCTGGTCCTGCTCGGCGACGGCTACACGGCCGCCGAACAGGACCTGTTCCGACAGCAGGTCGACCGGGCCTGGCACGCGCTGATGGCCATCGAGCCGTTCCGCACCTACCAGGGGTTCTTCAACATACGGCGGGTCGAAGTGGTCTCCCCGGTCTCCGGGATAGCCGAGACCGAGAGCCGCGGCCGCAACCCCGCCACCCCGCTCGGCATGCACTTCTGGTGCGAGGGCACCGCCCGGCTGCTCTGCGCCGACGAGTCCGCCACCGCCCGGTACGCGGGCGACAGCTCCGGGCCGCAGTACCTGATAGCCCTGGCCAACTCCACCGAGTACGGCGGCGCCGGCGGCACCGGGGTGACCACCCTGGCCGGCGGCAGCCCGGACGCCGGGCGGATCATCCAGCACGAGATCGGCCACACCGTGGGGGACCTCGGCGACGAGTACGACAGCGCCCCGGACGACTCCGAGTACCCGAACCTCGCCACCCTCGACGCCGACGACATGCGCAAGAAGCAGACCAAGTGGTGGCGCTGGCTGGGTGCGGAGTCCCCGGACGGCGCCGGGACGGTCGGCGCCTACCGCAGCGCCAACGGCCTCTACCGGCCCACCCCCGACTCGGTGATGCGCACCCTGGGCAGCGCCTACAACCTGCCGTCGCGTGAGGCGATCATGGAGGAGCTGTACCGCAGGATCCGGCCCACCGACACCCCGTCGCCGCCGCCCGGCGAGGTGAGCGGGCGCCCCCGGCTGAACGTCCGGCCGGTGCCGCTGACCGGCCCGCGACAGCTGAAGGTCGAGTGGAAGGTGGACGGCGTCGCGGTGACGCCGCAGGCTGCCGACGGCTCCTGGCTGGACACCGACCAGCTGAACCTGGCACCGGGCCGGACGGCCACCGTCACGGCGACCGTCCGGGACACCACCGACTGGGTGCGGGACGAGGCCTTCCGGGACCGTTACATGACCCGGGCGGTGTCCTGGACGGTGACCGGCTGACGCCCGGTCCGCGGAATCCGCGGAATCCGCGGAAGCCGTGCTCCGCGCAATCCGTGCTCCGCGGAATCCGCGGTCTGTGGAATCCGTGGTCCGTGGACGATCGACCGCACCCCGCACTGGGCGTCCCATCATGGGATGACTAGTCTGGTCGCACTATGACCGTGGAGCCCGCCCGTTCAGCCGCACCCCTGTCCGTCCCCGCTCCCCGAACCGCCGACCCGGCGCCGCCGTCCGCCCCGACGCCGTCCGCCGCCCCCGCGCCGTCCCCGCCCGGCGGACGCGCGGCCTGGCTGGCCTGGTCCATCGGCGTCAGCGTCTACATCCTCGCGGTGATCCACCGCACCAGCCTCGGCGTGGCCGGGCTGGACGCCGCCGACCGCTTCGGCATCGGCGCCTCCGCGCTCTCCACCTTCTCGATCCTCCAGGTGCTGGTCTACGCGGCCATGCAGATACCGGTCGGCCTGCTCGTCGACCGGATCGGGCCGCGCCGGGTGCTGCTGCTCGGCGTCGTCCTGCTGAGCCTCGGCCAGCTGGCCTTCGCGTTCAGCTCCTCCTTCGCCCCGGCGCTGGCCTCCCGGGCGGTGCTCGGCTGCGGCGACGCGATGACCTTCATCAGCGTGCTGCGGCTCGCCGCCCGGTGGTTCCCCGCCGCCCGGAACCCGTTCGTGGCCCAGCTGACCGGCCTCGCCGGAATGGGCGGCAACCTGATCACCACCGTGGTGCTCGCACAGGCCCTGCACCGCGAGGGCTGGACGCCCACCTTCACCGCGATCGCCCTGCTCGGCGTCGCGGTCTTCGCGCTGGTCGCGCTCTTCCTCAAGGAGGCCCCGGCGGCCGCCGTACGGCCGGTCGAACACCCGCCCGCGCCGCGGCCGAACGTCGGCCGGCAGGTCCGCGCGTGCTGGCGCGAACCGGGCACCCGGCTCGGGCTCTGGGTGCACTTCACCACCCAGTTCCCCGGCAACGCCTTCGGCCTGCTCTGGGGCCTGCCCTACCTGGTGGAGGCGCAGGGCCTCTCCCGGGCCGCGGCCGGCGGACTGCTGACCCTGCTGGTGCTCAGCAACATGGCCTTCGGTTTCCTGTTCGGCCGGGTGCTCTCCGTCTCGGCGCGGGCCCGGATGCCGATCGTCCTCACCGTCATCACGGCCACCGCCCTCGGCTGGGCGCTGGTCCTGGCCTGGCCCGGCGGACACCCGCCGATCTGGCTGCTGTCCGCCATCATCGTGGTGATGGGCAGCAACGGCCCGGCCTCACTGGTCGGCCTCGACTACGCCCGCGCCCGCAACCCGGTGGAGCGCCTCGGCACCGCCTCCGGGATCGTCAACATGGGCGGCTTCATCGGCACGATGATCACCCTCTTCGGCATCGGCGTCCTCCTGGACGGCCTCTCCCCGGCCGGCACCGACTCCTACTCGGCCGACGCCTTCCGCTGGGCGTTCTGCTGGCAGTACGTCCCGCTGGCGGTCGGCACCGTGATGATCCTGCGCCTGCGCCGCAAGGTCGCGGCGGGGGCGTAAGGTCTCTGACCTGTGGAAACGCGATTACCCTCAGAATTTCTGAGGGTATGCGGCACCGGTGGATCAGCGTCCGTACTCCCGCAACATCTCGGCCATCTGCGGCGGTGTCCCATAGATCCGGGCACCGTGCAGCTCTGCGTGCATGAGCCCGTCATCGGGTGGGGACTCCTGCTGTGCCGCGTTTCGCATGCGGATCAGGTCCACCAGCTTCAGTTTGGGGCAGCCGGGGACGATTCGGCTGGCCCGGATTCCGAAAGGGATTTCCGCCCTTGTATAGCTTCCCACCTGCGGAAACGCCGTATGCCTGACTTTTAGTCAGGCATACGGATCGCATGTCGACAGTGCGAGTGTCCTGGGGATCCACGGTCCTGCTCGCGCGGCTCGCGCTGCCTCGATCGAGGATCGTGCACACGTCTGCCGTGACGAACCAGGGTTGTCCGTCGATCATCACGACTCTGATCGGTTGGCCTGTGACCGGGAAGCTCGACTGGACCAGGACCATCTGCTGCTGTTCGTCGTCCATGGGGACGTCCCTCCTTCTTCCGGGTGATGGCGGGAGTGCCCGGAACAACGAGGCCGAACGGGTGAGGTGTTGGTGCTGGATTGACGGATGGACGCACGAGTAGTGCCGACCCAGCGCGCACTCGTGCGTGTACGCCGAGTGGCGTGCGCTGTGGGCGGCCGAGACGTAGGGCGAACGACCTGCGGAAACGTGATCAGCCTTCCCGAAAGCCGGGCTATGCCTGACTAGAGGTCAGGCATAGCCCGGTGCACATGCCACTCCAGGTCAGCGCCGGTACTCGCGGATCTCGGCGACGATCCTCACCTGCTGTCCGATCGCCTCGGTCAGGGTCTCCGCCATCCGCCGCCGCTGGGTGGGAATGTCGGTGTCCCCGCGGCGGACGGAGGGGAGGAGGTCTTCAGTAACCCACGCGCGAAATGGTCGGGCGGACTCCTTGTCCGACCTCATGAGAAGGGCATACAGTCCTGCCTCACTCACCGCGCCGAGCGATGGATTTCCCCGTTGGTAGGTTTTCTGACCTGCGGAAACGGCGTAACCATCACCTCGGGTGATGGTTACGGAGCGCAAGTCGACGGTGCGGTGCCGGTGGGTTTCCAGCCCCTTGACGGTGTGGGCCGGGTTTCCTCGGCCCAGGATTCGGCACACGTCCGCCGTGACGAACCACGGTTGTCCGTCGACCCGGCGCGCACTCGTGCGTGTACGCCGGGTGGCGTGCGCTGTGGCTGGGGTCAGATTCAGATGGTGACCGCGAAGGCGGACAGGACGCGGTCGGCGAGTTCCTTGTCGCCGTCGATGGTGACGGGGCCGGGGCGGCCGCGGCCGCAGGCGAGCCGGAGGTAGGTCTCCCAGTCCATGGTGAGCTGGACGTCGGGGGCCAGGCTGATCGACTCGTCGACGGTGCCGCGGCCGGTCGAGTCGACCCGGACGGTGCGCAGGAACTCCACGCGGCCGGTGACGTCCAGGACCATGGCCGTTCCGGCCGGGGCGCCGGCCTGGTGGGCGACGGCCTTGGGCAGCAGCCCCAGCAGGACGTCCCGGGCGATCAGGGCGGCCGGGGAGTCGAGGTTGCCGGGGGTGTCCAGGGCCCGGCGCAGGTCCTGCTCGTGCACCCAGACGTCGAAGGCCCGCAGGCGCAGCAGCTCGTGGTAGTGCACGTCGCGGCTGTTCGGGCCGGCCGGCCAGCGCACCGGCTCCAGGGGCATCTGCTTGGCGTTCCGCAGGGCCCGGGAGCGGCGGATGATCGTGTACTCCAGCTCGCTGGTCATCTCCAGAGCGGTGTGGCAGCGGCGCTTGTCGACCGGCAGTTCGATGTAGCGGGCGAAGTCGGTGGTGACGTGGCGAAGGTCACGCGGCAGGGAGTGGATCGGCCGGGGGTCGCCGAGGAGTTCGGACTCGACCGCGATGATGTGCGAGACGACGTCCCGGACCGACCAGCCGGGGCATTCGGTGGCCCGGTTCCAGGAGCCCTCGGGGAGGGGGGCGACCAGCTCCGATATGGACTCGATGCTCTGAGCCCACGCCTCCGTGTAAGCCTGCACGGTCTGGTTGTCCGTCACGGGAATCTCCGGCCCTCCGTCAGCTTCCTTGCCCTCTGCGCCCGGCCTCCCCGGTCGGCCGGGATGGTCCGGCTTCCAGGCGCACACGCTAACCGCACGTTACGCTGCCGGGAGACAGCTGGGCAGCGCTTTCGGGTGACGATCGTAGGTCTCTTGCCGTGGACGGTGGTACTGTGCGCGCTTCATTGATCCAACTCGGGGTCTCCGACGCCGAGCCGCCCGCCGAACGGCGGGCCCGGGCCGCCGCGCTGGTCCGGGCGCAGCAGGGTGCGGACCTGGTGGTCCTGCCGGAGCTGTGGCCGCTCGGCGGCTTCGCCTACGACCTGTGGTCGGACGGCGCGGAGACGCTGGACGGGCCCACGTCGGACGCTATGGCGGCGGCCGCGCGGGCGGCCGGGGTCTGGCTGCACGCCGGTTCGATCGTCGAGCGCGATCCGGACGGGCCGATCTACAACACCTCGCTGCTGTTCGCCCCGGACGGCGAGCTGGTGCACACCTACCGCAAGATCCACCGCTTCGGTTTCGACAGCGGTGAGGCGGTGGTGATGGGTGCCGGGCAGGAGATCGTCACGGCGGCCACCGACTTCGCCACCCTGGGCCTGGCCACCTGCTACGACCTGCGCTTCCCGGAGCTGTTCCGGGCGCTGCTGGACGCCGGCGCGCAGCTGCTGGTGGTTCCGGCGGCCTGGCCGGCCCGGCGGCGCGAGCACTGGACGCTGCTGGCGCGGGCGCGCGCGGTGGAGGAGCAGGCGTTCGTGCTGGCCTGCAACACCGCCGGGACGCACGCCGGGGTCGAGCAGGCCGGGCACAGCATCGTGGTGGACCCGTGGGGCCGGGTGGTGGCCGAGGCCGGTACGGAGGAGCAGGTGCTGACCGTCGAGTTCGATCCGGCCGAGGTGGGCAAGGCCCGCGAGGAGTTCCCGGTGCTGCGGGACCGCCTGCTGGGGATCCCGGCGCCGGTCCAGCGCTGACCCCGGCCCGCCCCGGCCCGGCTCGGCTCGGGCGGGGGAGTCCGGGGGTGTCGGGGCCTCCGGGGGGTTGGTTTGTACCTTCTCGGGGCGGGTTTGAGAAGATGAGCACTCGTCGTGTTCCCCGCCGCTCGTTGGCCGGTCCGCCGAGGGGCGGCCTGATCGGCCCGCCCCAGGAGGTTGCGCGCATGCCCGGCAACGGCGCAGGCGACACCCGTCCCGTCATCCAGCGCAACAGCCTGCGCGAGCAGATCGCCGGTGCGCTGCGCGAGGAGATGATGGCCGGCCGGTTGGCGGCCGGCCGCAACTTCACCGTCAAGGAGATCGCCGAGCTGTACGGCGTCTCGGCGACCCCGGCCCGCGAGGCGCTGGTCGACCTCGGTGCGCAGGGGCTGTTGCGGGCCGAGCACCACCGCGGGTTCACCGTGCCCGAGCTGGGTTGGGACGACTTCCTGGAGATCTTCGAGTCCCGGGTGCTGGTCACCGACAGCTACTACCGCCAGTTCTCCGCCCGCCGGGCGCTGCCGGACCTCGCCAGGCTGCCCTCGCTGCGCCGCCGGGCCGACGCGGCGGTCCGGGCCGCCCGGGCCGGGAACCTGGACGTGATGGTGGGCTGCGACCGCCGGTTCTGGCAGGAGGTCGCCGCGCTGATCGGCAACCGCCGGATCGGCGACTACCTGGACTGGCTGCGGGTGCAGTCGTGGATGTTCGCCGCGCCCTACCTGCGGGAGCTGCCCGTCCTGGCCGAGGTCTGCTGGGACCGCCACCTCGACCTGGTCGACGCCATCGGCGCGCGGGACCTGGTCGGCGCGCACCGGATCATCTGCGAGTACAACCTGTACACCGCCCGGCTGCTGGCCGGGCTGGCCGGGCGGCCGCTGGAGTCGGTGACGGTGCTGGGGCTGCTCACCGAACCCCTGGGCGGCGGACCCGTGAACGGCGAACCCCGGAACGGCGAACCCCGGAACGGCGAGTCCGGTGGCGTCGGGCCTGGTGTCGGCGGGCTCCTGGACGGCGGGCCCGTGCCGCCGGCTCCGTCCTCCGACGTGCCGTCCTCCGACGCCCCGTCCGTGGCGGCCGAACCGCTTCCCGACCAGGCGTTCGACCAGGTCGGGAGGAGTCGGCGCCGGCCGGGCGAGGAGGTCGGCCGGGAGCACGGGCGTGAACTCGGGCTGGGGCTCGGCCTGGTGCCGCAGCCGCGTTCGGTGCCGTACGGCCGGTTCGGCCGGCGGCTGCCCGAACCGCCCCCGGACGCACCGCAGGGACGGCCCGACCCGCGCCCGGCCCCGGGCCGGTAGGGTGGGCGGTCGTCGAACCGCGCGTCCCGCACAACGGCCGTCCGGGTACCGACCCCGCCCCCGTCGTCGTCCCGCTCCGCGGGCGACCCCGTCGCCCGGAGAGGAACTGCCGGCCATGGCCTGCGACCTCTGGCTCGTCCCGCTCGTGGACGTGCTGAGCCACAGCCCCGACAATCCCTTCAGGGACGATCTCGCCCTCTACAACGCGGTGTTGGCCTCCCGCGGGCTACCCGAGGTGCCGGTCTACCAGTACGTACCGGGGCTGAGCGGGGCGGTCGAGCCGATAGCCGCCTTCGACTACGACTCGCTGCACTTCCTGCGCCGTGCCTACCTGCTGGGCCTCACCGGGCTGGACATCACGCCGGTGGACTCGCTCGGCGGCGACTACGAGCAGCTGCTGGAGATGTTCGAGAGCAGCGCCGAACAGTCGCACCTGGTCTGGCACTTCGACCACGCGGGCGCCTACGTGCCGATAGAGTTCCCGGCGCCGCTGGTGGACGACGCGCTGCTCGCCTCCGGCGGTCCGCTCGGCTCCAGCCACGGACTGCTGCGCGAACTGCAGGCCGTCGCCCCGGCGCTGGGCCTCGACCCGCTCAACCCGCCGGACCCGACCCGGCCGCTCGGCCCGACCGGCCTGGAGCAGCCGTTCGGGCCGCCGCTGGACGACCTGCACCCCTTCGCCCGCGAGCGGCACGCCTGGGCAGGCCTGTACGCGGCGGCGACCCGCAGCCTCGCCCAGGGCTCGATGGTGGTCTTCGCCTGACCTGAGGCGCCCGACCGCCACGGCAAGGCGCCCGGCCGCCGCACCGGCCCGACCGCCACGGCAAGATGGCCTGCCCACTACCGCAACGGCCCCTCCGGCGGCCGCTGGCGCGGCATGGTGGGCCGGGTGCCCGGCGGCGGCAGCACCCGCACCTGCGCGCCCACCCCGCTCTCGCTGCGCCCGCCCCAGGTGCCCGGGGCCTGGGTGGGCAGCTGGGTCATGGACGCGCGGAACTCCAGCATCCACTCCGAGGTCTCGGTGCGGACCATGTCCGAGACGTCCTCGCAGAACCGGCGCAGCACGCCGAGGCAGCGCTCGGCGGCTTCGCCCGCGGTGCCCTCGGTCGGGCCGAGCACCTCGCGCACGCACTCCGACGCCCAGTCGAACTGGAAGGCCTCCAGGCGGCGTTGCAGCGCCTGCGCGGTGCTGACGTCACGCATCCAGCCGGAGGTGAGGCCGAACACCCGGTCGGTGCCGTGGCAGGCGGCGGCGAGCGCCAGGCCGACGTAGCCCCAGCTGGTGCCGTGCGAGACCGCGCCGGTCAGGTCGACCAGCGGCGCGGTCACCCCGCCCACCGCGAAGCCGGCCGTGCCGAACCGCAGCAGGCGCGCCCAGCGGCGCTTCCAGATCCGGTCCTTGCGGTACCACTCGATCGCCTCGACCGCCCGCTCCTCGGACCAGCGGTACAGCTCCTCCAGGCGCTCGGCCGGCTCGCCCCAGTCCCCGAGGGGGAACTGTCGAGTGCTCAGATCGGCCCGTCGGCGGGTGGACGCCTGGCGGGCGATGGTCGCGGCGGGCGGGTCCTCCTCGCCGATCTCCTTGCCCCAGGCACTCTCCTCGGGCTGCATTTCCGGCTGGCTCACCTGTGGGGCTCCCTGTGGCGGGCGGACTGCTGGGTCTGGCGGTCCATCGACTGACTCAACGTCTGCCGTTGGTTGTCCAACAGCACTTCTTACCGCCAAATGGCTGACCATGGGGCCGCTTCCCCGGTGATCGTTACCGGATTCGGCCACCGGAACCCGAGGTGGAAGGGATGCGGGGGTCGGCGAGATTTCACCCGTCCGAGGGAGGGTCCGGTGACCCGCCGTCCTGACTCGGGCACCCGGTGCGCACCGAGCCGGTCCGAGTTGGAGGTTTCTCCGACATCCTCGGCGTACGGACCTCCTCGACTGGAGGATCGGACGGGACCGGAGAGCGGCCGGAACTGGCCACCGACTACCCTTGCCAAGCGTGAAGGTCCTCGTCATCGGCGGCGGCGCCCGCGAACATGCCCTGTGCCGCTCTCTGTCCCAAGATCCCGCTGTCTCCGAGCTGCACTGTGCCCCGGGCAACGCCGGGATCGCGCAGGTGGCGACGGTCCACCCGGTCGACCAGCTGAACGGCGCGCAGGTCGCCGACCTGGCCGTGCGGCTCGGTGCCGCCCTGGTCGTCGTCGGCCCGGAGGCCCCGCTGGTCGCGGGCGTCTCCGACGCCGTGCGCGCGGCCGGCATCCCGGTGTTCGGCCCGTCCGCCGAAGCCGCCCGACTGGAAGGCTCCAAGGCTTTCGCGAAGGACGTGATGGCCGGGGCCGGCGTGCCCACCGCCCGCTCCTACGTCTGCACCACCCCGGCCGAGGCCGCCGAGGCGCTGGACGCCTTCGGCGCGCCGTACGTGGTCAAGGACGACGGCCTGGCCGCCGGCAAGGGCGTGGTGGTCACCTCCGACCGCGCGGCCGCGCTGGCGCACGCCGCCTCCTGCGAGCGCGTGGTCATCGAGGAGTACCTGGACGGCCCCGAGGTGTCGCTGTTCGCGATCACCGACGGCACCACCGTCGTCCCGCTCCAGCCCGCGCAGGACTTCAAGCGCGCGCTGGACGGCGACGAGGGCCCCAACACCGGTGGCATGGGCGCCTACTCGCCGCTGCCGTGGGCGCCCGCCGGGCTGGTCGAGGAGGTCCAGCAGAGCGTCCTGCAGCCGACCGTCGACGAGCTGCGCCGCCGGGGCACCGAGTTCTCCGGCCTGCTGTACGCGGGCCTCGCGCTCACCTCGCGCGGTACCCGGGTGATCGAGTTCAACGCCCGCTTCGGCGACCCGGAGACCCAGGTCGTGCTGGCCCGGCTGCGCACCCCGCTGGCCGCCGTCCTGCTGGCCGCCGCCACCGGCACCCTGGACCAGCTGGAGCCGCTGCGCTGGGACGAGGGCGCGGCCGTCACCGTGGTCGTCGCCTCCGAGGGCTACCCGGCCGCGCCGCGCACCGGTGACCCGATCGAGGGCCTGGCCGAGGCCGAGGCCGACGGCACCGCGTTCGTCCTGCACGCCGGTACCAGGGCCGACGAGGAAGGCCGGGTGCTGAGCGCCGGCGGCCGCGTCCTGTCGGTCACCGCGACCGGCGCCGACCTGGTGGAGGCGCGCGACCGGGCGTACGCCGCCGTGGACCGGATCGCCCTCAAGGGCGGCCAGCACCGCACCGACATCGCCCTGAAGGCGGCCACCGAGTAGGGCCTGCCCCGCCTCCGCCCGCAGGGCGCCGCGCACCGTGGGATTTCCCCCCATGGACGCAGCGCCCTGCGGCGTTTCCGGGGCGGGAGTGACTCCGGGGGCCGGCGCACCGTTCGGCGGCCGGATTCCAGCCCATCGGGTGACAGCACCCGCATCCGGCTGACGTAGCCGGGCGCCCGGCCTTATGGTGCGCTGGATCGCAGTGCGACGTGGCCGTGCGCCGGGGTCGCCGCCGGGTAGCGGTGTTCCCACGGGGGGATGCTGGACGGCGTCCGGCCGGGCGGGTGCCCGGGTGCTTCGCACCGGACCGGTCGTGACCGTCCGGAATCCGGGCGGTGTCACCGGGACGAGTGGAAACCGGGGCGATCCGGAACACCCACCCGGGCCGGTGCGTCGAACATGGCAGAAGCGCCACACAGCATGCACTACCGGGGATCGGACGCCTCCGCTTCCCGGTCGGAACTGATCGTTTCGAGTCGGCTCAGGGCCCGTCGCCGGGTGCCCGAGGGCTCCGAAGGGGGTGCCGCACCGTATGGCCGCAGTCGACACCGCGCGCGCTCACGCCCAGGCGGTCCTGCGGGTCCGTGGTCTCGCCCTGGCCGCCGCCGCCATGCCCGCCGCCGTCGCGGTGGTCCTGCTCGCGGGCCGGTTCACCGGGCGGATCGGTGCACCCGGCTCCTCCGACGCCGCCGGGTGGGACGCCGCCCGCTGGGCGGTCTGCGCGGTGGCCGCGCTGACCCTCCTGGTGGCCGGGCTGACCGCCCGCGCCTACCACCGGGCCGTCCCGCCCCGGACCCCGGCCGTCCCGCTGAAACGCGCCGAGGCGCCCGAGCTGTACCGGCTGATCGACGAACTCGCCGACCGGCTGGACGTGCCCGCGCCCTCCACCGTGGCCCTCACCCCGGACTGCGACAGCTGGCTGGAGGACGTGCCGCCGGTGCGGCGGGCCCGCCCGTTCCGGACGCACCCCGAGCCGCCCGGCCCGGTCCTGGTGATCGGCTCACCGTTCCTGTGGTGGATGCGGGCCGGCGAACTGCGCGCCCTGCTCGCCCCCGTGGTGGCCGGCACCGCCGCCTCCGCCGACCCGGAGATCGCCGCCGCCCGCCGCTTCCTGCGCAGCCTGGACGCCAGCCTGGACTCCGGCCAGGGCGCGGCCCCCGGCCTCGGCGGCGGCACCCTGGCGGTCCCGCCCCGGCCGCCCCGCCGCGGTCCGGCCGCGCTCGCCGAGCGGATCACCCGCGGGATCACCCGCCGGCTGCTCGGCGCCTGCCGGGGACACGCCGCCGAGCTGGAGCGTGCCGTGGCGAGCTGGGCCTCCGAGCAGGCCAGGACGGTCGACTACGGCCTGCGGATCGCCGCCCAGGAGCAGGTCGGCCTGGCCTACGCGGGCTGGGACCGGCTGCTCACCCGGGTCGCGCTGCCCGCCTGGCGGCTCGGCCGCCACCCCGCCCACCTCAACGCCGGCGTCGTCTCCGCCCTCACCGAGCTGTCCCGGCGCGACCGCCTGGCCGACGGCTACGGCACCCGGCTCGGCGACCGCCCCGCCTGCGACCTGCTGGAGGAGCCCGGCACCGTCGACCGGGCGGTCTCCCGGCTCGCCGCCGAGCTGTTCTTCGGCAGCCCGGCCGCCGGAGCCTGGCACGAGCTGGAGTGGACCGACTACCCGGCCGACGTGGTGGACGCCGGCTGGCGGGCCCGCGCCGCCGCCCTGCAGACCGCCCTGGACCGGCTCGCCCCGCAGGCCCGCCCCGGCTCCCCGACGCTCACCCGGCTGCTGGTCCGGCTCGCCGAGGGTGAGGGGGAGCAGTTGGCCGCCGCGCTGGCCGCCCAGCTGGCCCGCACCACCGCCCCGGCCCCGCTGCTCGAAACCGCCCGCAGCGGCCGCGACCTGCTGGTCGACCACGTCACCGCGATGGTCTGCTGCGCCGCCGTCGACACCGCGGGCGGCGCGCCCGGGCTGGACTGGTTGGACGGTCCGGTGCTGCTGCTGGGCGGGATCCGCCGCACCGACCTGGCCGGGCCGGTCGCCCAGGCCGTCGAGCAGGGCCAGGACGGCCCGCTGCGGGCCTGGCTGGACGCCGCCGACGTCCGTCTGGAGAAACCCGTCCGGTTGTGAGTCGGACAGGTCGTGAGCCGGACGGGCGGCGCTCGGCGCTCCGGCACGCGCCCCCAAACCGACCGGCGGGCGGCCGTCTCCGCAGGCCGGAGGCCCGGCCGGGGGAGGGCGTGAGATTCCCGGCACCAATTGCGACCGCAGGGTGACGGAGCGCCAGCACTCTGTGGTGTATTAGACCGCACGCACATCCGGGGGGCACGTGCCAACCGGGCGGAAGTGCACCTGGGAGGGGCGCGTGGGCACGGAACTCAACCGCCGCTGGGAGTCCGGAACGCACGCTTACAGCGTCTCCGACCCCTTCGGCCAGGGCCCGCTGCCCTGGCTACGCAGCCCGGACCAGTACCTGGCCGGCGCCGAGGGCGCCGTCCCCTGGTACGTCTCGGTGGACGCGCCCGGCCAGCGGCCGCTGGCGGTCGGCGCCCGGCCCAAGCCGCCGGTCGGCACCCCGCAGAGCGCCAACGACGTGGACCAGCAGATCAAGGGCTTCGCCTCGGCCGGGGTGATCCGCCCCGGCGGTTCGGTGGACTTCCGGGTCACGGTCAACCCGCCCCGCGAGTTCACCGTGGACGTCTGGCGGATCGGCCACTACGGCGGCGACGGCGCCCGCCACATGACGTCCAGCCCGTTGATCGCCGGGCTGGCCCAGCCCGCCCCGCTGGTGGTCGAGCGGACGGTCTCCTGCCACCACTGGTGGCACTCCTGGCGGCTGCAGATCCCGGTGCACTGGAAGCCCGGCGCGTACGTCGCCGTGCTGACCACCGCGGACATGCTGCACCGCAGCCACATCCCGTTCACCGTCCGGGACTTCGAGGACCGGGAGCACGCCGCCGAACTGCTCCTGGTGGTCCCGGACGTGACCTGGCAGGCCTACAACCTGTTCCCCGAGGACGGCCGCAGCGGCGCCAGCCTCTACCACGCCTGGGACGGCCGGGGCGGCCTGGTCGGCGAGCCGGAGGCGGCCGTCACGGTCTCCTTCGACCGCCCGCACGCCACCGCCGGGCTGCCGCTGCACGTCGGCCACGCGTACGACTTCATCCGCTGGGCCGAGCGCTACGGCTACGACCTCTCCTACGCCACCGCCACCGACCTGCACGCGGGCCTGGTCGACCCGGGGCGGCACCGGGCGCTGATCTTCCCGGGCCACGACGAGTACTGGTCCGAGCCGATGCGCCGGGCCGTCGAGCAGGCCAGGGACGACGGCACCTCGCTGGTGTTCCTGTCCGCCAACACCATGTACTGGCGGGTCGAGCTGACCGCCGCCGCCTCCGGCGAACCCAACCGGCTGCTCAACTGCCGCAAGCGGCAGAAGGTCCAGCCGGGCAGCCCGGCCGCCGGGGTGTCCGGTTCGGCCAGCGCGCTGTGGCGGGACGCCGGCGAGCCCGAGCAGCAGGTGCTCGGCCTGCAGTACTCGGGCCGGGTCGCCGCGCCCGTCCCGCTGATCGCCCGGCACACCGCGCACTGGCTCTGGGACGGCACCGGCTTGCAGGAGGGCGACGAACTGCCCGGCCTGGTCGCCGGCGAGGCCGACCGCTACTACCCCAAGGTGGCGCTGCCCGAGCACACCGAGCGGGTGCTGCTCGCGCACTCGCCGTACCAGGACCTCGCCGGCCGCACCCGCTACCAGGAGACCTCGCTGTACCGGGCGCCCAGCGGCGCGTACGTGTTCGCGGCCGGCACCTTCGCCTGGTCGCCCGCGCTGGGCCGCCCCGGCCTCACCGACGAGCGGATCCAGCGGGCCACCGCCAACCTGCTCGACCGCCTCGGCAAGAACGAGGCCTCCTTCGGCGGTGCCTCCCTGGGCCGGAGCGGGGCCGCCCCCGGCCAGAAACGGGGCCTCGGGGGTTCGTGAAAGACTGCGGGGGCAGTGACCTCCCCTTTCGCGCGCCCCACGCCCGCGAACGACCCCTGAGGACTGAGACACCTTGAGCGGATTTGTCACCAAGCCCGAGCCGGTCCAGGTGCCCGGCCTCGTCCACCTGCACACCGGCAAGGTGCGCGACCTCTACCGGACCGAGTCGGGCGAGCTGGTCATGGTCGCCAGCGACCGGATGTCCGCCCACGACTGGGTGCTGCCGAACGAGATCCCCGACAAGGGGCGCGTCCTCACCCAGCTGTCCCTGTGGTGGTTCGAGCGGATCGCCGACATCGTCCCCAACCACGTGATCTCCACCGAGGTCCCGTCCGGCGCCCCCGCCGACTGGAAGGGCCGCACGCTGATCTGCCGCAGCCTGGACATGGTCCCGGTCGAGGCGGTCGCCCGCGGCTACCTGGCCGGCTCCGGCCTGGCCGAGTACCAGGAGAACCGCACGGTCTGCGGCATCGCCCTGCCGGAGGGCCTGGAGAACAGCTCCGAGCTGCCCGCCCCGATCTACACCCCGGCGCTCAAGGCCGAGGTCGGCGAGCACGACGAGAACGTCTCCTACGAGGAGACCGCCCGCCGGATCGGCGCCGACCTGGCCGCCCAGCTGCGCCGCACCACCCTGGACGTCTACGGCCGGGCCCGGGACATCGCCCGCGACCGCGGCATCATCCTGGCCGACACCAAGTTCGAGTTCGGCCTGCTGGACGGCGAGCTGCTGATCGGCGACGAGGTGCTCACCCCGGACTCCTCCCGGTACTGGCCGGCCGACGAGTGGCAGCCCGGCCGCTCGCAGCCGTCCTTCGACAAGCAGCTGATCCGCGACTGGCTGGTCTCCCCGGCCTCCGGCTGGGACCGCTACAGCGAGCAGCCGCCGCCGGAGCTGCCCGCCGAGCTGGTCGAGCGGACCCGCGCCAAGTACATCGAGGTGTACGAGCGGCTGACCGGTACCGCCTGGGCCTGACGCCCGGCCGCCCGCGAGCCCGAGGCCGGGTCTGGATCCGGGTCTGGATCCGGACCTAGATCCAGCCGTGCTCGCGGGCGATCCGCACCGCCGCGTGCCTGTTCTCGGCGCCCAGCTTCCCGGCCGCCGAGGACAGGTAGTTGCGGACGGTGCCGGGGGACAGCGCCGCCCGTTCGGCGATCTCGGTGATCGAGGTGCCGTCGGCGGCCAGCTCCAGGACGTCCGTCTCGCGCGGGGTGAGCGGGGTCTCGCCCGCGCTGATCGCGTCCGCGGCCAGCTCCGGGTCCACGTACCGGCCGCCGGCCCGGACGGTCCGGATGATGCCGGCCAGGTCGGCCGCCGAGACGGTCTTCGGCAGGAAGCCGCGCACCCCGACCTCCAGCGCGCGCTTGAGGTAGCCGGGGCGGCCGTGGCCGGTGACGATCATGCAGCGGCAGTCCGGCAGCAGCCGGCGCAGTTCGGTGGCCACCTCGATGCCGTCCTTGCCGGGCATCTGGAGGTCCAGCACCGCGACGTCCGGGCGGTGGGCCTGCGCCATCGCCAGCGCCTCCGGGCCGGAGCCGGCCTCGGCGACCACGGTGATGTCCTCCTCCAGGGAGAGCAGCGCGGCCAGCGCGCCCCGGATCAGGTGCTCGTCGTCGGCGAGCAGGACGCGCACGGGTGCGGGGTCGGTCATCGGGCGGTCCTCCGTCGGTGGGTGCGGGTCAGAGCGGGACGGCGGCGAGCATCCGGAAGGTGCCCTGGGCGGCCTCGGGGATGGTCAGCTCGCCGTCGTGGGCGGCCAGCCGTTCGCGCAGGCCGCGCAGTCCGGTGCCGCCGCCCAGCGAGGGGAGCGGGACGGCGGGCACCCCGTCATTCTCCAGCTCCAGGACGGCGCGGCCGTCCTGGAGGTTCAGCCGGATCAGGCAGTGGGCGGCCTCGCTGTGCCGCAGCACGTTGGTGGTGGCCTCGCGGATCACCCAGCCGAGCACTGACTGGATCGCCGGCGGCAGTCGGTCGGCGTTCTCGCCGAGGTCGATCTCGCAGGTGACGTCGGCGCTGCGGAGCACCGCGCGGGCTCCGATCGCCTCGGCGTGCAGGTCGGCGGTGCGGTAGCCGCGGATGACGTCCCGGACCTCGCGCTGCGACTCCTGGGCGATCCGCTGGACCTCGGCCATCTGGTCGGCGGCCTCCGGGCGCCCGCGGCGGGCGAACTGGACGGCGAGTTCGCTCTTGAGCGCGATGGTGGTGAGGTTGCGGCCCATCACGTCGTGCAGGTCGCGGGAGAACCGCAGCCGCTCCTCGGCGACGGCCAGCCGGGACTGGGCCTCGCGGGCGGTCTCCAGTTCCCAGATGATCGCGGTCACCCAGGCGAAACTGCGGCAGGTGCCGACGAGGAAGGTCAGGCTGATCGCCGCCCCGACCGCCAGCCCGGCCGTGGTGGCGGGGCTCATCCCGGCCAGCAGCATCGCCGGGGCGATCAGCAGGATCAGGCCGAGTCCGGCGGCGAGGACCTGGCGCAGGGGCAGGCCCACGCCGATCGGGCCGATGGCGGCGCACAGCATGGCGATGGCGACCGACGCGGTGAACGGCGTCCCTCCGGGCCGCCCGGCTTCGGCTGCGGACGGGCCCAGCAGCAGGACGGCCCAGGAACCGGCGACCGAGAGCGCGCTGTTGACGATCAGCCAGCGCAGGTGCTCGGTGGGGCGGTGCAGGTAGTGGTCGAGCGAGGTGCGGAACGCCCGGAGGCAGAGCAGGGTGGAGGCGAGCGAGACGACCAGGGTGACCCGGACGGCGTCGACCGACCGGTCGATGTTCGTGACGGAGGAGGCGCTGAACACCAGGTTCACCGGGACGATGCACCAGGCCACCATGTAGAGCGACCAGCGGAAGTACAGCTCGGCGCGTTGGGGCTTGCCGAAGCCCTTCCATCTGCGGACCGGCCCCTGGACGGCCATCGAATCGCTCCCCGTTTCGATCAAGATCGTGTCGCTACCTTCATATCAGAGGCGGAACGGGGGTCTGACCTTCGCACTTCCAGAGAGGGTGCCCGCCGGGGCGTCAGCGGCGCGACTCCCAGCGGAAGTAGCGCACCGCGCCCCAGACCGCCAGGCCGAGCCAGACGGTGCCGGTCACCAGGTGCGGGGCGGCGGTGGACCAGGTACCGGCGAAGCCGGTGGCGGCGGCCGAGCCGTCGCTGCCGGTCCAGCCGATCCGGATCAGCTGGAAGGCCGGGGTGGTGGGCAGCAGGCGGCAGAAGTCGGCCAGCCCGGGGGGCATGATCTCCAGCGGGATGAGCAGGCCGGAGCCGAACTGGGAGACCAGCAGCACCGGGAGGGTGGTGATGCCGGCGGTCTCGACGGTCTTGGTGAAGGCGCTGGAGATGGCGGCCAGTGCGATGAAGACGGCGATGCTCAGGACCAGCCCGACGGCCAGCAGCAGCGGGTTCACCGGCGTGCTGAGCTTGAGGAGGGCGGCGGCGCCGATGCCGACCACGGCGCACATCATCAGGGCGAGGCTCACCGAGGGCACCGCCGTACCGGCCAGGATCTCGATGTCCCGGGCCTCGCCGGTGCGCAGCCGCTTGAGCACCAGCTCGTTGCGGCGGGCGACGTACGCGGCGGTCAGGTTGTAGTAGACGACGAAGGCGAGGACGCCGCCGATGGTCCCGGTGATCAGCAGCGTGTCGACGTCCAGTCCGGGGTGGGACTCGGCCTGCTGCTTGAGCATGTTGCGCCGGCCGGCGATCAGCAGCAGCGGCAGCAGCAGCGCGGTGAACAGGGCGGCCCGGTTGCGCAGCAGCAGGGTGGCCTCGGCGCGGCCGAGGGAGAGCAGCCGGCGGGCGGTGGTGCTCTGCGGGCCGGCGGCGGTCTTGGCGGCGGTGGCGGTGGTCATCGGGCGGATCCGATCAGGCGGCGGCGGGCGGTGCGGGCGGTGGGGGCGGCGGGCGACTGGGGCGGGGCCTGGTGGGCGGCCTCGGAGGCGATGGCGAGGAAGGCCTCCTCCAACGAGGCGCTGCGGGCGTCCAGGGAGCCGAGCGTGATCCCGTGCTGCTGGGCCCAGCCGAGCAGTTCGAAGAGGGTGTGCTGGAGGCCGCCGGTCTGCACGGTGACCTTGCGGCCGTCGACGGCGATCTCGGCCCCGGCGAGGACCGGCAGCGCCGTCCCGGTGAACTCGGGGAGTTCGAAGCTGATCCGGGAGGGCCGTCCGGCGATCACCTCGGCGACGGTGCCGGTGGTGACGACCCGGCCGCCGTGCATGATGGCCAGCCGGTCGGCGAGCTCCTCGGCCTCCTCCAGGTAGTGCGTGGTGAGCAGCACGGTGGTGCCCTGGGAGCGCAGTTCGCGGACCAGCCGCCAGACGGCGGCGCGCGCCTCGGGGTCGAGGCCGGTGCTGGGCTCGTCCAGGAAGAGCACCTCGGGGCGGCCGAGCAGGGCCATCGCGAGGTCGAGCCGGCGCCGCTCGCCGCCGGACAGCTGCTTGACCCGGACGTCGCGGCGGTGGCCGAGGCCGACCAGTTCCAGGGCCTCGTCGACCGGGCGGGCGTTGCTGGTCATGCCGGCCCAGCTGCGGCCGGTCTCGGCGATGGTGAGGTCGCCGGGGAAGCCGCCCTCCTGGAGCATGATGCCGATCCGCGGGCGGACGGCGGCGCGCTCCCGGTGGGGGTCGTGACCGAGCACCCGGACGGTGCCGCCGGTGGGGGCGGCCAGGCCCTCGATGAGCTCCATGGCGGAGGTCTTGCCCGCCCCGTTGGTGCCGAGCAGGGCGAACAGCTCACCGCGGCCGACGGTCAGGTCGATGCCGCGGACGGCGTGGTACCCGGTGGTGCCGCTGCCGTAGTGGCGGTGCAGGTCGGTGACCTCGATCACGCTGTCGCCGGGGCGCAGGGGCTGGCTCGTTTCCATGGCTCAAGCCTTCCGCCTCCCCGGCCGGGCGGGCAGTGCGCGCCGTCATGAACCGGCGGTGGAGATCCACGGGTCGGCGATGACAAATGTCATGGGCCGGGATCGGCGTGGAGCGGGAATGCCGAAAGGCCCCCTCGATCGAGGGGGCCTTTCGTTCTGGAGCGGACGACGAGATTCGAACTCGCGACCCTCACCTTGGCAAGGTGATGCTCTACCAACTGAGCCACGTCCGCAGGTCTGACTATGAAGTTGTGCTGTGCTCGCACACTGCGAGCGGACGACGAGATTCGAACTCGCGACCCTCACCTTGGCAAGGTGATGCTCTACCAACTGAGCCACGTCCGCATGGTGCCTGGTGGGGCACCCGCCGCCTCTTCGGATCTCTCCGTTGCGGCGACGAGGATTACTCTACAGCATCGTCCGGGGTGGTCGCCCCACCCTTTCGGTCCGGGCGGGCGGGGCGACCGGGGTGCCCGGGGCGGTCAGTTCGCCTCGGCGAACTGCTCGTACACGTGCTTGGGGATGCGTCCGCGGGCCGGCAGCTCCATGCCGCGCGACAGGGCCCAGGCGCGCACCGCGGCCGGGTCCGGGGTGAGCGCGGTGCGGCGGAAGGACTTTCCGGTGCGGCTCTGGCGGCGGCCGGCCGCGACGAACGGAGCGAGGGCCTCCCGCAGCTTTTCCGCGTTGTCCACGGACAGGTCGATCTCGTACGACTTCCCGTCGACGCCGAAGTGGACGGTTTCCGCCGCGGCGCCGCCGTCCAGGTCGTCGGAGAGCGTGACAACTACACGCTGAGCCATGGGTGTCAATCCTCTCGGGCAATTCGGCCGCCGGTTCGCGGGGTGCGTCCGGGGGCCTGATGTGCACCACTCGCGCAAGCGCATACGGGCAGGCCTGGTGGCCCGCCGGATACGCAGCACTTGCCGCGACAGGTGGACCTATTCTGCACCCGAAGGGGGTCGAAATCGAAGAGTCCGGCATTCTTTTCCGGATATTCACGTGTCTTCGCCGGAGTGCCGGATACCGGAGTGCGGGACGGGTCGATCTGTCCCGGAGTGCCGTATTCGGGTGTTCTTCGGGTGTTCTCGTTCCGGGGGCCGAATCCGTGGAAACCGCGCGGCCCGGCCGGGGGTTCACGGGCTTGGATCCCTTGCCGCGTAAGGGTCTCGGGTCTACGCGCGTCGCCTGCCCCGGCCAGCAATCCCGCCCGAAACCCCCGGTAGTCTGGAGTTCCCCCGCCTCACCGAAGACACCACCGGGAGTGCCAGTGGCACGCGTCGTAGTCGACGTCATGCTCAAGCCGGAGATCCTCGACCCCCAGGGCCAGGCGGTGCAGCGTGCACTGCCCCGTCTCGGATTCACCGGGATCGCCGACGTCCGCCAGGGCAAGCGTTTCGAGCTGGAAGTGGAGGGCCCGGTCGACGACGCCGCGCTCGCCCGTATCCGCGAAGCCGCCGAGACCTTTCTCGCCAACACCGTGATCGAGGACTTCACCGTCCGCGTCGAGGAGGCGGCGAAGTGACCACCCGCGTTGGCGTCGTCACTTTCCCCGGCTCCCTCGACGACCGTGACGCCCAGCGCGCGGTCCGCCTGGCCGGCGCCGAGCCGGTCGCGCTCTGGCACCGTGACAAGGATCTCCACCAGGTCGACGCCGTCGTCCTGCCGGGCGGATTCAGTTACGGCGACTATCTGCGCTGCGGCGCGATCTCCCGCTTCTCGCCCGTGATGGACACCGTCATCGAGCAGGCGAAGCTGGGAATGCCGGTCCTCGGTATCTGCAACGGCTTCCAGGTGCTCTGCGAATCGCACCTGCTGCCCGGTGCGCTCACCCGCAACGACTCGCTGCACTTCGTCTGCCGCGACCAGAAGCTGCGCATCGAGAACACCGGTACCGCCTGGACCCGGGATTACTCGGCGGGCCAGGAAATCGTCGTTCCGCTGAAGAACGGCGAGGGCCGGTTCGTCGCCGAGGAGCGCGTCCTGGACCAACTGGAGGCGGAGGGCCGGGTGGTGGCCCGTTACGTGGCCCGCGGCGATGCCGCTGACGGATACGGTAACCCGAACGGTTCGTACCGCGACATCGCCGGCATCACCAACGCCGCCGGCAATGTCGTCGGCCTGATGCCGCACCCGGAGCACGCCGTGGAGCCGCTCACCGGTCCGACCGTCGAGGGCCTGGGCTTCTTCACTTCCGTCCTGAAGCAGCTGGTGAACGCCTGATGAGCCTCGACACCGTCAAGAACGCCGAGCAGACCCCGGACGTCGCCCAGCCCTGGGCCGAACTCGGGCTCAAGGAGGACGAGTACGCGCGCATCCGCGAGATTCTCGGCCGCCGCCCGACCGGCGCCGAACTCGCGATGTACTCGGTCATGTGGTCGGAGCACTGTTCGTACAAGAGCAGCAAGGTCCACCTGAAGCAGTTCGGCGACAAGAAGCCCGACTCGGACGCGATGCTCGTCGGCATCGGCGAGAACGCCGGTGTGGTCGACGTCGGCCAGGGCTACGCCGTGACCTTCAAGGTCGAGTCGCACAACCACCCGTCGTACATCGAGCCCTACCAGGGCGCGGCCACCGGCATCGGCGGCATCGTGCGCGACATCCTGGCGATGGGCGCCCGCCCGGTCGCCGTGATGGACCCGCTGCGGTTCGGCGCGGCCGACCACCCGGACACCCGGCGCGTGCTGCCCGGGATCGTCGCGGGCATCGGCGGCTACGGCAACTGCCTGGGCCTGCCGAACATCGGCGGCGAGGTCGTCTTCGACTCCTGCTACCAGGGCAACCCGCTGGTCAACGCGCTGTGCGTGGGCGTCATGAAGCACGAGGACATCCACCTCGCGCAGGCCTCCGGCGCCGGCAACAAGGTCATCCTGTACGGAGCCCGCACCGGCGGCGACGGCATCGGCGGCGTCTCCGTGCTCGCCTCCGAGACCTTCGACGACACCAAGCCGACCAAGCGTCCGGCGGTCCAGGTCGGCGACCCGTTCCAGGAGAAGCTCCTGATCGAGTGCACCCTGGAGATCTTCCGGGAGAAGCTCGTCAAGGGCATCCAGGACCTGGGCGGCGCGGGCCTGTCCTGCGCGACCTCGGAGCTGGCCAGCGCCGGCTCCGGCGGCATGCGGGTCGAGCTGGACACCGTGCCGCTGCGCGACAACACGCTCTCGCCCGAGGAGATCCTCATGAGCGAGTCGCAGGAGCGCATGTGCGCCATCGTCGAGCCCGGCAAGGTCGACCGCTTCCTGGAGATCTGCGAGAAGTGGGACGTCATCGCCACCGTCATCGGTGAGGTGACCGACGGCGAGCGCCTGGAGATCTTCTGGCACGGCGAACTCGTCGTCGACGTGCCGCCGCGCACCGTCGCCCACGAGGGCCCGACCTACCAGCGCCCGTACGCCCGCCCGAGCTGGCAGGACGCGCTGCAGGCCGACGCCCCCACCGGCGAGCGGCTGGCCCGCCCGACCACCGGCGAGGGCCTCAAGGCCGACCTGCTGAAGGTCGCCGGCTCCCCGAACCAGGCCTCCAAGTCCTGGATCACCGACCAGTACGACCGCTACGTGCTCGGCAACACCGTGCTCTCGGTCGGCGAGGACTCGGGCATGATCCGGATCGACGAGGAGACCAACCTCGGCGTCTCGGTCGCCACCGACGGCAACGGCCGCTACACCAAGCTGGACCCGTACACCGGCGCCCAGCTGGCCCTCGCCGAGGCCTACCGCAACGTCGCGGCCGGCGGCGCCAAGCCGCTCGCGATCTCCGACTGCCTCAACTTCGGCTCCCCCGAGGACCCGGACGTGATGTGGCAGTTCGCCGAGGCCACCCGCGGTCTGGCCGACGCCTGCCTGGTGCTCGGCACCCCGGTCACCGGCGGCAACGTCTCGCTGTACAACCAGACCGGCGAGGTCGCCATCCACCCGACCCCGGTGGTCGCGGTGCTCGGCGTCATCGACGACGTCACCCGGCGCACCCCGGTCGCCTTCGCCGAGGAGGGGCAGCTGCTCTACCTGCTCGGCGACACCGCGGACGAGCTCGGCGGCTCGGCCTGGTCGCAGGTGGTCCACGACCACCTCGGCGGTCTGCCGCCCAAGGTCGACCTGGAGCGCGAGCGGCTGCTCGGCGACATCCTGATCGCCGCCTCGCGCGACGGCATGATCGACGCCGCGCACGACCTCTCCGACGGCGGCCTCGGCCAGGCGCTCGTGGAGAGCTGCCTCAAGGGCGGCCAGGGCGCGCGGATCATCGTGCCCGAGGGCGCGGACCCGTTCGTGTTCCTGTTCTCCGAGTCGGCCGGCCGCGCTGTCGTGGCGGTGCCGCGCAGCGAGGAGCTCCGGTTCAACGACATGTGCACCGCGCGCGGCCTGCCGGCCACCCGCATCGGTGTCGTGGACGGCGAATCCCTGGACGTCCAGGGCCAGTTCACCGTCTCGCTGGCCGAGCTGAAGGACGCCCACACCGGCGTCATCGAGGCTCTGCTCGCCTGACCCGCGCGGTTCGAGGGGCGGACGGTCCGACGGGGCCGTCCGCCCCTCGGCGTATGTTGGGGGCCATGCCCCCCAAGCCCCGTACCTACCAGCCGCAGAAGGTGCGCGCCGCGCTCGCGGCGCAGACCGGCGCGCTGCGCGACGCCGTCCGGCAGCTCTGTGAACGCCCGGACGCCGAGCAGTGGTTGGCCCGGCCGACCAGGCTGGGGGAGTGGACGGTCCGCGAGCTGATCGCGCACCTCGCCGTCCAGCTCGACTTCGTCCCCGAGCACCTCGACGATCCGCTGGAGGGGCGGGCGCCGTTGGGCCTGTCGGGGTGGGTGGCCGCGGTCGGCACGGTCGCGCCGCTGCTCGACGAGCAGGCCCGGGCGAGGGCCGCGGGCGACTTCGGCGGGGACGCGGCCTCGGTGGCGCGGGCCTTCACCCGGGCGGCGGACGCGCTGACCGGTCTGCTGGACCGGCCCGAAGCCGCCGACCCGGCACGGCGGTTCGAGATCCGGCTGGGCTCGATGACGCTCGCCGACATGTTGGTGACCAGGCTGGTGGAGACCGTCGTGCACGCCGACGACCTGGCCGTCGCGCTCGGTCTCGACGGCTTCCCGCACGACCGCCAGGCCGTCGCCGCCGTCACCCGGCTGCTGGCCGACGCCTTCGCCGACCGCGCGCCGGGCGGCGCGGTCGAGCTGCGGATCCCGCCGTACGCCGTCGTGCAGGCCGTCGAGGGCCCCCGGCACACCCGGGGCACCCCGCCGAACGTGGTCGAGACCGACCCGCTGACCTGGATCCGGCTGGCCACCGGCCGGGCCGACTGGGCGGCCGCGGTGGACGCGGCGGCGGTCTCCGCCTCCGGCGAGCGCAGCGACCTGCGGGAGTACCTGCCGGTGCTCGGGTAGCCGTGCTTCGGGGGGCCCTACGGCACCGACGGCCCGCCGAGGTAGGTGCCGTTCTCCGCGTACGGCCAGGCGTTCGGCTCGCAGCCCTTGAGCCCGTAGATCTGCTGCATCATCGCGGGCGCCGGCTTGCCCGGGCCGGGGCAGGTCTCGTGCCCGTGGCCTATCCGGTGGCCGACCTCGTGGTTGATGATCAGTGCCCGGTACTCGTCGAGCGGGCCGCTGAACTGCGGTGAACCGGTGTTCCAGCGCTTGGAGTTGACGAGCACCTGGTTGCCGACGTTGCAGTTCACCTCGCCGTGGGTGTCCAGGCCGGAGGCGCCGCAGATCCGGTCCACGGTGGCCGGTGAGGCGATCTTCACGGTGAAGTCGTACCCGCCGCCGGCGACCAGCTGGAAGCCGTTCCTGCGGTCGTTGGTCCAGCCGCGCTTGTCGCCGAGGAAGCCGTGGATCTGGGTGGCGGCGGCGCCGGCGTCGATGCCTATGCCGTCCTCGACCTCCACCCGGTAGCGGCGCACGGTGCCGCGTCCGACCGGCTGGGCGGTGGCGGCGGCGATGCTGAAGGTGCCCGCGCCCTTGGCCGGGCCGGGGTCGGGCGTGGTGGGCGTGGGCGTCGAGGACGGAGCGGGGGGTTCGCTCGGGGTGTCGGTCGGCGTCGGGGTCGGCGTCGGGCCGACGGACGAGGGGGCCTGATCGGTCGGCGGGGCGATCCGCGCCTGGGCGGTCGGCCCGCCGTCGGGCGCGCCGGAGGAGCGGGCCAGCACGACCGCCGTACCGCCCAGCACCGCCACCGCCGTCACCAGCGCCGCGAGCATGCCGGGCCCGAGCCGGCGCGGCGGCCGGCGGCGCCGGCGGCCGCGGGCACTGCCGCTCCTGGCGGCGGATCTGGCTGCGGGCATGATCGACACCCTGGCATGGCGAACGGGTGAATGTCCACATACCGGGTATGCAGGCGCCCGGCGGCCGCCGCCGATCCCGGGACGGCGGTTGACCCTGGCGCCCCGGATGGCAGACTGCCTGCATGGCGATTCACCGGAATCTTCTCGACGGCCCCGACCCGACCCTTCTCCCGGAGGACGAGCAGCCCTACCGCATGCTGGCGGAGGAATCGGCCTCACCCACCCAGGTGGCCGCCGACTTCCCGACCTTCTGCCTCGCCTGGGCGATGCTCGCCGACGACGCCTACGCGGCCGGCCGCTACGTCGAGTCCTACGCCTACGCCCGCACCGGCTACCACCGCGGCCTGGACGCGCTGCGCCGCAACGGCTGGAAGGGCCACGGCCCCGTGCCGTGGGAGCACCGCGGCAACCGCGGCTTCCTGCGCTGCCTGGCCGGGCTCGCACGGGCGGCCGGCGCGATCAAGGAGACCGAGGAGGAGGCCCGCTGCTGGCAGTTCCTGAAGGACAGCAGCGCGGAGGCGTACGCGGAGCTGAAGCAGTAGACCCGCACGGCTGCTGAGGCAGCAGACCCACCCACAGGTGCGCCCCCCGGTGAAGTCCACCGGGGGGCGCACCCGCGTTCACACCGCGGCCGGGCTCGGCCCGGCCGCCGGGCTCACTTCAGGCGGTTGCCGGCCGAGCGCAGCTGCTGCGCGGCCTCCAGCACGCGGGCGGCCATGCCCGCCTCGGCGAGCTTGCCCCAGGTGCGCGGGTCGTAGGTGTTCTTCTTGCCGACCTCGCCGTCGACCTTCAGCACACCGTCGTAGTTGCGGAACATGTGGTCCACGACCGGGCGGGTGAAGGCGTACTGGGTGTCGGTGTCCAGGTTCATCTTCACGACGCCGTTCTCCAGCGCGGTGGCGATCTCCGCCGCGGTCGAGCCGGAACCGCCGTGGAAGACGAAGTCGAACGGGTCGGTCTTGCCGTACTGCTTGCCGATCGCGTCCTGCAGCTCGCGCAGCAGCTCCGGCTTCAGCACGACGTTGCCCGGCTTGTAGACGCCGTGCACGTTGCCGAACGAGGCGGCCAGCAGGTAGCGGCCCTTCTCGCCCAGGCCCAGCGCCTCGGCGGTGCGCACGGCGTCGTTGACGGTGGTGTACAGCTCGTCGTTGATCTCGTGGGTGACGCCGTCCTCCTCGCCGCCGGTCGGGGTGATCTCGACCTCGAGGATGATCTTGGCGGCGGCGGCCTGGGCCAGCAGCTCCTGGGCGATCGCCAGGTTGTCGGCGAGGGTCTCGGCCGAGCCGTCCCACATGTGCGACTGGAACAGCGGGTTCTGGCCCTTGGCCACGCGCTCGGCGGAGACCGCCAGCAGCGGGCGGACGTAGCCGTCCAGCTTGTCCTTCGGGCAGTGGTCGGTGTGCAGCGCGACGGTGATGTCGTACTTGGCGGCGACGATGTGCGCGAACTCGGCCAGCGCCACGGCGCCGGTCACCATGTCCTTGTTGTGCTGGCCGCCCAGGAACTCCGCGCCACCGGTCGAGATCTGGATGATGCCGTCGCTCTCGGCCTCGGCGAAACCACGCAGTGCGGCGTGCAGGGTCTGCGACGAGGTGACGTTGATGGCCGGGTAGGCGAACTTGCCCGCCTTGGCCCGGTCCAGCATCTCGTTGTAGACCTCGGGAGTTGCGATGGGCATGCGATCCGCTCCTGTCGGGTTGCGGCGTACGGACGGTGCTGTCCGACGCTGTGTACGCCTTCGGTACGACTCCGTGCCGGCCGCCGACGCGCGGCGCTGCGGTGTGGCTCTCCGGCACCAAGGTTCGAGCGACCTCCGCGGTACGGCAATGAGGGTGGTGTGCCGCTGCGGACCGGACGCCCGTGCCATCCTCCCAGACTCGTGCCCGCAGGTCAGCAGGAGCCCGCCAGTCGGACCGTCGCCGCCGCCGACGCGGACGGCCCGCTCCTGCGACCTTCGGCGGACACCGGATACACCGGCTGGGCGAAGCCCCCGTACAGAACGGCCCGCTATCCTGCGCCCGTGGACTACAACCAGCTGGCCGTCAACATCCTCGACGCCAAATCCCTGATCTCGTCCCTCGGCGCCATCGGGCTGATCGCGATCATCTTCGCGGAGACCGGCCTGCTGGTCGGCTTCTTCTTCCCGGGTGACTCACTGCTGATCATCGCCGGCGTCGCGGCGTCGAACGCCGCCTCGTCGGTGCTCGGCGACGGCGCCAAGCTGCCGATCGCCGTCCTGCTCGTCGGCGCCCCGGTGGCCGCGGTCGCGGGGGCCCAGCTCGGGCACCTGATCGGGGTCAAGGTCGGGCCGAAGATGTTCGACAAGCCCGAGTCGAAGATCTTCCGCCGCGAGTACGTGGTGAAGGCGGAGGAGTACTTCAACAAGTTCGGGCCCGGCAAGGCCGTGGTGCTGGCCCGCTTCATGCCGATCGTCCGGACCTTCCTCAACCCGGTCGCGGGCACCCTGGAGATGCCCGCCCGGACGTTCTTCCTGTGGAACGTCATCGGCGGCGTGCTCTGGACCGAGTCCATGCTGCTGATCGGCTACTTCTTCGGCGACGCGCTCGCCCCGGTGATCGACAAGTACCTGATCCCGGCGGTGCTGCTGATCGTCCTGCTCTCGGTCTCGCCGATCCTGATCGAGGTCCTGCGCGAGCGCAAGAAGCGCAAGGCCGGTGGCGCCGTGGAGAGCGCCGAGGCCGACGCCGTGCAGAGCGGCGGCGGCCGCCACCGGCGCGGCTGAGCACCGGGGCTTCGCGCACGACACGCGAAGGGGCCGGGTCCTGTTTCACGTTTCACGTGAAACAGGACCCGGCCCCTTCTGCTGTCAGGTCCGGCCGGGCTCAGAGGCCCAGGTCGTCCAGGGTGTAGGCGGTCACGTACGGCAGGCCCTGCGCCTCGACCGCGGCCGCGCCGCCGCGCTCCACGATCACCGCGACGCCGACCACCTCGGCACCCGCCTCGCGCAGCGCCTCGACGGCGGTCAGCACCGAGCCGCCGGTGGTGGAGGTGTCCTCGACCGCCAGCACCCGGCGGCCCTTGACCTCCGGGCCCTCGATCCGGCGCTGCAGGCCGTGCGCCTTGCCCGCCTTGCGGACCACGAAGGCGTCCAGCTCACGCCCGCGCGCGGCGGCGGCGTGCAGCATCGCGGCGGCCACCGGGTCGGCGCCCAGGGTCAGACCGCCGACGGCGTCGTACTCCAGGTGGGAGGTCGCGTCCAGCATCACCCGGCCGACCAGCGGGGCGGCCTGGCCGTCCAGCGTGATCCGACGCAGGTCGACGTAGTAGTCGGCCTCCTTGCCGGAGGAAAGGGTGACCTTGCCGTGTACGACGGCCTTGTCCTTGATCTGTGCCAGCAGGGCGTCGCGGTCGTTGCTCATGAGCGTCCAGTCTAGGCCCTCTCCCGTCGGTCAGCGGCGACGCAAGGCCCTGACCAGCACCACGGCGCCACCCAGCAGCGCGACCCCGCCGCCGATCATCCACGGCACCGCGCTGCGGCCGCCGGAACCCGGCACCACGATCCCGCCGGCCTCGCCGCCCCAGCGGGACGCCGCCCGGGCCCGGGCGCTACGGGCCGGCAGTGCCGGGGCGTACCGTCCGCGCGGCGGCGCGTGGTCCACCTCCTCGGCCGAGCGGCCGACGATGCTGCGGCGCACCGGGCCGCCGCCCGCCGGCTCCTCCTCGTACTCGAAGAGCGGCTCGGCGGGGAGCTCCTCGGCGACGCCCTCCTCGGGCCCGTCCTCGTCGCCGCCGCCGGTGGGCAGGCCGAAGCGCTCGGCGTCGGCGTCGGAGAAGGCGATCAGGTCGGACAGGTCGTCGTCGAGGTCGTCGCCGGGCTGGTCCTGGTGCTCCTCGATGAACACCACGTCGGCGTCGGTCTCCGTGTCGCTCTCGCCGTCGCCCTCACCCTCACCGTCGCCCTCGCTCTCCGGCTCGGCGTCCGGGGAGGCGAGCGCGGTGGCGAACCGGTCCAGCAGACGGCGGCCGGCGGCGTCGAGGGTCTCCCCGTCGAACTCGGTGAGCCGGCCGGTGGCGCTCAGGTCGCCGGTGAAGCGGACCACGGCGGTACCGTCCTCGGCGCCGTCCGCGACGCTGACCCGGACGGTGGCGGTCGCCTCGCCGCTGCCGCGGGCCTCCTGGCCCTCGGCGAACACGGTCAGCACGCCCTCGCGCCCCTCGATCAGGGACAGCACGCCCTTGTACGTGATGGTGGAGCCGCCGATCCGCAGCTTCAGCCGGCCGCCGATCTCCTCCGCCGGCCCACCGCCGACCGCGGCCGGTTCGGTGCTCAGCCCCGGCACGCTACGGGCCAGCAGAGCCGGATCCTGCAAGGCCTGCCGCACCAACTCGGCGGGCATCGGGACGACAACCTCATGCTCCATGTCAGGGAGCCTACCGACCGAACCCCGCCCGGTCCCCACCCACCGCCACCCGACTTCCCCGGACCACCGGTGTCCGGCCCCGCGCTCCCGGCTCAGCGGGGGCCGAGCAGGGTGAGGGCGGCCGGGGGGTGGGCGGGGCGGAGGGCGGCGAGGCGGGTGGCGGAGCCGCGGAGGGCGTCGGGGGTGAGGGCGCGGGGCGGTGGGGCGTCGGGGGCGAGGGTGAGCGGGGGCCGGGCGGCGGCCGCCAGGAGGAAGGTCTGGGCGACGCCCGGCGGGTCCGGGCGGCAGCTCGCGGTGGCGCTGCCCTGGACGGCGTACGGGACGGTCTGCAGCCCCGCCGTCCGCAGGCCGGACTCGATCGGCCAGAGGCCGTCCGGGTCGCCGCCGGCCCGGACGGCGACGCGGCCGCCGGGGGAGAGCAGCCGGGTGGCGAGGCCGTAGAACTCCTGGGAGTGGAAGGTGACCGGTCCGCCGTCGGAGGGCGCGGGCAGGTCGGCGAGCACCACGTCGTACGGTCCGCCGGCCGCGGCGGCGCCGCGCAGCCAGGCCATCGGGTCGGCGGCGGTGGCGTGGACGCGGGGGTCGTCTAGGGAGTGGTCGGTGAGGGCGGCGAGCCCCGGGTCGGTGCGGGCGAGCCGGGGGAGCGCGGGGTCGGCCTCGACGAGCCGGACGGAGCGGACGCCGCGGTGCCGGAGCACCTCGCGCAGGGCGAGGCCGTCGCCGCCGCCGAGGAGCAGGACGCGGGCGTCCGGGCCGGCGGCCATCGCCGGGTGGACCAGGGCCTCGTTGCCGCGGTACTCGTCCGGTCCGCAGACCGTGAGGCGGCCGTTCAGGTAGAGCCGGAGCGGGCCTTCGGTGGGGCCGGTGAGCACGATCTCCTGGGAGCGGCTGCGGGCGGCGAAGCGGACCTGGGCGCCGTAGAGGGCGTGTCGGGCGGCGCGTTCGACGGCACCGGAGCCGGCGGCGGCCGCGGCGAGCAGGGCGAGGACGAGCGCGCAGCCGCCCCAGAGCAGGAGCCGTATCCGGGGAGCGGGTTCCTCGCGGAAGAGCCAGAGCACGACGGCGGCTCCGGCGACGGCGTTGACGGCGCCGGTGACGAGGGCGCCGTCGCCGGGCCCGAGGCCGGGGAGGATGAGGAAGGGGAAGGCGAGGCCGCCGATCAGCGCGCCCACGTAGTCGGCGGCGAAGAGGTCGGCGGCGGCGCGGCCGGCGTCCTCGCGCCGGATCCGCTGGATGAGGGTCATCAGGAGCGGGATCTCGGCGCCGATGAGGATGCCGATGAGGCAGGTGAGGCCGACCATGGCGGCCTGGTAGCGGCCGATCCAGGCCCAGCAGGAGTAGAGCGCGAGGACGGAGAGGCCGCCGGTGAGCGCGAGGGCGCATTCGACCAGGGCGAAGGCGGTGGCGGGCCGCCGGGTGAGGCGTTTGGCGAGGAGCGAGCCGAGGCCCATCGCGAACACCATGACGGAGAGCACGACGGAGGTCTGGGTGACCGAGTCCCCGAGCAGGTAGTCGCCTAGCGCCACGAGTTCGAGTTCGTAGACGAGTCCGCAGGCCGCACAGACGAACGCGGCCAGCAGGACGGTGAGGCGGGCCAGCCGGGGGTGGGAGCGCAGCCGGGACCGACGGCGGGCGGGCAGGGGGGCGAGGCTCCGCCCGGGCCGGGGTGGGGCGCCGTCGTCGAGGTCCACTCGCGAGCGGGCGGGTGGACCGGCCGGATGGTTGATCACGAACAAACGCTAGGGGACGTTCGGGACGGATAGCTGCGCCCATTCGACGGACAGTGCTGGGCGCCGGATTGACGAATCGTTCCTGCGTGCGATTCATAGGCCATGGCGGGATCGGCGACCCTGCTCGGACGGCTGGCGGTCGTACCCCGGGCGGTCATGCCCCGGACACCACCAGCGAGGAGCGGGTGCAGACCAGCCGGCCCTCCTGCGGGTAGGCGTGCCAGGTCCGCCAGAGCAGCCGGTCGGCGCCGCCCTGGGTGACCAGCGCGGTGAAGGCGCTCGGGTCGCCCGGGAACACTCCGGCCAGGCCGCGCGGGTGGCCCTCGACCAGGGCCAGCAGTTCCTGCGCGCGGGCCGCGAAGTCGTGCGGGGGCAGCGCCTCGATCCGGGCCGCGAACTCGTACTCCCAGCCGCCGACCTGCTTGGCCACCCGGGCCGGCAGCGGGGTGCGGCGGCCGGGCAGGCAGGCGACGGTCTCCAGGCACTCGCCGGGGCCGGCGGCGATCACCACCTGGTGCGAAGCGCCGAGCAGCCGCAGCTGGAGGGTGCCGGACGCGGCGGGCTGGCCGCCTCCGTCGAGTCTCAGGTCGCGGACCGCGAGAGCGGGCAGCGGGTCGCCGCCCAGGCACCAGGCCAGGTCACCGGCGCGGGTGTCCGTGTAGGAGGTCTGCAGTGTGGTGAGCATGCTCGGCTCCGCGTTTCAGCTCCGTGCGCGCCCGCCGGGCAGCACCGAGTAGGCCTAGGCGATGGCGAGGCTGTTCGTGGCTGTCCGGCCCTGGGCGCGGCCGACCGTGGAAGGAGGGATTCCGGCTGGAGATTCAGCAGCAGAGAAGCATGAATACGCCGGGTCCGCCGGTGATTTACCCAACTTTGTCAAGCATTCACCGTTTCGAGCACACCTGCTCCCCGGCTCTGATCGACCCGGTGTGCGACTGTGCACAGCGCGCGCCCCTGGGACCGGGTCGTGCGCCGTGCACGCTGGTAGTGCGCCGGGTGCACGCCTCGTGCACCGCCGCCCTGCACGCACCGGGCGGGCAGGGCGGTCGGAGCGTTCCGCCGAGGCCGAAGGAATTGCCTCACAGACATCATTCAATCGTCAACCAGACGTCAACCAACCATGACTGTCAGGTGAGTTGAGAAGAACTGGGCCCACCCGCCGGGCCATCATTGCTCCCCGTCACGGCCGGGGGTCGATCGGCGCGAGCACCCCGAGCCGGTCCTCGACCGCCTGGGCCGCCTCCAGGCAGAGGTCCTCCCGGAACGCCCGCCCGACGAGCTGCACCCCGGTCGGCAGTCCGTCGGCCAGGCCGGTGGGCACCGCCACCGCGGGCAGCCCCGCGAAGCTGGTCACCTTGCACAGCCGCATCGCCGTGCGGACCAGCTCCCACCCCTGCGCGTCCCGGGACTCGATGCCCGGTTCGACCGGCGGTTCGGTGAACACCGGTCCGAGCAGCAGCGGGTACTCGTCCAGGAACTCGGCCCAGGAGCGGCGGATGCCCAGCCAGCTCCCCATCAGTTCCATGAGCTCGGCGGCCGTCGCGGGCGGGGTCCGGGCCATCGTCAGCTCGATGTAGCGGTCGCCGCCCGGGCCGAGCAGGGAGCGTACGGCGGGCCACTTGGGTGCGAACTCGGTCATGGTGATCCGGTCGCACACCTCCAGGGACTCGTCGAGCCGCGGGACGTCCGCCACCTCGCGCACGTCGTACCCGGCGTCCCGCAGCGCGGCCGCCGCGCGCCCGATCGCGGCCCGGACGGTCGGGTGGACGTCGTGGCCGCCCGGATCGGCCACCACCGCGACCTTCACCGGCCCGGGCAGCGGCTCGCCGTAGCGCGGCACGGGCAGGGCGCGCGGGTCACGCGGATCGGGGCCGGCCAGCACCTCGTAGGCCAGCCGGAGGTCGGCGACGCTCCGGGCGAGCGGGCCGTCGGAGACCAGCCACTGGGAGGCCGGCCCCGGGTCCTGCGGCCCGAACGCGCGGTGGTCGGCGGGGAACCTGCCGCTGGACGGGTTCAGCCCGGCGACCCCGCAGAACGAGGCCGGGACGCGGATGGACGCGCCGGAGTCGTTGCCGAGCCCGAGCGCGGCCAGGCCGGTCGCGACGGCCGCGCCGTCGCCGCCGCTGCTCCCGCCCGGGGTGCGGCTGCGGTCCCACGGGTTGGCGGTGTCGCCGTAGAGCTCGCTGCGGGTGTGCATCCCGGCCAGGATCATGGTGGGCATGTTGCTGTGCCCGATCGGTACGGCCCCGGCCGCGCGCAGCCGGGCGACCGGGGGAGCGTCGGCCCGCGCCACCAGGTCGCGGAAGCGCGGCACCCCGAAGGTGGTGGCCACGCCCTCGATGGCGGTGGTCTCCTTCACGGTGAACGGCACGCCCGCCAGCGGGCCGGGGTCCTCGCCCGCGGCCAGGCGCCGGTCGAGTTCCCGGGCCTGTGCCCGGGCGGGCTCCGCCAGGACCTGGGTGACGGCGTTGACCTGCGGGTTCACCGCGCCGATCCGCTCCAGGTGGGTGTCGAGCAGTTCGACGGCCGAGACCTTTTTGCCGCGTACCGCCGCCGCCTGCGCGGTGGCCGTCAGTCGCCACAGGGCGTCCCGCATGACGTACTCCCCTCCTCGTTCCGATGCGCTCGTATCGGTACCGTAGCCTGGGAACCGATACGTGTGCATCGAATAAACCGGAGGGGGAGCCCGTGCCCAGACAGGTGGACCACGAGGGCCGGCGCCGGCGGATCGCCGAGGCCGTCTGCCGGCTCGCCGACGAACGCGGCCTGGAAGGAGTGACCCTGCGCGACGTGGCCGACCGCGCGCAGGTGTCGACCGGCGCCGTCCAGCGCTGCTTCCGCACCAAGGACGAGATGCTCCGCTTCGCCCTCGGCTACGTCGGCGAGCGGATCACCGCCCGGGTCCGGGCGCACCCCGCCGACGACCCGGCGCCCTCGCCCGCCGCCCTCCTGGCACACGCGGCCGCCGAGGTGGCGCTGCTCGGCGACGGACAGCGCTCCCAGGCGCGGGTCTGGCTGGCCTTCGTCGCGCAGGCCGCCGTCGACGAGCGGCTGGCGGGCCCGCTGAACGCCGACTACGCCGCCCTGGAGGGCCTGTTCGCCCGGCTGATCGCCGAGGCGTCGCCGGCGGCCGGGCCGGACGCCGCCCGGGAGGCGAAGACGCTGCTGGCCCTTGCCGACGGGCTCACCACGCACGTCCTCGTCGGCCGCCTCACCGCACCCGAGGCCCGGGCGATCCTGGACGCCCACCTGTCCGGCCTCGGGCGGCGGCCGGTCGACGGCTCAGAGGAGCTGGAGCCGTGACACCGCTTCCTCCAGCACTGAGTCCTGCTTGCAGAAGGTGAAGCGGACCAGGCTGCGGCCGGCCTCGGTGTTGTCGTAGAAGACGGCGTTCGGGATGGCGACGACGCCGCAGCGCTCCGGCAGGGCGCGGCAGAACTCGATGCCGTCCTTCTCGCCGAGCGGGGTGATGTCGGTGGTGATGAAGTACGTGCCCTCGGGGGTGAACACCCGGAAGCCGGCCGCGGTGAGCCCGTCGACCAGCAGGTCGCGCTTGCGGAGCAGGTCGGCGCGGAAGCCGTCGAAGTAGCTGTCGGGCAGCCGCAGCGCCTCGGCGACGGCGTACTGGAAGGGGCCGGCGCTGACGTAGGTGAGGTACTGCTTGGCCGTGCGGACGGCCGTGACCAGGGCCGGGTTCGCGGTGACCCAGCCGACCTTCCAGCCGGTGAAGGAGAAGGTCTTGCCGGCCGAGGAGATGGAGACGGTGCGCTCGCGCATGCCGGGCAGGGCGGCGATCGGGTGGTGGGTGGCGCCGAAGACGAGGTGTTCGTAGACCTCGTCGGTGACGACCAGCAGGTCGTGCTCGACGGCGATGGCGGCGATGGCGGCCAGCTCGTCGGCGGTGAGCACGGTGCCGGTCGGGTTGTGCGGGGTGTTGATCAGCAGCAGGCGGGTGCGCGGGGTGATCAGGGCGCGCAATTCGTCCAGGTCGGGGCGGAAGTCCGGGGCGCGCAGGGTGAGCGGGCGGCGGGTGGCGCCGGCCATCGCGATGCAGGCGGCGTAGGAGTCGTAGAAGGGTTCGAGGGCGATCACCTCGTCACCGGGTTCCAGCAGGGCGAGCAGGGTGGCGGCGATGGCCTCGGTGGCGCCGGCGGTGACCAGCACCTCGGTGTCCGGGTCGTAGTCGAGGCCGTGGAAGCGCCGCTGGTGCTCGGCGACGGCCTGCCGCAGCTCGGGGATGCCGGGGCCGGGCGGGTACTGGTTGCCGCGCCCGTTCAGCACGGCGTCGGCAGCGGCCCGGGCCACCGAAGCCGGGCCGTCGGTGTCGGGGAAGCCCTGGCCGAGGTTGATCGAGCCGGTGGCCGTGGCCAGGGCGGACATCTCGGCGAAGATCGTCGTCCCCATACCGGCCAGTCGGCGGTTCAGCAGCGGCCTGTTGCCCATCGGTGGCTCCTCACGCGTCGTCGTCGGCCCCATCCTGGGTCAGCCGGGGGCCGGGGACAAGGACGGCCCGACCACCTGGGGCCAAGTGGTCGGGCCGTGCGCTCGCGGGGCGGGCAGGGTCACGCCTCGTTGGTGTCCTCGGGGGTCTCGCCGTCCTCGCCCTCGATCTCGTTCTGCAGGCCGAGGCGCTCGACGATCCACTGCTCGAAGCCGACGGCGGCCTGGGTCCAGTTGGCGGTGGTGGTGACGAAGTAGTCCAGGTTGACGCCGGTGCCGACGATCATCTGGGCCTCGCCGATCAGGCGGACCACGCCGTCCTCGTGGGTGTGGGTGTAGACCTTGGGCCAGAGGGTCTCGCGGTTCCACTCGTCGATCAGGTCGAGGATCTCGCCCTTCTTCTCCAGCGGGTACGCGCGGTCGTAGAAGGCGCGCACCGCGAAGAGCTCCTTCTGCTCGCCGCGGAACATGTAGTAGACGCGGAAGCCCTCCCAGGGAGCGGTGAGGTCGCCCTCCTCGTCCACGACGTGCTTGAGCTGCATCTGGTCCAGCAGCTGGGTCACCAGGCCCTGGTCCGGGACGATGATCGGCGGCGGGCCGGCCGGCCGCCCCTGGTCGCCGGGCTGGCCGCCGCCCTGGGGCGCGCCGAACGACGGGATGGACGACGGGTCGATGCTCATGGGGTCCTCTTCCTCAGTGCACGTGGTGGCCGGCAATGAGAGGCCGCCCTTTCCACTTCCCATCCTGCCTCATCCGGGGCCTGCCTCACAGGGGCACCCGGCCACGCGTCGATCTTCGTCCGGGGCGCTCCGACGCCCGCCGCGAGCGGGGATGGTGACGGAGCGTGTCCGGTTGGAGGGCTGTCGCCGCCGGGGCTCCGGCGCGGTCCGGTGGGGTGCGGCCGTAGCCGAGTAGGCCGTCAACTATGCGGCGCAGAAGGGGAGTTGCCTGGGCCGCCCGCGCTGTCGTGCGGGCGGCCCAGGGCTGGTGGTGCTACTTCTCCAACAGTCCGCGGCTGCGGACGGTGAGGCGGTCGCCCTCCTCGTCCCGCTCGACCAGGACGGTGTCCCCGTCGTGCACCTGGCCGGACAGGATGGCCCGGGCCAACTGGTCGCCGATCGCGGACTGGACCAGCCGGCGCAGCGGGCGGGCGCCGTACGCCGGGTCGTAGCCGGTGAGGGCCAGCCAGTCGCGGGCGGCCTCGGAGACGTCCAGGGTGAGCCGCCGCTCGCGCAGCCGGTCGCCGAGGCGGGCCACCTGGAGGTCGACGATCCGGCTCAGCTCGGCGGTGCCCAGCGGGTCGAAGACCACGATGTCGTCCAGCCGGTTGAGGAACTCGGGCTTGAACGCGGCCCGGACGGAGTCCAGCACCAGGGCCTTCTTCCGGTCCTCCGGGATGGCCGGGTCGACCAGGAACTGGGAGCCCAGGTTGGAGGTGAGGATCAGGATCGCGTTGCGGAAGTCCACCGTGCGGCCCTGGCCGTCGGTGAGCCGGCCGTCGTCCAGCACCTGGAGCAGGACGTCGAAGACCTCCGGGTGGGCCTTCTCCACCTCGTCCAGCAGCACCACGCTGTACGGGCGGCGGCGGACCGCCTCGGTGAGCTGGCCGCCCTCCTCGTAGCCGATGTACCCGGGCGGGGCGCCGACCAGGCGGGAGACGGAGTGCTTCTCGCCGTACTCGCTCATGTCGATCCGGACCATGGCCCGCTCGTCGTCGAAGAGGAAGTCGGCCAGGGCCTTGGCGAGTTCGGTCTTGCCGACGCCGGTCGGGCCGAGGAAGAGGAACGAGCCGGTCGGGCGGTCCGGGTCGGCGATGCCGGAACGGGTGCGGCGCACCGCGTCCGAGACCGCCCGCACGGCCTCCGCCTGGCCGATCAGGCGCTGGCCCAACTCCTCCTCCATGCGCAGGAGTTTGGCGCTCTCGCCCTCCAGCAGGCGGCCGGCCGGGATGCCCGTCCAGGAGGCGACCACGTCGGCCACGTCGTCCGGGCCGACCTCCTCCTTCACCATCGAGGCGGAGGCGTCCTGGTCGGCCGCCCGCTCCTGGGCTTCGGTGAGCTCCGTCTCGGCGGCCGGGATCTCCGCGTACATCAGCTTCGACGCCCGCTCGAAGTCCCCGTCGCGCTGGGCGCGTTCGAGCGCGCCGTGCAGGTCGTCCAGCCGCTCCTTGAGTTCGCCGACCCGGTTGAGGCTCTTCTTCTCCTGCTCCCAGCGCGCCGTCAGCGCGCTCAACTGCTCGTTCTTGTCGGCGAGATCGCGCCGAAGCCGGGCCAGCCGGTCGATCGAGGCGGCGTCCGACTCCTTCTCCAGGGCCAGCTCCTCCATCCTCAACCGGTCGACGGAGCGCTGGAGTTCGTCGATCTCGACCGGAGAGGAGTCGATCTCCATCCGCAGCCGGGAGGCCGCCTCGTCGACCAGGTCGATCGCCTTGTCGGGCAGGAAGCGGGAGGTGATGTAGCGGTTGGACAGGGTGGCCGCGGCGACCAGCGCGGCGTCCGCGATCTGCACCTTGTGGTGCGCCTCGTAGCGGCCCTTGAGGCCGCGCAGGATGGCGATCGAGTCCTCCACGCTGGGCTCGCCGACCAGCACCTGCTGGAAGCGGCGCTCCAGGGCCGGGTCCTTCTCGATCCGCTCGCGGTACTCGTCCAGCGTGGTGGCGCCGACCATCCGCAGCTCGCCGCGGGCCAGCATCGGCTTGAGCATGTTGCCGGCGTCCATCGCCGAGTCGCCGCCGGCACCCGCGCCGACCATGGTGTGCAGCTCGTCGATGAAGGTGACGACCTGGCCGTTGCTCTGCTTGATGTCGTTCAGGACGGCCTTCAGCCGCTCCTCGAACTCGCCGCGGTACTTGGCGCCCGCGACCATCGCGCTGAGGTCCAGCGAGACCAGCCGCTTGCCGCGCAGGGACTCCGGCACGTCGCCGGCGACGATGCGCTGGGCCAGGCCCTCGACCACCGCGGTCTTGCCGACGCCCGGCTCGCCGATCAGCACCGGGTTGTTCTTGGTCCGGCGGGAGAGCACCTGGACGACCCGGCGGATCTCCTGGTCCCGGCCGATCACCGGGTCGAGCTTGCCGTCCCGGGCGGCCTGGGTCAGGTCGGTGCCGTACTTCTCCAGCGCCTTGTAGGTGCCCTCCGGATCCGGAGACGTCACCCGGCCGCTGCCGCGCACGTCCTTGAACGCGGCGAGCAGGGCCTTCGCCGTCGCGCCCTGCTGCGCCAGCAGTTCGGCGACCGGCCCGCCCTCGGCGGCCAGGCCGACCATCAGGTGCTCGGTGGAGACGTACTGGTCGTCCAGGTCGTCGGCGCGCTTTCCGGCCTCGGTGAGCACCGCGAGGGTGTCCCGGGCGAGCTGCGGCGCGGCGACCGTCGAGCCCATCGCGCTGGGCAGGGCGGTCAGCTGGCGGCGGGCCTCGGCGTCGATCCGGGTGACGTCCGCGCCGACGGCCTCCAGCAGCGGCCGGGCGATGCCCTCGGGCTGCTCCAGCAGGGCGATCAGGATGTGCACCGGCTTGACGTCCGGGTTCCCGGCCGCGCCCGCCTGCCGGATCGCGGCGGACAGGGCGTCCTGCGTCTTGGTGGTGAACTTGCTGGCGTCCACTGCTGGGGGGTCCTCCCTCGTCGTCCTTCAATGCTGCTACGTACAGCATGCACTAAGTTGAGTCTATTCCGCTCAAGTTTTCACGCCCGTTCCGCCCGTTCCGCGCGTTCCATGCGTTCCACCCGCTGCGCGCGGGGCATCCTGCGGGTCAGCCCCAGCAGCTCCCGGGCCGGCCCGCTCGGCCGCTGCCCGGCCGGCCACACCGCGCGCAGCGGCCGCCGCAGGTCCAGCCCCTCGGCCAGCGGCACGGCCACCAGCCGCCGCACGGCCAGCTCCTCCATCACCGCCAGCTCGCTCAGGCAGACCGGCCCGGCCCCGGTCATCGCCGCGGCCTTCAGCGCGGTGGACGAGGCCAGCTCCAGCCGGGGCCGCACCGCGCCCCCGTACGGCGCCAGCGCCATCTCCAGCACCTCCCGGGTGCCCGAGCCCGACTCGCGCAGCACCAGCGGGGTGGCGGCCAGCTCCGGCCCGGTCAGCGGTGCCCGGCGGCGCGCCCACGGGTGGCCGGGCGCCACCACGACCACCAGCCGGTCCGCCGCCACCACCGCGCCGGCCAGTCCGGGCGGGGTGGACGGGCCCTCGACGAAGCCGAGGTCGGCGTCCCCGGCCAGCACGTGCCCGGCGACCTCCGCCGAGTTCGCCGTCCGCAGCGTCACCGCCGTGCCCGGACTGGCCTCGGCCAGGGCCAGCAGCCATCCCGGCATCAGGTACTCGGCGACGGTCAGGCTGGCCACCACCCGCAGCTTGGCGTCCCGCCGCTCGCGCAGCGCGTCGATCCCGGCGTCCAGCGCCTGCGCCGCCTCCACGACGTGCCCGGCCCACTCGACCACCAACCGACCCGCCTCGGTCGGCCGGCTGCCCCGGGGCGAGCGCTCCAGCAGAGGGACGCCGATCTGCCGCTCCATGCCCTTGATCCGCGCGCTGGCGGTCGGCTGGCTCACGCCCAGTTCGGCCGCGGCCCGCCCGACGCTGCCCAGCCGGGCCACCGCGAGCAGCAGTTCCAGGGCACCGAGCTCGGGGACACGGGGGGAGAGGGCCATAGGTCCAGGCTATGTCCTCATAGAGCCCGCGGCGCTACCGGAGCCCGGCCCGGGGCGGCACCGTGGAACCATGTCCACCTTGGCCGATGCCCGCCCGCTCACCCGCCCCTCCCGCTCCTCGCTGCGCGCCTGGCTCGACCTCGCCCAACTCGGCCCCAACTGGTACGCCGCCGTCATGGGCACCGCGATCCTGGGCAACGGCGCGGCCGTCCTGCCGCTGCGGCCGCCCGGGCTGATCGGCTTCGGCGAGGTGATGTGGGCGCTCGGACTCGCCGCCCTGCTGGTGCTGGGCGCGGCCCGGCTGGTCCACCTCACCCGGCACCGAGAGGCCGCCCGCACCCAGCTGCTGGACAACCCGGCCACCGCCGTCTTCTACGGCTGCCCGCCGATGGCCCTGCTCTCGGTCGGCCTCGGCACCCTGCTGCTCGGCTCCCAGGTGATCGGCACCGGCCCCGCCGTCGCCGTCGACGCCGTGCTGTGGGGCGTCGGCACCCTGTACGCGCTGGCCGTCGCCGGCGGCATCCCGTACCTGATGATCACCCGGCACCCGGTCTCCGCCCTGGAGGCCAACCCGACCTGGCTGCTCCCGGTGGTCGCCCCGCTGGTCGCCTCCGCCACCGGCCCGGCCCTCATCCCGCACCTGCCGGCCGGGCTGCCGCAGCAGGCCATGCTGTACGCCTGCTGGGCGCTCTTCGGGATCGGCCTGCTGGCCACCCTGGTGCTGCTGCCGGTGGTCTTCACCGGGCTGTTCCACAGCAAGCTGCCCAGCCTGGTGCTCACCCCTTCGCTGTTCCTGGTGCTCGGCCCGCTCGGCCAGTCCGTCACCGCCGTCCACCAACTGGCCGACGCCGCCCGCCCGGTGCTGCCCGCGTTGGCCCCCGCCATGCTCCCCCTCGCCGAGCTGTACGGCGTCGCGGTGCTCGGCGTCGCGATGCTCTGGTTGGCCGTCGCGCTCACCGCCAACCTGCGCGCCCGTCGGGCCGGCATGCCGTTCGCGATGACCTGGTGGGCGTACACCTTCCCGATCGGCACCTGCGTCACCGGCGCCTCCGCGCTCGCCCGACACACCGGGTTCGGCGGCTTCACCGCGATCGCCACCGGGCTCTACCTGCTGCTGGCCACGGCCTGGGTGCTCGCCGCCGGCGGGACCGCCGCCGGGCTCGCCCGGGGGCGCCTGCTGGGGCGTGCCTGACTCCTGCAGGGGCACGCCGCCGTTGCAGGAATCCGCACCCGCGGTCCGACCGCGCACGGCCGACCGACCGTACGGGCGGTCACCACCCGGTCACCGCGCTGGCCTCGGCCTTTACCGGAACCCGGCCCGCCGCTCGACCCCTCCCGCCGCACCCGTCGTGCAGATAGCTGCAATTGCGCGAACCTGCACTCGGGCGACACTTGTTCACCGGCCGTCACGCTGTGAGGGTGGAGTCACGCCAGGCCGTCCGGGCACCGCAGCCCGATGGTGGCGACTTGCTCTTCGGAACTGACCACGGGTGCAACGTCCCGCACGCGTGGAACGGGGGGGAAGAGCGCCGGTCGGGGCGCCATGTGTGGTGATGGCCCCCGGAACCGGAGCCGTCGAGGCGCTGCTGCTCCGCCTCGACGGAAGCGCCCGAGGTACGGGCGTGGCGGCGGCGGCCCCAGGACACCCCGGAGTGCGACGGCACCCGGGCCCCGGAGGCCGCCGTCGAGCCCGGTACCGTGACCGCCGGGCCCCGCGCCCGGCGGCGCGGGCGCGGCGGCGAGGGAGAAGCATCCGGCAGGGAGTGTGCGACGTGACGGCGGAACCGGCGGTCGCGCCGCAGCACGGACAGCCACCGGGCGAGGAGCCCGACGAGGCCGCCCGGCAGCTGTACCTGGCGATCCTCGCCCGGAGCGGCCGCATCCCGTTCACCGACGCCCAGGACACCGACCAGGCCGCGCTCCAGCAGCTCGTCGACCTCGGCCTGCTCATCGCCAACCCGATGGACCACTGCTACAACGCCGTCAGCCCGCGCTCCGTCACCGACCGCCTGGGCGCCGAACTCCGCAGCGAGGCGACCAGGTTGCTGGTCCGCGCGGAGAACCTTCCGGGCGCCCTCGACGGCCTCACCCGCGCCTACGACGCGATGCCCAGGCCCTCCGGCCGGGCCGGCGGCGCCGTCCACGTCGAGGGCCACGTCCACATCCGCCAGCGGATCTCCCAGCTCGCCTCCGACTGCCGGTCCGAAGTCCTCGCCGCCCAACCCGGCCACCGCCCCGCCGGCACCCTGAAAGTCGCCCTCCTCCAGGACGTCCACCTGCTCCGGCGCGGCTGCTCCCTGCGCACCATCTACCAGCCCGTCGCCCTCGCCGACCCGCCCGCCCTCGCCTACGTCGACGAGGTCACCCGGCACGGCTCCCTCATCCGGGTCCTCGACGAACCGTTCCAGCGGCTGCTCGTCTTCGACCGCACCGTCGCCGTGATCTCCGCCAACGACGACAACAGCACCGCCGCCTTCATCACCGACCCGGCCGCCATCACCTTCCTGGTCGGCGCCTTCGAGCGCGACTGGGCCCGCGCCGAAACCGCCGAAACCGCCGCCGCCCTCGGCCCCACCCGCACCGTCCCCGACCGGGTCGGCCGGCTCCTCGCCCGAGGCCTCACCCAGCGCGCCGTCGCCACCCGCCTCGGCCTCAGCGAACGCACCGTCGCCGCCCACATCTCCCGCCTCCGCGACCGCCACGGCGCCCAGACCCTCTTCCAACTCGGCTGGCTGATGAGAGGCGCCCGCGATGACCGCTGAACCCGTACTCGACCTCCCCGACGACGCCGCCCGTGATCTCTACCGGGCGATCCTGGGCGAGGGCGGCCGGATCCGGGTGGATGAGACCCGACCCGAGGACGAGGCGGCGTTGAAGCAGCTCACCGACCTGGGACTGCTCGTCCTGCGGGCCGTGGACGGCGTCTACTCGGCGATGAACCCACGCGCGGTCAGTGAGCGGATCGGCACCGAACTCCGGGAGGAGGGAGCCCGGCTGATCACTCGGGCGGCACTCCTGCCGAGGATGCTGGACGACCTGACCCAGGCCTACGACGCGGTGCCGCGCTGCCACCCCGAGCGTTCGCCCGGGGTGGAGTACGTCGCCGGAATGCTGCAGATCCGCCACCGGATCGCCCAGGTGCAGTACGACCACCCGAGTGAGGCCCTCACCATGCAGCCCGGGGGTGCTCGTCCTTCGGAGCACTTGGACGACGGGCTGGAGCAGAGCCGACGCCACCTCGCACGAGGCGGCACGCTGCGGACGATCTACGAGGTGTCAGCCCGGCTCGATCCGGTGACGGTGGCCTTCGCTGCCAGGTCGACCGAGCTCGGCGCCGCGATCAGGGTCCTGCCGGTCCCGTTCACCCGGCTGATGATCTTCGGTCGGGCCGTCGCCGTGATCCCTGCCGCCTCGGACCACAGCAGCGCCGCCTTCGTCGAGGATCCGGCCGTGGTCGACTTCCTGGTGCGGGACTTCGAACTGCACTGGCGGCAGGCCGAGGGCGTGAACTGGGCCGTGCTCGCCGTCGGCGGGGCGGAGCCCACCATCCACGAGCAGGTCGGCCGCCTGCTCGCGCAGGGGCTCACGCAGCGGGCGATCGCCAGCCGTCTGGGGCTGAGCGAGCGGACGATCGCCGGTCACATCGCCCGGCTGCGTGAGCTGTACGACGCGGAGACGCTGTTCCAACTGGGCTGGCAGATGCGGGGAGCCCGGACGAGGGGCGGGGAGTCCGGTGGGTGAGCGCTGTTCAGCCGGTGGCGGCGCTGGTCGGCCAGTAGCCGGCCCGGCCGACGACGGGGGGCTGCTGCCGGGGGACGTTGAACTGCTCACCGGGGGCGGTCCAGAAGCCCTCGCGCAGGGACAGCGCCATGCCGGCCCAGTCGAGCGCGGTCTCCACGGTGTGGTTGAGGGCCTCCTGCGACCAGGTGTCGTCGAAGACCAGCGGCAGGACGGGGGCGACCTGCTCGATGGTGGCGATCAGCGGGTTGTGCGTGATGGCCTCGTCGACGAGGAGGACGATCGGCTTCCGCAGCGCCGACGCCCACCCCAGCTCCAGGCTCACGCCGGCCGACAGCGGCGCCCCGACGTAGGCGAACACGAGGTCCGCGGACTGCAGGGCCCGGAAGTCGGACGGCACCCGGGGCTCCGGCGCCTGCCCGGCGACGGTCCAGGCGTCACTGTGGTGCGCGCTGTACACGGCGGCACCGCTGCGGAGCAGGGTGGTGCGGAGGGTCGTCAGCCGCGTCCGGCTGGCGAGCGTCACCACACTGTCCGCCGGCCCGGTCAACCGCATCAGCGGCGCGGCCAGAAACACACGTGCACGCCGGCCCTCGGGGGCCTGTCCAGCGTGCTCTCGCAGGTAGGGCTCACTCATTGTCGACTCCGGGGGAGTGGCTGACCGGGTTCACCGGGCCCGGTGGGTAAGCAGGCAGGTCATGTCGAGAGCCGCTCGGCGGGCACTCGGCATGAGTAGGTAAAGGACTGGATTGAAGGTACATCGGCAAGTGTGGTGAGCTTGCCGGGACCATCGGGAGCGAACTGATCGTCCATCGTTGCCGGGGACCGAGTCCACTCCCGCACGGTGGCATCTCCATGCCTGGCATGGAGATGACGCACTCCCCCCGAAGGGGGACTGTGGCGTCTACGTCGATACTGCGGCATTATGTGGGCGGTTGGAGGACACGTCCTCAATTTGTCTCGACACTGCGACTATTTGGAAGGTGTGATCGCGTGCCTCGCATGATCCGACACGTTCGCATCGCGGCGGCCACGGTCGCTGTGGTTATCGCCGTACTGGCCGGTGGCGCTCAGCTCCAGGCCTCTGGGGGCGGCTCGGCGGATCGAGGGGCCTCGGTGACCCAGCAGGCGAAGACCGGCGTCATGACGCTGGAGAGCGACAGCAACTGGACCTGAGACGGGGCCAGTTGGGTTCTCGGGGTGGGCCTGGCCGGGATCCCGCGTCGCGACGCGGGGTCAGGCCGGCCGGTTCGACGACCTAGGCGGGGACGTCCGGATCCCGGTGCTGAGCGGCGCGAGCGAGGACGTAGCCCAGCTGAAAGAGCGAATCCACCTGGTAGTCCTCTCTCATGTCCGCTATGTGGCGTGCGAGAGTACGCTCGCTGATCCCGAGGCTGCGGGCTATCACGCGGTGGCTGGTGCCTTTGAGCAAAAGGTCGATGATCGTCTGTCGCAGGCTTGATATCACCTGCTGCGGGACGATGCGGGCGCCGTCGAATTCCAGCGCGTGGCTCCAGTGCCGCTCGAAGATCTCGGAGACGAGGAAGCTGATAATGGCGCGGTCGTGTATGAACGCCGCGACATTCAGATCGTCCGCGACCGGGATGATCGCGGTCCGCCGGTCGACGATGATGAGTCTGGCGTACGGCTCGTCAAGAGTTCTGACGTGTCCGCCCGCTTCGGTGATCGCCAGGACGTAGTCCCGGGTGGCCGGGTGGTAGCGGGTGCTCGGGTGATAGATCGTCCGGGCCAACGCACCCCGTTGGAGCAGCGCGAGGTCACGGTCACGGCTTCCGGCGAGGGCTTCCGGCGGGCGGGGGCCCCCGGGCTGTGCGGCGAGGAACTCCTCGGTGCAACTGTTCGCCAGTTGGCTGAGCCGCTGGTTGATGAGGGCCTTTCCCCGGACGTACTCGATACTTCCACCGGACTGCATCGGGGTGTTGAAGGCCTCTGCCAACTCCTTCAAGTCGGTGGGCAGTTCCTCGGCCCGGGACAAGAGGTCGAGCGCCTTGCGTTGCCACGACGCGATGAGGCCGACGGAAAGCTGCTGGGGGTCGACCGCGATGAGCACATCGTCCTCGTCCGTGTCGGGCACCAACAGGCCGATATCGAGGAGTTCTTGCAGATGCTTGGTCTCGGCCTTTACACGCTCTTGGCGCGTAAGTCGGCCATGATTGCCGACCACGTGGAGATAGAGATTCCGGGCATCGGCCGAGAGAACACCGAGCCCGCCTGACGTGAGCCCTGGCTCGGCCGTCTCTGGCATTTGCGGCTCCTTGGTGTTGTACAGATCCGGACGAGGGCTGGACAGGTCGGTCCCGGCTGGGATCATAGGCGCCTTTCACGCGGTTCGGAGTCGACGTGCAGCCTCGATGTGTGTCTGCTGACAGCACCCTCTCACCAAGACCGAGCCGCCGGCACCCCCCGGGTGGAGGGGAGCCGGCGGCCGGAGGTGTTCAGCCAAGTCTCAGCGTTTGGGGCGCCAGACGACCAGGGCGCTGGACTGGGTGGGGGGCTGGTAGGGGACGAGGTCGCGGCGGTAGGAGGCGTGGACGGCGGCCTCGCGCTGCTGGAGGGCGCTGGTGGCGCCTTCGAGGGAGTCGACCAGTTCGCCGATGCGGGACTGGAGCGCGCTGACCTGGTTCTCCAGCTCGATGATCCGCTTGATGCCGGCCAGGTTGATGCCCTCGTCCTGGGAGAGCCGCTGGACCTCGCGCAGCTGCTGGATGTCGCGCGCGGAGTAGCGACGGCCCCGGCCGGCGGTGCGGTCGGGGCTGACCAGACCGAGGCGGTCGTACTGGCGCAGGGTCTGCGGGTGCAGGCCGGACAGTTCGGCGGCGACGGAGATGACGTACACCGGGGTGTCCTCGGTGAGGACGTACTGCGGCGGGGCGGTGGGCCGCCGGGTGCGGCGGCCGTCGCCCGGCAGGCCGGAGCCGATGCCGGGCAGGCCTTCACCGATGCCGGGGCCGATGGGGCTGTCGGGGATCATCTGGTCGTCACGCTCCCTTCGCCGCCCGGAACAGGGCGGCTCGTGGGTCGTCGGAGGCGGTGGCCTCGCGGTACTGCTCCAGGGCGTTCAGCGCGTCCCCGGCGACGTGCCGAGGCACCACGACCTCGATGGTGACGAGGAGGTCGCCGCGGGTGCCGTCCTTGCGGGTGGCGCCCTTGCCGCGGGCGCGCATGGTGAGGCCGTTGGCGCTGCCGGGGGGCAGCTTCAGCTTCACGGCCGGCCCGTTCAGCGTGGGCACCTCGATGGTGGCGCCGAGGGTGGCTTCGGGGAAGGTGACGGGGACGGTGACGGTGAGGTTGTCCCCCTTGCGCCCGAAGACGGGGTGCTGGCCGACGTGCACGGTGACGTAGAGGTCGCCGGGCTGGCCGCCGCGTTCGCCCTGGGCGCCCTTGCCCTTGAGCCGGATGCGCTGGGCGTCCTGGACGCCGGCCGGGATGCGGACCTGCATGGTGTGGGCGGAGCTGGCCCGGCCGCTGCCGTGGCAGTCGACGCACGGGTCGTCGACGATCATGCCGCGCCCGCGGCAGTCCTTGCACGGCTCGGAGAGCGCGAACGCGCCCTGGCCGCGGCTGACGGTGCCGGCGCCGACGCAGGTCGGGCAGACCCGCGGGGTGGTGCCGGACTTGGCGCCGGTGCCGTTGCAGGTGCGGCAGGTGGCCTGGCTGGTCATCCGCAGCGGGACGGTCGCACCGTCGACGGCCTCGTCGAAGGCGAGGGTCACCTCGGTCTCGACGTCGGCGCCGCGCCGGGGCTGGGCCTGCCGGCCGCCGCCGCGGTTGAAGAGCCCGCCGAAGACGTCGCCGAGCCCGCCGCTGCCGGTGTTCTGGCTGCCGCTGAAGAGGTCGCCGAAGTCGAAGTTGTAGCTGCCGTTGCCCTGGCCGGGGCCGCCGGCCCGGAAGCCGCCGTTGGCGAAGAGGCTGCGGGCCTCGTCGTACTCCTTGCGGCGCTTCTCGTCGGACAGGACGTCGTAGGCCTCGGAGATGTCCTTGAAGCGTTCTTCGGCCTTGGCGTCGCCCTTGTTGGCGTCCGGGTGGAATTCGCGCGCGAGCTTGCGGTAGGTCTTCTTGATCTCGGCGGCGGTGGCGTCCTTGGGCACGCCGAGGACCTTGTAGTAGTCCTTCTCCACGTAGTCCTTGCCACTCATGCGTCCACCTCGCTCCGCTCGGCAGCCGCTCCGCGCAACACGCGCCCTTCAACGATTCGCTTCTCGACGATTCGCTCGCTGCGCTTGCTCATAGCTGCCGCCACCTCCCGATGTCCATCCTCGCTGCGCTGTCAACAGCCGCTTCACCGGGCGCTGTTGACAGCGCGCTGCGGAGCCGGCCGCCGTACTGGCCGGCGTACGACTCCGCAGCGCACTGGTTGTCAGCTGTCACAGGTTGTCAGCTGTCCGAACCACCGTCGGACTTGTCCGCGTCCCCGGACTTCGCCTCGCCGTCGGGCGCGGCCGTGGTCTGGGTGCCCGGCTGGGGCTCCGCGACGGCGACCATGGCGGGGCGGATGATCCGCTCGCCGATGCGGTAGCCCGGCTGGAGGATCTGCACGCAGGTGTCCTCGGTGACGTCCGAGGAGTAGCTGTGCATCAGCGCCTCGTGCATGGTCGGGTCGAAGGGCTCGCCCTCCTTGCCGAACTGCTGGAGGCCCAGCTTGGCGACGACCGTCTCCAGGGACTCGGCGACGGACTTGAAGCCGCCGGTGACCTCGCCGTGCTCGCGGGCACGGCCGATGTCGTCGAGCACCGGGATCAGGGACTCCAGGATGTTGGAGACCGCGATCTCGCGGACCGTCAGCCGGTCGCGCTCGACCCGCTTGCGGTAGTTCTGGTACTCGGCCTGCAGGCGCTGCAGGTCGGCGGTGCGCTCGGCCGACTCCCGCTTGGCAGCGGCGAGTTCGTCGGAGCCGGCACCGGAGCCGGAGTCGGCGGCGCCGGCTGCGGCGGCCTCCTCGGCGGCCTTGATCACAGCCTCGTCGGCGGCGGAGTCGTCGCCGGGCTTGCCGCCCTGCGGCTTGTCCGTCATGCCGCACCGCCCTTGGGCTTCTCGTCGTCCACGATCTCGGCGTCGACGACGTCGTCGTCCTTGGCCTGGGTGGACTCGCCGGCCGGGGCGGCGGCGTCGGCGTTGGCGTACAGCGCCTGGCCGAGCTTCTGCGCGGTGGTGGAGACCTTCTCCGAGGCTTCGCGGATCTTCGCGATGTCCTCGCCCTTCAGGGCCTCCTTGAGCTCGCCGATGGCGGTCTCGACCTCGGCCTTGACGTCGGCGGGGAGCTTGTCGGTGTTGTCCGCGATGAACTTCTCGGTCGAGTAGACGAGCTGCTCGGCGGAGTTGCGGGTCTCGACGGACTCGCGGCGCTTGTGGTCCTCCTCCGCGTACTGCTCGGCCTCGCGCATCATGCGCTCGATGTCGTCCTTCGGCAGCGCGGAGCCGCCGGTGACGGTCATCTTCTGCTCCTTGCCGGTGCCGAGGTCCTTCGCGCCGACGTGCATGATGCCGTTGGCGTCGATGTCGAAGGTGACCTCGATCTGCGGCAGGCCGCGCGGCGCCGGCGGCAGGCCGGTCAGCTCGAACATGCCCAGCTTCTTGTTGTACGCCGCGATCTCGCGCTCGCCCTGGTAGACCTGGATCTGCACGGACGGCTGGTTGTCCTCGGCCGTGGTGAAGATCTCGGAGCGCTTGGTCGGGATCGTGGTGTTGCGCTCGATCAGCTTGGTCATGATGCCGCCCTTGGTCTCGATGCCGAGGGACAGCGGGGTGACGTCGAGCAGCAGGACGTCCTTGACCTCGCCCTTGAGGACACCGGCCTGGAGCGCGGCGCCGATGGCGACGACCTCGTCCGGGTTGACGCCCTTGTTGGCGTCCTTGCCGCCGGTCAGCTCGCGGACGAGCTCGGCGACGGCGGGCATGCGGGTCGAGCCGCCGACCAGGACGACGTGGTCGATCTCGGAGAGCGAGATGCCGGCGTCCTTGATCACGTTGTGGAACGGGACCTTGCAGCGCTCCAGCAGGTCGGAGGTGAGCTGCTGGAACTGGGCGCGGGTGAGCTTCTCGTCCAGGTGCAGCGGGCCCTCGGCGGAGGCCGTGATGTAGGGCAGGTTGATCGAGGTCTCGGAGGACGAGGACAGCTCGATCTTGGCCTTCTCGGCGGCCTCGCGCAGACGCTGCAGGGCCATCTTGTCCTTGGACAGGTCGACGCCGTGGCCGGCCTGGAAGACCTTGACCAGGTGGTCGACGACCTTCTGGTCCCAGTCGTCACCACCGAGGTGGTTGTCACCGTTGGTGGCCTTCACCTCGACGACCCCGTCGCCGATCTCCAGCAGGGAGACGTCGAAGGTGCCGCCGCCGAGGTCGAAGACCAGAATGGTCTGGTCGTCCTTGTCGAGGCCGTAGGCCAGGGCGGCCGCGGTCGGCTCGTTGACGATGCGCAGGACGTTGAGGCCCGCGATCTCACCGGCCTCCTTGGTGGCCTGGCGCTCGGAGTCGGAGAAGTACGCCGGGACGGTGATGACGGCGTCGGTGACGGTCTCACCCAGGTAGGCCTCGGCGTCCCGCTTCAGCTTCTGCAGCACGAAGGCGCTGATCTGCTGCGGGTTGAAGTCCTTGCCGTCCAGGTTGATCTTCCACCCGGTGCCCATGTGGCGCTTGACCGAGCGAATGGTGCGGTCGACGTTGGTGACCGCCTGTCGCTTGGCCACCTCGCCGACCAGGACCTCGCCGTTCTTCGCGAAAGCGACGACGGACGGCGTGGTCCGCGCGCCCTCGGCGTTCGTGATGACGGTGGGCTCGCCACCCTCCAGAACGCTGACGACCGAGTTCGTCGTACCGAGGTCGATGCCGACCGCGCGTGCCATCGTAAATACCTCCACGGAAGAGTTGAGCTTTACAGGCTCAAGGATGCATGACCGGGTGGGTGTCGTCAACAGGGATGAGTCGTAGCCGCTCAACTTTGCTGAGCGGTCCCCTTCCCGCGGCCGCGGTGACTTCCCGTAGCCCCGGTCCTGGCCGCGGCCGTGGCGTGGCCCTGGCCGTGGCGCGTGTGGCGCCACGTGACTGCCGCCATAGCTTGGGAACCTTCTGGAGGGCTGGTGGCGGGCGGTAATGTCCGGGCCGTCGGCCCGGAAAGTTACCGGCGAGTACAATCCCTTCCACGCAGGACCGTTCAAAGACCGCTCAACAGCAAGCCGCAGGAGACGGAGAGCCGATGCAGCTAGCAGCGATCGTCATCTCGCTGGTCACGTTCGTGATCGGCACCGCGCTCGCCGCCCGTGCGGCGCTGTACATCTACAAAGTGGTACGGACCGGCCAGCCGGACCCCACCCGCTTCGGTCAGCCCGCCCAGCGGGTGAAGACCGTCGCGGTCGAGTTCGTCGGCCACACCCGGATGAACCGCTGGGGGATCGTGGGCATCGCCCACTGGTTCGTCGCGGTCGGCTTCTTCAGCCTGGTGCTGACCATCGTCAACGCCTTCGGCCAGCTCTTCGACGCCGAGTTCGCGCTGCCGATCATCGGCCACTGGATGCTCTGGCAGCTCTTCGTCGAGCTCGTCGGCACCCTCACCACGCTGGGCATCGCGACGCTGATCGTGATCCGGCTGCTCAGCCTGCCGTCCCGGTCCGGCCGCAAGTCCCGCTTCGCCGGCTCGATCGCCTGGCAGGCCTTCTACGTCGAGTACACGATCCTCGGCATCGGCCTCTGCATCCTGATGCTGCGCGCCCTGGAGGGCGCCCTCAACGGCGTCGACTCGTACGGGCCCGAGCACCTGGTCTCGTACCCGCTGGTCTCCGCCCTCAGCGGCCTGTCGCACGGCACGCTGGAGAACCTGATCTACCTCTTCGCGATGCTGAAGATCTGCATCTCGTTCGCGTGGGCGACCACCATCGGCATCAACCCCTCGATGGGCGTGGCCTGGCACCGCTTCCTCGGCTTCTTCAACATCTACTTCAAGCGCGAGGAGGACGGCGGCACCGCGCTCGGCGCCCTGCGCCCGATGACCAGCGGCGGTCAGCCGATCGACTTCGAGGACCCGGCCGACGACGCCGTGTTCGGGGTCTCCCAGGTCGAGCACTTCTCCTGGAAGGGCATCCTCGACTTCTCCACCTGCACCGAGTGCGGCCGCTGCCAGTCGCAGTGCCCGGCCTGGAACACCGGCAAGCCGCTCTCGCCGAAGCTGCTGATCATGAGCCTGCGCGAGCACGCCTTCGGCAAGGCGCCCTACCTGCTGGCCGGTGGCGGCAAGGACATGGAGGGCGAGGAGAAGGCCACCGCCGAGCAGCTCAAGGACGTCCCGGCGGCCGCCCTGGCCGAGGCCGAGCGCCCGCTGGTCGGCACCGCGGAAGAGAACGGCGTCATCGACCCGGACGTCCTGTGGTCCTGCACCACCTGCGGCGCCTGCGTCGAGCAGTGCCCGGTGGACATCGAGCACATCGACCACATCGTCGACATGCGCCGCTACCAGGTGATGATCGAGTCCTCGTTCCCGACCGAGGCCGGGACGATGCTCAAGAACCTGGAGAACAAGGGCAACCCGTGGGGCATGGCCACCAAGGCCCGCCTGGACTGGGTCAAGGAGCTCAAGAAGGAGACCGGCATCGAGGTGCCGGTGATCGGCGAGGACATCGACCCCGCCGAGGTCGAGTACCTCTACTGGGTCGGCTGCGCCGGTGCCCTGGAGGACCGCGCCAAGAAGACCACCAAGGCCTTCGCCGAGCTGCTGCACACCGCGGGCGTGAAGTTCGCCATCCTCGGCAAGGAGGAGTCCTGCACCGGTGACTCCGCCCGCCGGCTGGGCAACGAGTTCCTCTTCCAGATGCTCGGCGCGCAGAACGTCGAGACGCTGAACGCGGCCCTGGAGGACGCGCCGGTCAAGCGGATCGTCGCCACCTGCCCGCACTGCTTCAACACCATCGCCAACGAGTACCCGCAGCTGGGCGGCCACTTCGAGGTCATCCACCACACCCAGCTGCTGCAGCACCTGATCGACGAGGGCAAGCTCGTCCCGGTCAACCCGGTCGAGGGCCTGATCACCTACCACGACCCCTGCTACCTGGGCCGCCACAACAAGGTCTACAGCCCGCCGCGCGAGATCATGGACAAGGTCCCCGGTCTGCGCCAGCAGGAGATGCACCGGCACAAGGAGCGCGGCTTCTGCTGCGGCGCCGGCGGTGCCCGGATGTGGATGGAGGAGCGCATCGGCAAGCGGATCAACACCGAGCGCGTGGACGAGGCGCTGTCCCTCAACCCGGACATCGTCTCCACCGCCTGCCCGTTCTGCCTGGTGATGCTCTCCGACTCGGTCAACGGCAAGAAGAACGAGGGCGCCGCCAAGGAGCACCTGAAGGTGGTCGACGTCGCCCAGCTGCTGCTCGACTCGGTGAAGGCGACCCCGCCGGCCGCCGCCGAGGAGCCTGCGACGGTGGACGCGTAGCGTCCTCTGTTCGACAGTTCTGCTACAACTACCCGGCCCGGTGGTCGCCGCGAGAGCGCCCGCCGGGCCGGGCAGTTGGGGCCGTGGCGGGCCGGGACCGGGCCGGAAACCGGGGCGGATCCGGGGTGGGACCCGTAGGGGAGTGGTGCCAATCGCACGGCCGCCTGAGTGCGTGCCCGTCGGAAGGAAATACAGTAGGCGCCAGACCGGCCTCGCGCCGGTCGACCCGTTCCGGACGGCCGGACGGGTCCAGACCACCGACGGAGGTATCGGCCCGCCGGGCCGGGCCGCAGAGCACAAGGGGAACAGCGCAGACCATGACCGAGGCGATCATGCTGGTCGGTGGTAAGGGCACGCGACTGCGTCCGCTGACCACCCACACCCCCAAGCCCATGCTGCCGGTGGCGGGCGTCCCCTTCATCGCACACCAGCTGGCCCGCGCGGCCGCCGCCGGCGTCACCCGCGTCGTGCTGGCCACCTCGTACCTGGCCGAGGTCTTCGAGGACCACTTCCAGGACGGCACCCCGTACGGCATCGAGCTGGTCTACCTGACCGAACGCGAGCCGCTGGGCACCGGCGGCGCGATCCGCAACGCGGCGTCCGGGCTGACCTGCGGCCCCGACGAGCCCGTGCTGGTCTTCAACGGCGACATCCTCTCCGGCGTCGACATCGCCGCCCTGCGCGACGGCCACGTGGCCGCCGGGGCCGACGTCACCCTGCACCTCACCCGGGTCGAGGACCCGCGCGCCTTCGGCCTCGTCCCGACCGACGCGAACGGGCGGGTGCTGGAGTTCCTGGAGAAGCCGGAGACGCCCGAGCAGATCGTCACCGACCAGATCAACGCCGGCTGCTACGTCTTCACCCGGTCCGTCATCGACCGCATCCCGGCCGGCCGCGAGGTGTCCGTCGAACGCGAGACCTTCCCCGAGCTGCTGGCCACCGGCGCGCTGCTGCGCGGCGTCGTCGACACCTCGTACTGGCTCGACCTCGGCACCCCGGCCGCGTTCGTCCGCGGCTCGGCCGACCTGGTGCTCGGCAAGGTCGACTCCCCGGCCGTCCCCGGCCCGACCGGCGACGCCCTGCTGCTGCCCGGCGCCACCGTCCACCCCGGCGCGGTGCTCAGCGGCGGCACCGTGGTCTCCGCGAACGCGGTGGTCGAGGCCGGCGCGATCGTCGAGGGCAGCGTGATCCTCCCGGGCGCGGTGGTCGGCCCGGAAACCCTGGTCAAGGACTCCATCGTGGGCGCCTTCGCCACCGTCGGCGCCCGCTCGGCGCTGGACGGCGCGGTGATCGGCGACGGCGCGATCGTCGAGTCCGACAACGAGCTGCCGAACGGCATCCGGATCGCCTGCGGCACCCTGCTGCCGGTCGGCGCGGTCCGCACCTCGGCCGGCCCGGGCGGCTGCCCGGCCGGCACCGCTGCGGCCGCCGCGGTGCACGGGCCCTCGGTCAGCGCGCAGCGGTAGCAGGACGCCGGGCCGGGCGCTGCCGCCGGGGCACTGCCGTCGGGCCTACGGCAGTCGTCGGGCCGGCGGTGGCGCCGTCGGCGGCGGGATTTCGGCCGCGTTCGTCTCAGGCTCGCTGCAAACCGGCCCCGGCTCCGTCCAGGCCCCACGCGGATTGGGCCGGACGGGTACCGTCAGAGCGTGGCTGGTAATCGATACGACAGCGGGCAGGGCGCCGACCCCCACGGCGGGTGGGCGCCCCCTCCGCCGCCGGCGGGGCCCGGGGGGCACGGGCAGACGGACGGGCCGGAGTACTTCACGACCTCGCACCGGGGTGTGGCCGACGGCCCCGACGGCAGGCCCGGAGGCCCCGGCGCCCCGGGCCCGCAGGGCGGCTACGACCCGTACGCCGCCGACCGGCCCGGCGGCACCCGGGCCTTCCCGACCGGCGACCCGTACGCGCAGGAGCCGCCCCACCAGGGGTACTACGACCAGGGCCAGTACCCCGGGCACCCCGGGTACCCGCAGGCGGGGTACGGCGCCGAGGGCTACGACCAGGGCTACGACCAGGGCGGACACCCGCAGGGCGACGGCTACGGCCAGGACGGCTACGGGCCGCAGCAGCAGCCGCCGTACGGCCAGGACAACGTCACCGTCTACCGGGCCGGCGGCCAGTCCGCCCCGCACGTCGCCGGGCCCCGCCCGCACTGGCGCGAACTGCTCATCGGCATCTTCCGCGCCCCCACCGCGACCTTCGACCGCGCCCGCGACCACCAGGTCTGGCTGCCCGCCCTCACCGTCTCGATGCTGTACGGCGCGCTCGCGGTGCTCGGCATCGGCCTGACCCACGACGACATCGTCGACTCGACCTTCACCGTCGCGCTGACCGGCATCGCCGCCGCCGCGATCGGCTTCGCCGTGGCCGGGGCGGTCTTCGGCGGCGTCACCTACGCGCTGGCCCGCCAGCTCGGCGGGGACGGACCGTGGAAGTCGACGGTCGGCCTGGCCGCGCTGATCGGCTGGCTGACGGACGCGCCCCGGCTGCTGCTCGACCTGGTGCTGCCCTCGGGCAGCGCGGTCGTCCAGGTCGCCGGCTGGGCCACCTGGGCGTTCTGCGCGCACCTGCTGACCAGCATGGTCCGGCGGGTGCACGACCTGCCCTGGGGCAAGGCGGCCGCCGCCTCGGCGGTGCAACTGCTCGCGCTGCTGGTGCTGATCAAGCTGCCGACCCTGGGCTGACGGCCGGAGGGCACAATGGTGGACGGATCCCGGTCAGCCAGGGGCCCGTCCACCCTCTTCACCCCCTCACCCCCTTACTCCGCCACTCCCTCACCCGTTCCACGTCACACGTCACCGGAGCCAGGAATGACCCTCCCCACCACGCACGTCAGCTTCCCGACCGGGGCGGTGACCGGTGAGTCGACGGTGATCGCGGTGCACCCGCTGGGGGACGGCCGGCACGCCGTCGTGACCGGGGCCACCCCGTTCCACCCGCTCGACCACACCTGGCCCGACCAGCCGGCCGACCTCGGCACCCTCACCGTCGACGGCACCGAGCTGGCCGTCGTCGACTGCCTCACCGGGGCCGTCGGCCCGGACGGCGGAACGCCGCTGGCCGGCGCCGACATCCCGGTCCGGCGCGGCGACGAGGAGTGGTCCTGGCTGGTCCTGCACGTCGTCGACACCGACCCCGGCGACCTCGTCGGGCGCACCGCCGTCCTCACCGTCGACGCCGACCGCCGGGCCGCCCTCAGCGCCTCGCACAGCGGCTGCCACCTGCTCGCCCTCGCCCTCAACGAGGCCCTCGCGCCGCGCTGGCGCAAGGACCCGGGCCGCTCCGACGCCCTCGGCCACCCCGACTTCGACAGCCTCGCGATGGCCACCTCGGTGATGGACACCGAGGCCAGCACCGACACCTACCGGCTCGGCAAGTCGCTGAAGAAGAAGGGCTTCACGGCGGACGCCACCGACGAGCTCCCCGCCCTCGCCGACGCCCTGCCCGCCCTCACCGAGGCCGTCAACGCCCGGCTCGCCGCCTGGGTCGCCGCCGACGCCCCGGTCCGCATCGAGGTCCCCGGCCCCGAGCTCACCGCCCGCCGCCAGTGGCACTGCGAGCTGCCCGAGGGCGGCGCGCAGATCTTCTGCGGCGGCACCCACCTGCACCACCTCGGCGAGCTCGCCGAGCTCCGCACCGAACTGCGGCTCTCCGAGGACGGCACCGAACTGGTCGCCGTCACCCGCCCCAAGCGGGCCTGAGCCCCCGGGGAAACGCGACGGGCGGCCGCCCCTCGTCCGTCATCGGCGAGGGGCGGCCGCCCGTACTGCGTGCGCTCCGCCCGGATCAGACGTCGGTGCGGTGGAAGTTCATGAACGAGCGGGACGGCGTCGGGCCGCGCTGGCCCTGGTAGCGCGAGCCGTACCGCTCCGAGCCGTACGGGTGCTCCGACGGCGAGGAGAGCCGGAACAGGCACAGCTGCCCGATCTTCATCCCCGGGTACAGCTTGATCGGCAGCGTCGCGACGTTCGACAGCTCCAGCGTCACGTGACCGTTGAAACCGGGGTCGATGAAGCCGGCCGTCGAGTGCGTCAGCAGGCCCAGCCGGCCCAGGCTCGACTTGCCCTCCAACCGGGACGCCACGTCGTCGGGCAGCGAGATGACCTCGTACGTCGAGGCCAGCACGAACTCGCCCGGGTGCAGGATGAACGCGTCGTCGCCCTCGGGCTCCACCAGCCGGGTCAGGTCCGGCTGCTCCTCGGAGGGGTCGATGTGCGGGTAGCGGTGGTTCTCGAACACACGGAAGAAGCGGTCGAGGCGCACGTCGATGCTCGACGGCTGGATCATCGCCGGGTCGAACGGGTCGACGACGACCCGGCCCAGGTCGATTTCGGTCCGGATGTCCTTGTCAGAGAGCAGCACGCTTCGAGGTTACGTGCACGACAGGGCCCCGGACGAATCCGCCCGGGGCCCGTTCCGTCCTCGCGTCGACCGTCAGGCCAGGAACTCCGCGGCCTCCAGCCGCAGCGCCCGGTCCAACTGCGGCGCCGACAGCTCCCGCACGTCGGCCAGCACCGAACTCCTCAGCCGCCCGCACTGCGGACAGCGGATCAGCCGCCCGGGCCCGAGCCGGCCCGGGCCGAGGTTCTGCATCGGGAACGTGGTGGTGCTGAACAGGTGCCCCTCGGCACAACGAACGACGGCGCGCTGCTCCATCGATCCCCTTCCCATCCCTAACCCAGTACTCACCCGTACTCATCGCGCCCGCGGGACCTCGCCCCGGGACAGCGTCACATTAGGGGATGCTCCGGACATTCCACACCGTGGCTCGCCGCCCCGAACCCACCCGCCGGAGCACTCGTACGCGGCCCACACAGTACGCCCCCCACGCACCCCCGCCCGCCCGGCCACTCCCGGGGCGGGCCGTGCAACCACAGTCGCGAATGGGGTACAGTGACACTGGATTGAGCGGTCTCTGACGGCTCATCAGGCGGGCGTAGTTTAATGGTAGAACATGAGCTTCCCAAGCTTATAGCGCGAGTTCGATTCTCGTCGCCCGCTCCAGCAGTAAAGGCCCAGGTCAACGACCTGGGCCTTTCGCATTGTCTGGACCAATCCGACCCCGCCGTGCCAGCCGGGCCAGAAGGCCGACGTCGTGACGTCCGCCGTGGTTTGTGAACGCCGTCTGCCGGTCGGGCCGGGCACCTCCGGGGGAGTCCGCAGGCCAGGCATCCGGTGGGCATCCCCGGAGAACCGGTTGAGCGCGTGGGCTCCGGGCCCGGAGATCCGTGACGAAATGCTCATGTTCCGGGAGGGGCGGGCTGATATCGGCTTCCTAGCGTGGCGGCTCCTTGCTGTCGTTCGAAGGAGTTGCCGTGATCACCGAGCCGTTGACGGGGCGGTTGCCGAGGGCCGTCCGTAGAAGGCGGGACCGCGCGGGGGCGGCGTCGGCGGGGCGCCTGGTGGCGGTCGACGTGCTGCGGGCGCTGGCGGTGTTCGGGATGGTGTGGATGCACTTTGTGCCGACGGGGTGGCTGGAGCCGACGCCTCGGGGGCACGACTGGCCCGGTGTTCTGGAGTGGATGAACGGCTTCCTGGACACCCGTGCACGCAGCGTCTTCTTCCTGCTGGCGGGCGTCTCGGTGGCGCTGATGACCGGCGGCGCGCGGCCGTTCGCCGGGACGGCGTTGCGGCGGGCCCACGGCCGGATCGCCGTGCGGGCCGGGGTGTTGTTGCTGCTGGGCCTGGGCCTTGAGCAGGTGTCCGGGAAGCCCAACATCATCACCGCCTACACCGGCTGGCTGCTGTTCCTGCTGCCGTGGACGAGGGTGCGGGCGCGCCTGCTGTTCGTGGCGGCAGGGGTGTTCGCGGTGGCGGCGCCGGTGTTCCAGATCGCGCGGGCGAACCGGGGCCAGGACTGGGGCTTCCTGCCGCCGGTGGGTCCGGGCGCGCCGGAGCTGCCGCAGGGCCTGGCGGTGCTGGTGCACCCGGGCGACTGGCTCGCGGTGTTCCAGTCGTACGTGTTCAACACGGACACCTGCTACGCGCTGCCGCTGTTGCTGGCCGGTCTGGCGATCGGCCGCCTCGACCTGCGCGAGCGCGCGGTGCGGGTACGCATGGCCGTCACCGGCGCCGGGATCACGGTCGGCGGCTGGCTGGCGTCGTGGCTGCTGCTCGGCCCGCTGGGCCTGGGCGCGGCGATCGACCGCTTCCAGGAGGCCCTGATGGCGCCTCCGCCGATGCCGCCGATGCCGCCGCTCCCAGCGGACGGCTCGCTGCCGGAGCTGCCGCCGGTGCCGCCGGAGCTGCCGCCGATGCCGAAGGTGCCGTGGGCGGAGCTGTGGGCGATGTCCAAGCCGGGCCCGGGCATCGCGGAGTACAGCGTGCTGCAGGTCGTCTGGATGGTGGGAGTGTCGCTGGCGCTGCTGGGCGGGCTGCTCCTGCTGACGGAGAAGCGTGCCTGGCAGCGGGTGTTGTGGCCGCTGGCCGCGATGGGCGGGATGGCGATGACCTGGTACTTCGTCCAGGACGTGATCAGCAGCCGCTTCCTCGGCCACGACCCTGGCGGCTTCGGCCACGCGCCACAGTCCTTCGTCCCGTACGCGCTGTTCGCCGTGGCGGCGCTCGTTCTCTCGGTGCTGTGGCGGCGCTTCTTCCGCCGAGGCCCGCTGGAGGCCCTGGTGCACCGCGTGACGACGGCCTCGGTACCGCGCCGCGAGGGCTGAGCCGTACGTCGGACGGGCCCGGCACGCCACGGGTGGCGCGCCGGGCCCGTCGGCATGCTGCGGGTCAGGCGTTGCGATGGAGGTCGCACTGCTGCTGGATGGCGGAGGGAGCATCGCTGCTGATGATGGAGACCTTGGGCGGCGGTCCGGTGGTCGGGGCGTCTTCGGTGGTGCAGACGAGTTGTTGGACGGCGGTGGTGGTGAGCGAGGCGGTGGACCAGCTCAGGCGCAGGGTGACGGTGCCGGGGGTGGCGGTGGCCTGGACGGTGCCGGAGGGCGGCAGGCCGGTGTAGAGGCCGGAGCGTTGCTCGGCCTGGTCGGGGCCGGCGACGAGGGTGTTCAGGGTCTGCTGGAGGTCCTCGCGCTGGGTGCCCGACCGGATGGCCAACCGGGTGCCGTGCTGGTCGAGGAAGTAGAGCCGGGTGCCGGGCTGGATACCGGTGGCCGGTCGCCCGCTCTTCACCGGGCCGGTGCTGGGGATCGAGCAGCCGGTGGTGAGCAGGAGCAGGAGCAGGGCGGTGGCGGCGGCGAGGCGGTGGCGGGCGGTCACTGGTCCTCCGTGGTGAGGCCGCGGGGCAGGACGAGGGTGAACACCGCGCCGCCCGTGGGGGAGTTGGCGGCCTCGATGACGCCGCCGTGCAGTCGGGCGTTCTCCTGGGCGATGGCCAGCCCGAGCCCGCTGCCCTCGGAGCGCCTGCGGGCCTTGTCGGCCTTGTAGAAGCGGTCGAACAGGTGCGGGAGTTCGGCGGGCGGGATGCCGGTGCCCTGGTCGGTGACGGTGAGCACGAGGTCGTCCTCCGTGCCGCGCAGGGTGAGCCGTACTGGTGGGCGGCCGTGGCGCAGGGCGTTGCCGGCGAGGTTGGCGACGATGACGTCGAAGCGGCGCGGGTCGAGCCGCACGGGCAGGGTGGCGGGCAGGTCGAGTTCGACCCGGTCGTTCCAGCCGCGCAGGTCCAGGGTCTCGCGGACGGCGGTGGGGGCGTCGACGGTCTCGGTGTGCAGGGGTGCGGCGCCGGCGTCGAGGCGGGAGATCTCGATGAGGTCGTTGACCAGCCGGGTCAGGCGTACGGTCTCGTTGCTGATCATGCGCAGGGCGGTGGCGGTGTCCTCGGGGAGCTGTTCGGCGTCCTCGTCGAGGATGTCGGTGACGGCGAGCATCGCGGCCAGCGGGGTGCGCAGTTCGTGGGAGACGTCGGCGGCGAACCGCCGGCCCTGGGATTCGATGGCCCGCAGCTCCTCGATGGTGCCCTGGAGGGTGCGGGCGGTGTGGTTGAACGTCTTGGACAGCTGGGCGAGTTCGTCATGCCCGGTGACGGTGAGGCGGGTGTCGAGCTTCCCCTGGGCGAGGGCGTGGGCGACGTCGCCGAGCGCCCTGACCGGGCGCAGGACCTGGCGGGCGGCGAGCAGCGCGAGCGCGGCGGCGAGGACGGCGGCGAAGGCGCCGGCTCCGGTGGCGGCGGCGAGCAGGGCGTTGCTGGCGCTCTGCTCGCGGTCCAGGGGGAGCAGGGCGTAGACGGTGAGGCCGGAGGGGGCGTTGGGTGCGGCGGCGGCCCCGGTGACGGGGACGCCGGTGGCGAGCCAGGGGTGTCCGTCGGCGGTGAAGCGCTGGAAGGCGGAGTGGCCGGCGTTCACGGTCCGTTCCAGGGCGGGCGGGACGGTGACGGGCTGGGTCCACTCGGAGTGGTCGGTGCCGTGGACGGCCAGGACGCGCCAGTCGCGGAATCCGCCGGTGCCGGACAACTGGCCGGCCAGCCTGTCGAGTTCGCTCTGGGTCGGCGGGAAGGGAAGGTCCGGGGCGAGGGTGTCGACGCGTCGGCGCAGTTCGTCCAGGGTGGTGTCCTGGGTGAGTTCCAGGGTGGAGTTGGTGGCGGCTCGGTAGGTGAGGGTGGCGGTGGCGAGCGCGCTCAGGGCGGCGACGGCGACGAACGCGGCGAGCATCCGGGGCCGCAGGCCCGCGGCGGCGCGCCGCAGCCGGGTCCGGCGGGGCAGGGGGTCGGTGGTCACAGCGGTCCGAAGCGGTAGCCGAAGCCGCGTGCGGTCTGGATGTAGCGCGGTGCGGACGGGCTGTCCTCGATCTTGGCGCGCAGTCGGTTCACTCCGGCGTCGACCAGCCGGATGTCGTCCTGGCGGCCGAGCCCCCAGACGGATTCGAGTAGGTGCTCGCGGCTGAAGACCCGCCCGGGAGCGGCGGCCAGTTCCAGCAGCAGCCGCAGGTCGCCGGGTGCCAGCAGCAGTGGGGCACCGCGCTTGGTGACGGTCAGCGCCGCCCGGTCGATGACCAGGTCGCCGTGGATCTCGCGCTCCGCTTCGGGGCCGGGGCCGCCCGCGCGGCGCAGCACGGCCCGGATGCGGGCGTCCAGCACCCGGGACTGGGCGGGCTTGACCACGTAGTCATCGGCCCCGGCCTCCAGGCCGAGGACGGTGTCGACGTCGTCGCCGAGTGCGGTCAGCATGATCACCGGGGTGGATCCGGCCCGGCGCAGCCGCCGGCAGACCTCGAAGCCGTTGATGCCGGGCAGCATCAGGTCCAGCACCACGATCTCCGGCGGTTCGGCGTGGGCACGCTCCAGCCCCTCCTCGCCGGAGGCGGCGGCGCGCACCTCGTGGCCCTGGCGGCGCAGGCCCAGCGTGAGCGCCTCCCGCACCGAGTCGTCGTCCTCGATCAGCAGTACCCGTGACATGCCAGCCAGTATCGGCCCTCCACCTGCGGAAACACGGCCGTGGCGCGGCGTCGCCACGGGTTGTTGCGAAACGCTCATACGCGGCTCACAGGCCCCGCAACCGCGTGGCGGACGGTGGGGACACACCGTCCCGGGATGCCGCCGGGCCCACCGAGCCACCGCAGGAGGAGCACCGTGCGCCAGCACCGCGAACCGAAGCCGTCCGACCCCACCCCGCCGAGCTGGTATCCCGGGGTCGGCCGGACGCCCCAGCCCTCCCGCCGGCGCACCGCTGCGCTGCGGACCGCGGTGCTGGGCGCGGCGGCGCTGACGCTGGTGGGCGCCGCCGGGGCGCTGATGAAGGCACCCGAGCGGCTCGCTCAGCCCGCCGGCTCCCCGGCCGCCGCCGCTTCCCCCGCCTCCGCCTCCGCCGCCACGGCCCCGGACCCGACACTGCCCGCGCCTGTGGCCGACATGAGCATCTCCCGCCAGTCCGAGGACCCGGGCAAGACCGTCAACCTCACCATCGACGACGGCCCCGACCCGCAGTGGACCCCACGCATCCTCGACGTCCTCGCCCGCAACGACGCCAAGGCCGTCTTCTGCATGCTCGGCCCCAACGCCCAGGCCCACCCCGACCTCGCCAAGCAGGTCGTCGCCGCCGGCCACCGCCTGTGCGACCACAGCGTCAGCCACGACACCGCCATGGACCACAAGGACGCCGCGTACCAGGAGAGGGAGATCGTCGACGGCCTGACGATGATCCAGGACGCCACCGGCGGCGCCCCCGTCCCCTACTACCGGGCCCCGGGCGGCGCCTTCACCCCCGAGAGCCGCCAGATCGCCGCCGCTCACGGCATGCGCCCCCTGGGCTGGAACGCCGACACCCGCGACTTCGAACGCCCCGGCGTCGACAAGATCGTCGAGACCGCCAAGGCCCAGCTGCGCATCGGCCCCACCATCCTCCTCCACGACGGCGGCGGCAACCGCGCCCAGACCCTCGCCGCCCTGGAACAGCTCCTGCCGTGGTTCAAGGACAACGGCTACACCTTCAGCTTTCCCAAGCGGTGACGGCCCGTCGACGGTGCTCGGCCGTAGTTCGATCGGGTTCGCACTGTTGTTTCCGTTGCTCGCGGTAACGCATGGTGGATCAATCGGATACGGGCTGCCCGCGGCCCTGTTGTCTCATGGAGCCGCGCGGGCGGCGGTTGCCTGCCAGGGGAGGACGCGGATGATCAGGGTTCTGTTGGCCGAGGACATGACCATGGTGCGCAGCGCGCTGATGGCGCTCCTCGCGTACGAGGACGATCTGGAGGTCGTCGCGGACGTCGAACGCGGCGACCTGGTGGTGCCGACGGCGCTGCGGGTCCGGCCGGACGTGGCGGTGCTCGACATCGACATGCCCGGTCTGGACGGGCTCCGGGCCGCGGCCGAGTTGCACGACAAGCTCCCGACGTGCGGGACGCTCATCCTGACCGGGCTGGCGAGACCCGCGCATCTGCGCAGTGCGATGTCCGTTCACGTGCTCGGGTTCCTCGGCAAGGACGCCCCGGCCCAGGAACTGGCCGCGGCGATCAGAAAGGTGGCCGCCGGCGAGCGCGCCATCGACCCGGAGCTGGCGCTCGCCGCCCTCGGGGCGCGCGAGAACCCGCTGACGCCGAGGGAGTCGGACACCCTGCGGCTGGCCGCGGAAGGTGCCTCCGTCACGGAGATCGCCGCCCGGCTGTTCATTTCGGCGGGAACCGCCCGCAACCACCTGGCCGCCGCGGTGACCAAGGCCGGGGGACGCAGCCGGGTGGACGCCATTCGGATCGCCGGGGAGATGGGCTGGCTCTCCGTGGGCCCTCGCCCCTGATGGGGCCCTGGCACCGGCGCGGGTCGCTGCTGGTGGTCCGGACGTAGCGGGCGAACCACCGGAAGTCCGGAAAGCCGGACCGGAAGCTTTGTCGGTTGAATTCCGAAGGTCGGCGTCCGATTGTTTCGCACAGTTGCGATCTCGACATTCGGGTGGCCTTTCGGTTGCTGGGTAATTCATGAGATGACCCATGCGATTCGCATGGATGTGTCCATGGGTTGTCCACGTCCAGACCCTCCCGGACGGGCCGCCCAGCAGGCTTGGCGGCCTGTTGACCTGGGGAGAAGCCTCCGGGGCCGCCGCCCCGAGCGCTGTTCGGGCGCCGCCGGCGGTCCGGGCGGGCGATGTGGATCTGGCTAGGCTCGCGGTAAACGAGGGCAGGGCGCCACATCGAGGAGGGGATTCCCGTTTTCTCTCGGACTGCGGATTCCGGTGATCCGGAACAGGCCCATTCCGCTTCGGAGCCGGACCTGGCGGTGCGGCTCGACGGGGTGAGCAAGGTGTACGGGCGCGGGGCGGGGGCCGTGCACGCCCTGCGCGAGGTGTCGATGGAATTCCGGCGGGGCGGGTTCACCGCGGTGATGGGGCCCTCGGGGTCCGGGAAGAGCACGTTCCTGCACTGCGCCGCCGGGCTCGACCGTCCGACCTCCGGTCAGGTCCGGCTGGCCGGCGTGGAGCTGGGGTCGCTCGGCGACACCGAGCTGACCGTCCTGCGCCGGCAGCGGATCGGCTTCGTCTTCCAGTCCTTCAACCTCCTGCCCTCCCTGACGGTCGAGCAGAACGTCACGCTGCCGCTGCGACTGGCCCGGCGCCGGGCGGACCGGGCCTGGCTGGGGGAGATCCTCGACCGCACCGGCCTCGCTGACCGGGTGCGGCACCTGCCCACCCAGCTGTCGGGCGGTCAGCAGCAGCGGGTGGCGATCGCCCGGGCCCTGGTGACGCGACCCGAGGTCGTCTTCGCGGACGAGCCCACGGGCGCCCTGGACAGCACCACCGGTACGGAGGTCCTGCGGCTGCTGCGGCACGTCGTCGACGGACTGGGGCAGACCGTGATCATGGTGACGCACGACCCGGTCGCCGCCTCCTACGCGGACCAGGTGTTCTTCCTGGCGGACGGCTCCTTCGCCGAGGCACTCGCCAGCCCCTCGCCCGAGCAGGTCGCGGACCGGATGACCCACCTGGGAAGGCGCTGAACGGCATGCTCCTACTGGCCTGGCAGACGGTGCGCGCCCGCAAGGCGGGCTTCGCGGGTGCTTTCACCGCGCTGTCGTTCGCCCTCGTCCTGACCGCCGCGTGCGGTGTCCTGCTGGAGTCCGCCCTGCGTGCGGGCACCCCCACCGAACGCTACGCGGCGGCCCCGGTCGTGATCAGTGGCTCGACCCGGATGGCCGACGTCGACCCGCTGATCGGAAAGCTGGCCGCACTGCCCGGCGCCGGGACCGTCGCCCCGGAGGTCTCCTTCCCCGCCGCCGTGATCACCGGATCGGGGCAGGTCCTCTCCGGCCCGCAGGGCGGCGCGTCCCTCGGGCACTCCTGGGCCAGCGCCGTCCTCGCCCCCTTCCGTCTGGCCTCCGGCCACCCGCCGACCGGCCCCGACGAGGTGGTCCTCGACGAGGCGACGGCCGCGCGCGGCGGGCTCCGGCCCGGCGACACCGTGCGGCTGGCCACCACCACCGCCCCCCGTGCCTACACGGTGTCCGGACTGGCCGCACCCCCACGGGAGTTGACCCGCCAGGCCGCCCTCTTCTTCAGCCCCGACCAGGCGGCCCGGCTCGCGGGCACCACCAAGGGCGCGGACGCGATCGGCATCACGGCACGGGACGGAGCCGATCCGCAGGCGCTGGCCGCGCAGGTCGAACAGGTCCTCGCCACGGCTTTCCCGGCCACCGGGACGGAGCTCTGGTCCGGGCCCGAGGTGAGCACCGGCGACCAGCGGGGCGAACGGGAGTTCTCGGGCACACCCGGGCCCGGGGACGGCCTGGCCTCGCTCGCCGGGACCGTCGGCATCCTGTCCCTGTTCATCTCGGTGTTCGTGGTGGCGGGAGCGCTCGCGTTCACCGTCCAGCAACGCCTGCGGGAGATGGCCCTGCTGCGAGCGGTGGGCGCCACGCCGGGACAGGTGCGGCGGATGATCGCGATGGAGACGCTGGTCCTGACCCTCGGCGCCGCGCTGGTCGGATGCCCGGTCGGGGTCGGCGTCGCCTCGCTGCTCCGCGGCGTACTCGTCGACCGCGGTGTGGTCCGCTCCGACGTCCCGCTCCACGTCGGGCCCACCGCACTGCTGACCGTCGTCGGCGGGGTCGTCGTCACCGCGCAACTCGCCGTGTGGGCCTCGGCGCGCCGGGCGTCCCGGGTCGAACCGACCCAGGCCCTGCGCGAGTCCGCTGCGCCCGCGCCGCGGATCGGCTGGGTGCGGACGGTGCTCGGGGCCGGGACGCTCGCCGCGTGCGCCGTGGTGCTGGTGTCCTCCACGGGCAGCCGGAGCGGGGCGGGCATGGCCGAGAGCATGGTCCTGCTGCTGCTCCTGGGGGTGGCGCTGCTCGGACCGGTGATCGGGCGGGTCGCCAGTGTGGTGATTGGTGGACCAGTGGGCAGGCTCTTCCCCGTGGCGGGGTTCCTCGCGTCCGCGGCCCTGCGCGCCCAGCCCCGCCGCTTCGCCGCCGCCGTCACCCCGCTGGTGCTGGCGGTGGCCTTCACCAGCACGGTGCTGTTCGTCCCCGGCGTCAAGGCCCAGGCCGCCGGAGTCGAGGACGGCCGAAGGCTGCGGGCCGACCACGTGGTCCAGGCCGACGGTGTCGGGCTCCCGCCGGACTTCGCCGCCGCGGCCCGCCGACTGCCCGGCGTCAAAGCGGTCAGCGGGGTCGTACCCGCCATGACCATGGTGTCCAACGCATCGCCCGGCACCACCGGCTCGCGGGGCGTCAGCGCCCGGGTGGTCGATTCCACCGACCTGTCCGAGCTGCTCGATCCCGGGGTCACCGCGGGCTCGCTGGACCAACTGCGCGGGGACGCCGTCGCGCTGGGGCAGCGCTCCGCCTCCGGACTCGGCGCGGGCGTCGGCGCCAAGCTCCGGATCGGCTGGACGGACGGCGGCGAGAGCACCGCCACGGTGGTCGCCGTCTACGACCGCGACCTGGGGTTCGCCGACGCCCTCATCCCCACCGAGTTCGCCGCCGCGCACACACCGAACCCCCTCGCGCCGACGGTCCTGGTCCGCTCCGCCCCCGACGCCGACCCCCAGCAGGTCGGCCGGGAGCTCCAGAGCCTCACCGCCGCCTACCCCATGGCCCGTACGAGCGACCGGGCCGCGTACGACGACGCCCGCAGGCACCGGCAGGAGTCGGCCACGGCCGTCGGCCGGCTGCTCCTCGGCATGATCAGCCTCTTCACCGCCATCGCCGTCGTCAACACCCTGGTGATGGCCACGACCGAGCGGTTGCGCGAGTTCGCCCTGCTGCGCCTGGTGGGCACCACCCGCCGTCAGATCCTGCGCATGATGGCCTGGGAGGGGGGCATCACGGTCGGAGTGGCCCTCGCCCTCGGCGCCGCGGTCACCGCCGCCGTCCTGGTGCCCGTCAGTCTCGCGCTCACCGGCTCGGCCTGGCCGTCCGTATCCGCGGCCTGGGCGGCCGCGGTGCCGGGCGGGGCGGCTCTGCTGGGTCTGGGCACCGTACTGCTGACCACGCGGCTGGCGCTGCGCAGGGAACCGGTCGAGGCCATGGGACTCCGGGAGTAGCGGGCGCCGTGCGGTCGTGGCCGTCGCCGCCGGGCGCCGCGCGGCCACGACCGCACGGTCAGCCGGCCCTGGACGTCGTCCTGGTCTGCGGGGCCGCGATGACCGCCGAGAGGTGGAACCAGCCGGTCTCGCCCTCCTCCGCGGTCAGCCGTCCCCCGACGGCGAGCAACCGCTCCGTGAGGTTGTCGATGCCCTGGCCGCCGCCCGGCTCCGCCGAGACGCCCTCCGCCAGGACGCCGTCGTTGGACACCACCAGGCGCACATCGCCGAGTTCGCCCCTGACGGCCCGGATCTCGCAGCGCCGTGCCACGCTGTGCCGCAGCATGTTGGTGACGGCCTCCCGCGCCACCGTCGCCAGGACGGCGTCGTGCTCGGGCGGCAGGGCGCCGTAGGCCAGGTCGACCTCCACGCTGATGCCGGCCGCCCGCAACGCCGAGGCGGCGAAGCGGGTTTCCCGCGCCAATGACATCTGGAGATCGCCGTTGGAGATCCAACGGGTGTCGGACATCGCCTGCCTCACCATCGTCAGCACCTCGGAGATCTCCGCCCGGGCGCGCTGAGGGTCCTCCAGTACGGTCCGTTCGGCGAGCTGGCACTTCAGTGCCGCCACGGAGAGGCTGTAGCCGAGCAGGTCGTGCAGGTCCCGCGAGAAGCGCAGCCGCTCCTGGTCCACGGCGCGCTCCGCCAACTCGGTGCGGGCCGCCCGCAACTCCGCGGTCATGTCGGCCAGTCGGGCCACGCCGTAGACGACGATTCCGCCCGCTGCCGTGGAGACGCTCGCGTTGAGGCACTGCCCGACGTTGTCGCCCAGCGCCGCGTAGATCGGGTACTGGCCCGCCACCAGCAGGGTGAAGAGGATCCAGGACCTGGGCGCGGCGACGGTCAGCAGCATCGATCCGGCGAACGACCCGGGGATGCCGACCCACGCTCCGCCGAAGACCAGGAACGGCAGGTAGCTGATCACTCCGTGAGCGAGCAGGCTCCACGGCCACCATGGCCGCCTGCGGCGCCACGGGCCGGCGTGCAGGATCTGGAAGCCGAGCAGAACCAAGAGGACCGTGATGGCGGCCAGTTGGTACGAGAGGCCGTCGTGGTTGCGGATGGTGGCCACGACCGAGGCGGTGAAGAACCCGAGGGTCACCATGATCACGATGGCCTTGGTGAGGCGGGACAGGGGATCCCTCGGGGTGGGCCGTTCGCCCGACGACTCCGAGTAGCGATCGCCGCCCCGTCGGTACGCACCGTGATCCAATGAGAGCTCCTGAAAAGCGACTTGACCCGCCATGGGCGCATGGGAGGCCCGTCGTTTACCTCAAGATCCCCCGTACTTCCGACCGTGAGCATAGTTCCCGTCGGAAACCCGCCGTTAACATCCGGCCCCGGCCTACGAATCCGAGGCCCACCGCCAGTTGCTCCTGCCAACGGCACCGCCCTGGTCTGCGTCCAGGCCCTGAACCGGCGCATCGACGAACTCACCGCCGAGGTCCGGCGCCTGAGCGAACTGCGGGATGCGGGGGATGCGGGGGTGCGGAGGATGCGAGGGCGCGGGAGGGGTGCGGAGGAGGGTGTGGGAACGGTAAGAGGCGGAACTGTCCGTCCACGTCCACCGTCCAAGCAGTGACGGAATCCCGGCCCGGTCTGAACGCCGGGAGGAGCGCGGAGGGGACCAGTGCAGCCAGGTGGTGCCGAACTGAACGTCGGATTCCCGGGCGGAAGCCGAGGCGGTGTGCCGGCTGTGCCGCCCGCCCGGTGGCCCGGCCCGACGCCGGCGGTCGATCAGCTCGACGCCGCCGAGCGCTGCGAGACACTGCTGCAGGACACCCTGGACGCCGTCCGGCCGGCGCCGGTCTGGCAGGGGGCGGCGCCCAGAGCGGGCGCGCGGCTGCCGTTGCCGGGGCGGGACCCGGACCTGCGCTGGTACGTCACCCGGGGGCGGGACATCCTCACCATCGTCTCGGCGGTCCGGCGGCCGGCACTGGTGGAGGCGGTCGAGCGGCACTGGCGGCAGCGCGGCTGGACGATCACTTCGCTGAACGCCGGCCGGAGCCGCCCCGGAGTCGCCGCCGCCACCCTGGACGGTTATCAACTGGCTCTGATGTTCGGCGAGTTGGGAGAGGCCGGGCTGACCGCGAGCTCGCCCGGGGTGGCCCGCTCGGAGCGGCTGCCGGCACTGCAGGGCGCCGGTGGTCGTGGCCCGGCGCCGCTGCCGAACGTGTGCTGCCCGTACTGGAGCGCGATGGTCTAGCCGGGCCCTGTCCGGCTGCGGAAGAAACCGTAAGAGTCGGAAGAGCCGGAAGGTGCTGGGGCGGCTGAGGGGCGCGGACGCAGGGGAGGCGCGGAGCGAGTCCCCCCGGACTCGCTCCGCACCGCCTCGTTGCGCGGCTTCGCGTTGCCGCTCCCCCCGACTCCCCGGCAGCCCCGCCGTTCCCCCCTGGCAGCACCCTCCGGCGAGAGCGGTCCGCACAGGCCCCGGCGAGCCCCCACCCCCGGGGACGTCGTGGTATCACGCTAACAAACCGCGTGGTTGGTTTGTCAATAGTGAGATCCACGAAAAATCCACAAACGTGATGGTCGGTCCGTAAGGTCCCGCCAAGCGTTGGACCAGCGGATTGAGGCCCGGCAGGACGCCCGGCGGCCGTTCGGCGGGCGCGCGACGGACTCCGGTACGGGCGGCGGGCCGGGTGTGGGCCGTGCTGGAATCCGACATTCCGAGCATCATGGCAGCACGCAGTGACACCGCGCGAGCGCTGAGCGCAGCGGGTGCGTCCGGCGGTGCTCCGGCAGACTGACACGGAGTGAGTCCACCGGCGGGCCGGGCCGGTCGTACGTGAGGGCCCGTCAGCGCAGCAGCCGGCGCTCCTTGGCCACGGCCACCGCGCCGGCCCGGGTGTCCACCCCCAACTTGTCGTAGATCCGGCCGAGATGGGTCTTCACGGTGGCCTCGCTGATGAACAGCGCCCGGGCGATCTGCCGATTGCCCAGCCCCTGCCCCAGCTGCGCGAGGATGTCCTGCTCGCGCTCGGTGAGCTGCGGCGCGGGCGCCCGCATCTGCGCCATCACCCGGGAGGCGACCGGCGGCGAGAGCACCGTGCGGCCCCGCGCGGCGGCGTGCACGGCGGCGAACAGTTCCTCCGGCCGCTCGGCCTTCAGCAGGTAGCCGGTGGCGCCCGCGGCGATCGCCCGGGTGATGTCGGCGTCGGTGTCGTAGGTGGTGAGCACGAGCACGTGCGGGCCGCCCGGGGCGGCGGTGATCCGCCGGGTGGCCTCCACCCCGTCGATGCCGTCGCCGAGTTGGAGGTCCATCAGCACCACCTGCGGTGCCAGCCCGGCGGCCAGCGCGACCGCCTCCTCCCCGGTGCTCGCCTCGCCGACCACCTCGATGTCGCCCGCGCTGGCGAGCAGCGCCAGCAGGCCGGCCCGGACCACCGCGTGGTCGTCGCAGACCAGCAGCCGGACAGGGGCGGGTCCGGTTCGTTCGCTCATCGGTGCTCCAGGGGGATCGCGGCGGAGACGACGGTGCCCTCGCCGGGGGTGCTCTCCACGGTCAGGGTGCCACCGAACTGCCGCAGCCGGGCGCGCATCGCGGGCAGCCCGTACCCGCGGCCGCCGGCCGCCCCGACCGCGCCCGGGTCGAAGCCCCGCCCGTCGTCGGCGACGTCCAGGACGGCCTGGTCGCCGAGGTAGGACAGGGTGATCGCCGCGGCCGACGCACCGGCGTGCTCCCGGACGTTGGCCAGCGCGCCCTGGGCGATCCGCAGCAGCGCGGACTGCGCGGCGGCGGGCAGCGGGACGGGCGTGCCGTCCAGGTGGAAGCGGACCGGCAGACCGCTCTCGGCGGCCTCCCGTCCGGCGAGCGCGCGCAGCGCCTGGTCGAGCGGACGGCCGTCGGCGAGTTCGGCCGGCGCGAGGTCGTGGACGAAGCGGCGGGCCTCGGCGAGGTTGCGGGCCGCCACCTCGGCGGCGGTCCGGACGTGGGTGCGGGCGGTCGTCGGCTCGGTGTCCCAGGTGCGCTCGGCGGCCTGCAACAGCATCTGCTGGCTGGACAGCCCCTGGGCCAGGGTGTCGTGGATCTCCATGGCCAGCCGCTCGCGCTCCGCGTGGGTGCCCTCCCGCCGTTCGGTGGCGGCGAGTTCGCGCCGGGTGCGGACCAGGTCGGTGATCAGGGCGCGCTGCCGGGCATCCTGCCGGTCCATGAACAGGAACACGCCGGTGGCGAGCGCGGCCACCGCGAACGGCAGCAGGACGAGGGTGGCGTCCGCCCCGCCGGCCAGCCGGAGCTCGGCGATCACCACCAGCAGTGTCAGGGCCGCCACGAGCGGGATCGCCGCCCGCGCGGTGAGCGTGCGCAGCGCGGTGTAGACCAGCGGGACGGCGCACCAGGCGAAGCTCGGCGCGAGCAGCACCAGCACCACCCAGAGCGCGACCACCAGCGCCAGCGGCCACCGGCGCCGCCGCGGAACCCGGTTGCCGGGCGCGGCTTCAGCCCCGGGCGCGGTTGCGGTCGCTGGTGACGGTGACGGTGACGGTGACGGGCGGCGGTGCGCGAGCCAGGAGCCGGCCGGCTGGGCGAGGGCGAGAGCGGTGCTCAGCCCGATCACCCAGGGGATCCGGGGGTTGCCGGGGTGGTGGGTGAGGTAGCGGCTGAGCGAGGCGGCGAGCAGCAGCAGGAAGGCGGAGTCGAGCAGCACCGCCAGGCGGCCCGCGTCCGGGTCGCCGGCGTCGTGACCGGCGGCGGGGCGGGGCTGCTGCACGGGTGGCTCCTGGGTGGACGGGCGATCGGCGCCTGGGCGCCTCGGCGGGAGATCGGCACCCGGACGGGCACCGGCCGCCTCGACGGCGTTCCCGGTGCGCTCGCCGTTCCCGGTCCGCCCCGGCGCACCGACCTGCACCGATCTGCACCGATCCCTCGATGGTGGCCCGGTCGGCCCGGTCCCGCATCAGCCGATCGGTTGACGGGGCTGTCCTCCATCATGCCCGCGCGGTCGCGCCGGAGCGCCGATGTGGCGGGCCCCGCCCCGGCCGGAGGATCGAGGTGGAGCCGGGCGGACCCCCTGCCGCCCGGCGGCCCCGATCCCGTTCGCCGATCCGCTGAGGAGCTGGACCATGAAGAAGATCTCCGTGCGCACCCGGGTGCTGACCGGCACCCTCGCCGCCGCCGCGCTCGCCGCCACCGTGGGCGCCGTCTCGGCCAGCGCCGAGACCTCCGAGACCCCGGCCGCGCCGGCCGCGGTGAAGGTCGACGCCCAGAACAGGAACCTCGCCCAGAGCACCGGCCTGACCATCGACGCCGCGACCCGCGCCGCCCAGGCCACCCTGGACGCGGCGGCCAAGGCCGGCCAGCGCGTCTCGGTCGCGGTCGTCGACCGGGACGGCGTCACCCGGGTGCTGCTCAAGGGCGACGGCGCCGGCCCGCAGTCCCCGGAGTCGGCGCAGCGCAAGGCGTTCACGGCGGTCTCCTGGAACGCGCCGACCTCGGAGCTGACCAGGCGACTGGCCCAGGCCCCGACCCTCAAGGACATCCCGGGCACGCTGTTCCTGGCGGGCGGCGCCCCGGTGCAGTCCAAGGGCGCCCCGGTCGCGGCGATCGGTGTCGCGGGTGCGCCGAGCGGCGACCTGGACGAGCAGTTCGCGCAGGCGGGTGTCGCCGCACTGGCGAAGTGACCCCTGGCCGGTTGCCCGTCCCCTGATGCGTGGGGCGGGCCGACCGGCCAGGATGGGCGGTATGCCGACGATGACCGATGACCAGTGGCGGGCGTTCCTCTCCGAGGGCACCCGCACCGCCAAGCTCGCCACCACCCGGGCCGACGGCCGCCCGCACGTCGCGCCGGTCTGGTTCCTGCTGGACGGCGACGAGCTCGTCTTCAACACCGGTGCGGGCACCGTCAAGGGCCGGACCCTGGCCCGCGACGGTCGGGTGATGATCTGCGTGGACGACGACCGGCCGCCCTTCGCGTACGTCCTCGTGCAGGGCACCGCCCGGCTGAGCGAGGACCTGTCCGAGGTGCGCGCCTGGGCGACCCGGATCGCCGCCCGGTACATGGGGGAGGACGTCGCGGAGCAGTACGGGGCCCGGAACGGCGTGCCGGGGGAACTGCTCGTTCGGGTGAAGATCGAGAAGGTCTCCGCAGAACACGGGGTGGCCCTCTGAAAAGCCGGTGCCGCTGTCAGTGGTGCATGGCAGGCTTCCCGGTATGACGGCGTGGACCCTCAACGACATCGAACGTGCGATCCGCTCCTCCTGGGGTGTCGACACCTGTGCGCCCGAGGATCTGGCCCACTGGCGTCCCGACAATCCCGCCCGCGGCCAGTGCGGGGTGACGGCGATGGTGGTGCACGACCTGCTCGGCGGCGAGCTGATGATGGGCGAGGTGCACGTCGGCGGGATCCGGACGGATCTGCACTGGTGGAACCGCTTCGCCACCGGCATCGAGATCGACCTCACCCGCGAGCAGTTCGGGCCGGACGAACTGGTGAGCCCCGGCCGCCCGGTCGCCCGCCCGGCCCGCCCCGGTCGGCTCCAGGCCCAGTACGAGCTGCTGAGCCACCGGGTGGTCACCGAACTGGAACGCGGCCGCGTCCGGTTGCCGGAGCGCGCCTGCGCGTGAGTCCGTCCGGTACGCGGGAGGGCAGCCCTTCCTGACGTACAGTCATCCGCAGTGCGGTGACGGTGACGGCGACGGGAGTGCGCGATGGCCGGGGCGACGATCGGGTTCGTGGGGCTGGGTTCGATGGGGCGGGGCATGGCCGGCAGCCTGCTGCGGGCCGGCCACGCCGTCCGGGTCTGGAACCGCTCGCCCGAGCCGGTGGCCGCTCTGGTGGCCGAAGGCGCCGAGGCGGCCGGCACGCTCGCCGAGGTGTACGCCGCCGACACCGTGGTCTCCATGCTCGCCAACGACGAGGCGGTCGAACGGCTGCTGCTCGACCCCGCCCTGCTCGCGGGCGCCGCGACGACCCTGCACGTCAACATGGCCAGCATCTCCGTCGGGCTGGCCGAGCGCGCCGAGGCACTGCACGCCGAGCACGGCATCGGCTACCTCGCCGCCCCGGTCCTCGGCCGTCCGCCGGTCGCGGCGGCCGGCCGGTTGAACATCCTGACCGCCGGCGCGCCGGAGCTGCTGGCCCGCGCGGAGCCGCTGTTCGCCGCGATGGGGGAGCGCACCTGGCACTTCGGTGCGAGCCCGCGACAGGCCAACACCGCCAAGATCAGCACCAACTTCCTGCTGGCCTGCGCGATCGAGTCGATGGCCGAGGCATGCAGCCTGGCCGAGGCCCACGGCGTCCGGCCGACCGACCTGGTCGAGATGTTCGCCGGCACGCTGTTTCCGGGGCCGGTGTACTCCGGCTACGGCGCGATGGTCGCCGAACGCCGCTACGAGCCGGCCGGGTTCAGGCTGCCGCTGGGCCTCAAGGATGTCGGCCTGGCCCTGGAGGCCGGGGCCGCGCGGAACGTCCCGCTCCCGTTCGCCGGCATCCTGCGGGACGCCTTCCTGGACGCGCTGGCCCACGGCGACGCGGACAAGGACTGGGCGGCGGTCGCGGCCGTCGCCCGGCGCCGGGCCGGCCTGCCCGAGTGAACTCCCGGGCGCCGGAGGCGGAATAACCAGGGCGCGGGGGGTGCTCGCACCTCCATCCGCACCACCGACCGGGGGAGTTCCGATGGCCGACCAGCCGACGGGCGCCGAGACGCCGCGCACCTTCCTGTTCCTCGACGCCAGTTCGCGCGCCGGCGGCAACTCCGAGCAACTCGCCCGGCTGGCCGTCGAGGCGAGCCTGCCGGCCGGGTCGGAGCAGCGCTGGCTGCGGCTGAGCGAGCACCCGCTGCCGCCCTTCGAGGACCTGCGGCACGTCGAGGGCGGCCGCTACCCCGAGCCGGTCGGTCACGAACGGACGTTGCTGGACGCCACGTTGGCGGCCACCGACCTGGTCTTCGTCGCACCGCTGTACTGGTACTCGCTGCCGACCAGCGCGAAGCTCTACCTCGACCACTGGTCGTCCTGGCTCCGGCAGCCCGGGGCGGACTTCCGGGCCCGGATGCGCGGCGGCACCATCTGGGGCGTCACGGCCCTCGCCACCGAGGACGACAAGGCCGAACCGCTGATCGGCACGCTCCGGCTGACGGCCGAGTACATGGGGATGCGCTGGGGCGGCGCGCTGCTCGGCAACGGCACCCGCCCCGGGGACGTGCTGCGCGACGAGCGGGCGCTGATCGCGGCCAAGTCCTTCTTCGCGGGCTGAGCCCGCGCACCCGTTCCGGCGGGCGCTCGCGCAGGCGCTCACCCGGACCTTCACGCGGACGTTCGCACCGGCGCGCACAAGGCGTTCGCACCGACCCTCACAGGACATTCACCCGGTCATTCGCCGGACGTTCACACGACCGATCGCTTCACGCCACGCGAGGCGGTGCGATACGGTCCCCCGGGCGTGTACCCGTCACTCTCCGGTCATCTTTCGGTAAAGAGCAAAAGCCTTACCGCAGGACGGAATTGGGCGATTCGGGCACCCCCGTCCCGTGAGCGGTCCCCAGCGTGACACCCGCCTTCCGGAGTGGCCGGATCCTTCGGTAATCTCCGTCGGACTTTCAAGCTTCGCGAGGGGTCAGAGGCGTCCACGGCCGCCCGCCCCGCCGCGCCCCGGGCCTCGCCCGGACTCTTCCGTGAGGTCTCCCTTGTCCATACGTCGCAGTCTTGCCCTTGCCGGCGTCGCCGCGCTCGCGTCCTCGCTCGTGCTGTCCGGCGCCCAGGGCGCCATGGCCGTCGGCACCACCGGTTCCCCGTCCGCCGCCGCGCAGGCGGCCGGCAAGGCCTCCCACCAGAGCCTCGACCTCTCAGTGAACGGCGTGCCCGGCACCTTCATCGCCGGCGGCGACGCCCGCGACTTCACCTTCAAGATCGACAACTCGACGAAGCACGACTTCCTCTTCCTCCCGCTGCTCAAGTTCAAGAACAAGGCGGGCTCGCTCAAGGCGAAGGACCTCAAGGTCCAGTACCAGCTGCCCGGTGGCCAGTGGCAGACCGGTGCGGTCGCCGCCGACGGCGGCGAGGACAAGGACAAGTCCGTCCTCACCCTGCTCGGTGCCCTCGGCCCGGACGGCAACCCCACCGACGACGACCTGCTCGTCGTGAACCGCGGCAAGAGCTTCTCGATCAAGGTCCGGGTCTCCTTCACCTCGGAGGCGCCGCTCGGCCGGGCCGGCGTCGTCCCGGTGGTGTTCTCCGCCGAGCTCGACGACGAGAGCCACGAGCCGGTCGACGGGGGCCACCTCAGCTGCGACGGCGTCCGCGGCGCGGGCTTCGTGATCAAGGCGGGCGGCGGCGGCAAGCCGAGCCCGACCATCAGCCCGAGCCACACCGGCAAGCCCAGCCCGACCGCGAGCACCTCGCCGACCGCCTCCACCTCGCCGACGGCCTCCCACTCGGCGAGCGCGAGCGCGAGCACGTCGCCGACGGCCTCCGCCTCCACCTCGGCCACCCCCTCCACCTCGGCCACCCCGAGCGCCGAGCCGACCACGCCGCCGACCTCGGTCCCGCCGACCACCCCGACCACCCCGACGACGGGCGAGCCGTCCGCCTCCGCCTCCGCCTCCGCGTCGACCTCGACCTCGGCCCCGGCCCCGGCTGACGGCAACGGCGACACCGCCGGCCCGATCGACTTCCCGGTGGCCGTCCCGACCCTCACCCCGCCGCCGCTCACCCCGGCCGCCGTCACCAAGGCCAAGGCCGCCGCCGACAACGGCGACAAGGCCCTGGCCCAGACCGGTGGCGGTGACGACACCACCGCCATCGCCGTGGCCGGCGGCGCCGTGCTGCTCGCCGGTGTCGGCACCCTCGTGGTGCTGCGCCGCCGCAAGTCGGCCCAGCAGGGCTGACCGCGGCCGCAAGGCACGCTCCAGCCGCTACACCGAGGCGGTACCCGCCCGACAACCGCCCGCGCCGCCCGGCCGTCCGTTCGACGGACCTCCGGGCGGCGCGGGCGGGACACCTCCGTCACATAGGATGTCCGGCCGGAGGGGGGCGGAACCGGCGGGGAGAGGGACAGGTGCGGGGATCACGCACGGCACGGGCGGCCACCGACTACGAGTCGGCGACCGGGCGGATCGCGGGGCTGCCGCTGCGCAGACACCACGTTCTGCTGGTGGCCTGGACGGTGCTCTGGTTCTTCCTGGTCGAGCCCAGCGGCGGCTTCTCCTGGCACTACCTGCGCCAGGGCGAGCAGCTGCTCTTCAGCGACCACCCGGACGGCGGGCTGGCGCTCTACGCCCACCACCCGGAACTGCAGATCGGCCCGGTCAGCCTGGCCGTGGCCCGGCTCACGGCCCCGTTCTCGGCCCACACCGGCCAGCTGATCGCCGAGGCGGCGATGTCCGGGCTCGGCCTGGTGATGCTGGTCCTGATCGGTCGCACCGCCGCCCTGTACTACCTGGGCACCGGTACCAACCACCGCCGGCTCCAGCAGCGCCTGCTGATCGCCGGACTGGCGTTCATCCCGATGTGGGTCGAGGTCTCGGTCCGCTTCGCGCACCTGGACGACGTCCTGGCGCTGTTCTTCACCACCCTCGCCGTGCACGCCCTGGCCCGCGGCAAACCCACCATGGTCGGCGTCTACCTGGCGCTGGCGGTGGACTCCAAGCCCTGGGCGATCGCCTTCGCCCCGCTGATCCTGGCGCTGCCCAGGCCCGCCTGGCTGCGCAGCGCGATCTGGTTCGTCGCACTGGTGGCGATCGCCTGGCTGCCGTTCTACCTGGGCAATCTGGACACCCTGGCCGCGGCCAAGTTCACCATCCCCAACCAGCCGGCTTCCGCACTGCGCTGGTTCGGGGTGACCGACCCGGCCACCCCCTGGTGGGACCGCCCGACCCAGTTCGCCCTCGGCCTCGGCCTCGGCACCATCGCGGTCTGGCGCGGCCGCTGGCCGGCCGTGGTGCTGCTCGGCGCGGACGCGCGGATCCTGCTCGACCCGAGCGTGTACACCTACTACACGGCCTCGATCCTGCTCGGCACCCTGCTCTGGGACGCGGTCGGGCAGAAGCGGCTCGTCCCGTGGTGGAGCTGGATAGCGCTGGCCGCGCTGTACGGCGGGACGCTGTTCATCCCGTCCGACGCGGGCCGCGGCTTCGTCCGGCTGGCCTTCGTGGTGGTCTCCGCCGCGTACGTGCTGTTCTGGCCCACCCAGCAGACACGCCGCCCGCGGACCCCGGCGGACGGCGAGGGGCGGCGCCGTTCCTCCCGGCGGCGCGAACGCGTCCTGACCGGCACCGGAGCCTGACCGGCACCGGAGCCTGACCGGCACCGGAGCCTGACCGGCACCGGAGCCTGACCGGCACCGGAGCCTGACCGGCGCAGGCGCAGGCGCAGGCGCGGGCGCGGGCACAGCGCCGGGCCCTCCCTCCCGAGAACGGCTTGACCCTCACGCGGCGTGAGAGCGGAGGCTGGTGGTCAGCACGAAGGGAGAACCCGGATGAGCAGCGAGGGCTACTCGGTCGGATCCGTGGCCAAGATCGCCAAGGTGACCGTCCGCACCCTGCACCACTACGACGAGATCGGCCTGTTGTCCCCCGCGGGCCGCACCCGGACCGGCTACCGCCGCTACCAGGACGCCGACCTCGACCGATTGCAGCAGATCCTCTTCTACCGCGAACTCGGGTTCCCCCTGGAAGAGATCGCGGCGATCCTGGACGACGACTCGGTCAGCCCGAGCGAGCACCTCCGGCGGCAGCACCGGCTTCTGACCGACCGGATCAGGCACCTCCAGGACCTCGCCACAGCCGTCGAACACGCCATGGAGGCACGAAGAATGGGCATTCAGCTGAGCCCGGAGGAGAAGTTCGAGATCTTCGGCGAGGGCTACCAGGAGGAGTGGGAGCAGGAGGCCGAGCAGCGCTGGGGCGACACCGCGGCCTGGGCCGAGTCGCAGCGCCGCACCGGCGGCTACGACAAGGCCGACTGGCAGCGGATCCAGGCGGAGATGGCCGACCTCAACACCCGCTTGGTCGAGGCGCTCACCGCCGGCGAACCCGCCGACGGCGCCGCCGCCACGGACCTCGCCGAGGCGCACCGGCAGCACATCCGCCAGAACTTCTACGACTGCACGTTCACCGTCCACCGCGGCCTGGCCGGGCTGTACGTCTCGGACCCGAGGTGGACCACCACCTACGAGAACCTCGCCCCGGGCCTGGCGCAGTGGCTGCACGACGCCATCCTCGCCAACGCGGACCGGCACGAGAAGGCATGACAACAGCCTGATGCCGGGCCGCGTGGCCGAGCGGGCTACGCGACCCCGCGCCCGAAGGAGCGCCGGTAGGCGGTCGGGGAGGTGCGCATCACCCGGCCGAAGTGGTGGCGGAAGGTCGCGGCGCTCTCGAAGCCGACCGCCGCCGCGATCTCCTCCACCGTCCCCTCCGGTGACTCCAGCAACGGCAGGCTGGCCGCGATGCGCTGGGTGACGACCCAGCGCATCGGGCTGGTGCCGTTGCGCGCCGTGAAGTGCCGCAGGTACGAGCGGTCCGACATCCGGGCGGCGCGGGCCAGCAGCGAGATGGTCAGCGGGGACGCCAGGTGGCCCATCGCCCACTGCATGCTGCGGGCGACCCCGTCGTCCTCCTCGTCGACCGGGCGGACGGCGGCCTCGATGAACTGGGCCTGCCCGCCGTCCCGGTGCGGCGCCACCACGAAGCGGCGGGCCACGCTGTTGGCCACCTTGGCGCCGTGGTCGCGGCGGACCAGGTGCAGGCAGAGGTCGATCCCGGCGGCGCTGCCCGCGCTGGTGAGCACGTTCCCGTTGTCGACGTACAGCACGTCCGGGTTGACCCGCACGTCCGGGTGGCGCTGCTGGAGCAGGTCGGCGTACCGCCAGTGGGTGGTCGCCTCCCGCCCGTCCAGCAGTCCGGCGGCGGCCAGCGCGAAGGCGCCCGAGCAGATCGAGACGATCCGGGCGCCGCGCTCGTGCGCCGTCCGCAGCGCGGCGACCAGCCCGGGGGAGACCGCGCCGCCGAACGCGTTCGGCACCCCGGGGACCACCACCGTGTCGGCCGCGGCCAGGTCGTCCAGCCCGTGCCGGGCGGTCAGCGCGAACCCGCCCACCGCGTCCAGCGCCGTCCCGGGCCGGTCGGCGCACACCTTCAGCCCGTACCAGGGCGCTGCCAGCAGGCCGCCCAGTTCGGGCCGGGCCAGGCCGAACACCTCCACCACCACGCCGAGCTCGAAGGGCGCCATGCCCGCGAAGGCGTACACCGCGACGTGGTGCACCGGTTCCGGGCGGGGGCCGATGACGACGGGCACCGGGCCCGGCCCGGTGTCGACCGGGCCCTCGACGTGCTGCTCGGTCATGCGGACCCCCTGCTGACGGGTGGCGGGATGGCGGTGAGTGTAGCCGTTTCGGCCGCCCGGGAATCTTCCTCGGATCCACCTGCAACCTCCACCCCGGTCACACGTCCATTGGTACGGGGGCGGAGAGAGGCGGGCCGAGGGTGGCTGTCAGGATCTCCCCGATCACGATCTTGATCAGGAGTCCTGACGGTCCGGCGAGAGCCGCCACCGTCCCGGGGGAAAGCGGAAACGCGCATGTCCATGGCCATCGGGCCGATCGCCGGGCCGACGAGGGGGCGCGGTTTCTCCGTTCGCGCAGTGGTCGCCGTGCTGTTCGGCGCGCAGGAGGCCGGCGAGGTGTCCGCCGGCCCGGGCGACGAGCAGTCGGTGCAGCGCCGCTCCGGCTTCCGGCTGCTGCGCGGCGGGCGCAGGCCCGCGGAGGACCGGCCGACCCTGACCGACCTGTACCACGCCCACCGGCTGGGCCTGGTGCGGATGGCCGTCCTCCTGGTCGACCACCAGGACCTGGCCGAGGACGTCGTCCAGGAGGCCTTCACCCAGCTCTACCAGCGGTACGGCGAGCACCTGGACGACCTGGACAACGCGCTCGGCTACCTGCGCACCGCGGTGGTCAACGGCGCCCGGTCGATGCTGCGCCGCCGGAAGACCGCCCGCGAGTACGTCCCGCCGCACGAGCCCGACGCCGCCTCCGCGGAGGACCACGCGGTGCTCAACGACGAGCACCGAAGGGTGCTCGCGGCCATGCAGGAGCTGACCCCCCGCCAGCGCGAGGTGCTGGTGCTGCGCTACTGGTCCGACCTGTCGGAGGCGCAGATCGCCGAGGCCCTGGGGCTGTCCCGGGGTGCCGTGAAGTCCACCGCCAGCCGGGCCCTGGACGCCTTGGAAAAGCATCTGGAGAAGGTTCGATGACCGACAAGCTCCCCGGCCGCGAGAGCGGAGGCCGAGACGGTGACGGGCCGGCCGAGACGGCGACCGAACGGCTGCTGCGCGAGGCGATGGACGCCCGCGCCTCGCTGATCACCGCGCGCACCCTGCGCCCGGCGCAACCGCCGCGCGGCCGGGTGCGGCGGTTGCGCCCGGTCTACCTGACCGCCGTGCCGGTCTTCGCGCTGGCCGCCTCCCTGGCGATCGGCCTGCTCACCTTCCACGGCGACCCGCTGGCCAAGCAGGACGTCCCCCCACCGGCCGCCACCATGACGACCTCGCCGAGCCCGTCCCCCGAGCCGACCGCCGCCCCGACCCCCACGGCCACCTCGCCGGACACCGGCAGCCCCGCCGCCGACCCGGGGACCGTCGCCCCCCTCTCCGACCCGACGTCGGCCGGCACCCGGACGACGGCGCCGCCCACCACCCCCGCCACCACCCCGGCCACCACCGCGCCGGCCGGGACGACGTACCCCTTCCGGGGCGCCAGGTTCAAGATCCCGCCAGGCTGGCGGGCCGTCAATCCCGATCCGTCCGCGAACAGCCTCTGCATCCTGAGCCCGAGTGCTCCGCAGGACGCCTCGGCCGGGGACTGCCTGCCGCACGGCGTGCTTCTGACGGTCACGGACCAGGAGCCGCAGGTCTGGCCGGGGCCGTCCTACCTGGATTCCGACACCGGATGGTCCCCGCAGCCCTGGTGCCCGGCGTGGGCCTACTCCCCCACGCTCACCAGGAACGGACAGATCGACAGTGTCGGCCCGACCAAGAGCACACCCACGGTTGCAGGCCGTGCGGCACGCAAGTCGCAGTGGCAGATCAACTGCGGCGGCGACGCCTTCACGGCCCAGATGTGGGCCCTGCCGAAGGACTTCGTGTCCGTCTCGGCGATCGGCCTCAAGGCCGACTACCAGCCCGGACTGATGACGATCGTCAACACCCTCGACCTGAGCGGCCGCCAGACGCCGCCCACGGAGGCCAACCGGAACGACATCACGGTCGCTTTCGACGGCCTGGCGGCCGGTCAGCAGCTGACGGCGGGGAGCTCGGTCGTCACCTTCTCGGTGACCTTCCGGAACACCAGCCAGAACACCTACGGCCAGGTGCAGCCACTGGTCGTCACGGAGCCCTACCCGGGTTCGCCGCCGGTGCAGGTCGTGCAGGCGCCCAACGACGGCAAGCTGGAGCGTCAGGACGGCGACACCTGGAGGCCGGTGCCGATGGGGCCGGGCAGCGACATGGGCTACGCGGTGGCGGACCAGGCGTCGTTCTTCTCCCTGGCCCCGGGGCAGACCAGGAAGGTCACCTACCGGCTGACCCTGGGCGCCGGGAACGGCCCGGGGGACATGCCGGTCTCGGCGCAGGTGACGCTTCCGTACAACGGAAGCAAGCTGACCGTGCTCGGCGACAAGAAGATCTCCGTCAAGGTCACCAAGTGACACGGGGGCCCGGCCTCCCCACCACGGGGAGGCCGGGCCCTCGGTGCGTGGCTCAGGCCAGCGAGGCCATCCAGGCCTCGACCTCGTCGGCGCGGCGCGGCAGTCCGGCCGAGAGGTTCTCGTTGCCGTCGGCGGTGACCAGGATGTCGTCCTCGATCCGGACGCCGATGCCGCGGTACTCCTGCGGCACGGTCAGGTCGTCCTGCTGGAAGTACAGGCCGGGCTCGACGGTGAGGACCATGCCGGGCACCAGCAGCGCGTCGGCGTGCTCCTCGCGGCGCGAGTGGGCGCAGTCGTGGACGTCGAGGCCGAGCATGTGGCCGGTGCCGTGCAGGGTCCAGCGGCGCTGGAGGCCCAGCTCCAGGACCTTCTCGACGTCGTACGCCGAGGCGTCCAGCAGGCCCCAGGCGAGCAGGCGCTCGGCGAGCACGCGCTGCGAGGCGTCGTGGAAGTCGCGGAAGCGGGCGCCGGGCTTCACCGCGGCGATGCCGGCCTCCTGGGCGTCGTACACGGCGTCGTAGATCTTGCGCTGGAGGTCGTTGAAGCGGCCGTCGATCGGCAGGGTGCGGGTGACGTCGGCGGTGTAGAGGGTGTGGGTCTCCACGCCGGCGTCCAGCAGCAGCAGCTCGCCGGGGCGGACGTCGCCGTCGTTGCGGACCCAGTGCAGCGTGGTGGCGTGCGGGCCGGCGGCGGCGATGGTGCCGTAGCCGACGTCGTTGCCCTCGACCCGGGCGCGGCGCCAGAAGGTGCCCTCGATCCAGCGCTCGGAGGTGGCGACGGCCTGGCCGAGCTCGCGGACCACGTCGGTGAAGCCCTTGACGGTGGCGTCGCAGGCGGCGCGCAGCTCGCCGACCTCCCACTCGTCCTTGACCAGCCGCAGGCCGCTCAGGAACTCCTTGAACTCGGCGTCCCGGTCGGCGTCCAGCACGTCGGCCAGGGTGTCCTCCAGGCCGGCGTCGTAGCCGCGGACGATCCGGGTGGGCACCGCGGAGTCCTTGGTGCGCCCGGCCAGTTCCTCGGCGGCCTTGCGCACGTCGCGCGCCGGCAGGCCGAGCAGCTGCTCCTGCTCGCCCAGGCTGTTGCGGCGGCCGACCCACAGCTCGCCGTAGCCGTCCAGCCAGAACTCGCCGTTCTCGCGGTCGGAGCGGGGCAGCAGGTAGAGGGCGAACTCGTGGCCGGCGTCGCCGGTGGGCTCGGCGACGAGCACGGCGTCCTCGGTCTGGTCGCCGGTGAGGTGCACGTACTCGCTGGAGGCGCGGAAGCTGTAGTCGGTGTCGTTGGAGCGCACCCGCAGGTTGCCGGCCGGGACGACCAGCCGCTCGCCGGGGTAGGCGGCGGAGAGCCGGGCGCGGCGCTCGGCCGCGTAGGCGGCCTGGGCGACCGGGACGAGGCCGTGCAGGTCGGTGTCGGCCCAGCCGGTCTTCATCGAGGCGGCCAGCTCGTCGGAGACCTCGCCGTACAGGCCGTTCTTGCGGCCCTTGAACTGCTGCGGCTCGTCGCCGCCGTCGGCTTCGGGGTTCTCGGCCACTGCGGGCGTGCGGTCCTCGGTCACGTGTAACGCCTCCTTGGGGTGGTACCGCCGCCCCTCGGGGGAGTGTCGGATCGCGACACGCGCGGGCGGCCGTGCGTCCATGGTACGGACGCCCGGCCGCTCGCCCGTTCGGGGTCGGGACGACTGTTCGGGGCGGCTATGCGAAGCGGGCCGCGAGCAGCAGCAGGTCGTCGGTGGCCGGTCCGGGGCCGGGGTCGGGGCAGACGGCCAGCAGGTGGGCGCAGAGCCGGTCCGGGTCGATCCGCACGTCGCGCGGGGCGTCGGCGGCGGCCCGGCGCAGGTTGGCCTGGCCGGCGTGCAGGGTCGGGCCGCAGCGGCGGGCCAGCCCCTCGGTGTAGAGCAGCAGGGTGTCGCCGCGGTCGGCGGTGAGCTCGACGCCGGGGGCCTCCCAGCAGGCCAGCATGCCGAGCGGGGCGGAGAGCGAGGTCTCCACGAACTCGGCGCCGTGCCGGCCGACCAGGACGGGCGGGCAGTGGCCGGCGCCGGCCAGGGTGATCCGGCGCTCCTCGGGTTCCACCCAGGCGTAGACGGCGGTGGCGGTGCGGGCCGGCTCGGTGGTCTTGAGCAGCAGTTCCAGGTCGCCGAGGACGGACACCGGGTCCTCGCCCTCCAGGACGGCGTAGGCGCGCAGCGCGGCCCGGATCCTGCCCATCGCGGCGGCCGCGCCGGGGGCGGAGCCGGGGCCCGCGCCGGGGCCGTCGCCGGAGACGGAGCCGACGGTGAGGCCGACGGTGCCGTCCGGCAGCGGGATGGCGTCGTACCAGTCGCTGCCGCAGGAGCGGTCCAGGCCGGCCGGGAGGATCCGGGCGGCCAGCCGCAGGCCGGCGGGCTGGGGGAGCCGGTCGGGCAGCAGGCCGCGGCGCAGCGCCTCGGTGGTGCGCCGGACCTTGTCCGCCTCCAGCTGTTTGGCGAGCAGCGGGGCGGCGATCCCGGCGTAGCGGTGGGCGAGCTCGCGCTGGCGCTCGGTGGGTTCGGCGGGCTCGTCGTAGAACCAGAGGGCGGCGGCGAGCGGGCCGTCCTCCTCGGTGGCGAGCGGCAGGCCGTAGCAGCCGCCGAGGCCGAGCTGGGTGGCGAGTTCGCGCAGCCGGGCGCCGGTGGCCGGGTCCTCGGCGAGGTCGGGGGAGTGCAGCCGTTCGGGCCGGTCCTGTTCGCGCAGCAGCCTGGCGAGCAGGCTCTGCTCGGGCGGGACGGTCTCCAGCGCGCCGAGGCTGGCGCGGTCGAGGCCGAGGCCGACGGGCTGGCCGGGCCGGCCGCCGGGCATCCGGGTGACCAGGACGCCGCGGCGGGCGCCGAGCAGGGCGGCGCCGGAGGCGAGGACGGTGTCCAGGGTGTCGGCGAGGCCGCGGGCGCGGGCGAGCTGTTCGGTGTGCCGGTGCAGGCTGGTGAAATCGGACAGCCGTCCGGCCAAACGGTCCTGCACCCCGGCGGCCGGTGCCGTGCGGACGTCCGCCGCGCCGTCCTGCGCGTCGGCGGGGCCGGGGAAGCCCGGTGGCTCGAGGACGGTCAGCCCGCCGGCGCTGCCGGGCTCGCCCGGCTCGGAGGGTGTCGACGACGACGGGTGGGACTCGGTCATGCCGCCACTCCTGACGTGCTACGTGCCATGCGGAACCCCCAGGTACGGCCGGTGTGGAGCGATGACGGCCAAAGGGCGCGTTTCGCCTCGATTCGCTACTACTCGTCATTGATCGACAGCAATGCCACCACTTCTACACAGGCCATTTGGGGCATGTCCAGATCCAGGACGACGCGGTGGCCTGTTCCACATCCGCGAGACCCGGTCGGGGGGCGCGTACGGCCTGGCCGCGCGCCGGTCCGGTCGGGAGGCATGGAGGGGACCGGGAGCGGGCAGAAGGGAGGGGACGGACCCGGCGGCCGTCCGGATCGTATGCCCGCGCCGCCCGGGGTCCGGGCTGGCCGGAAGTCTCTCACTCGTACGGTGGAACCAAGCGCGCCCGGGCGGCGTCCATCCGGTCGCATACGGGATTCTCGTTCCAGGGGCTGTTTCAGTGCGTGGCCCTTCTCATGTCGTGCTCCACACCGTGATCCACGTCGTCGCCGCGCCGCCCGCCATGCCGCCCGCCCCCCTTCGCGCCTTCGGGGCCGTGCCACCGCGGGTCCGCGTGACGAGTCCCGGCGGTGCCGACGGGCCGGAGCGAACCGAGCGGTCAGGGAAAGGAACGAGCGCCATGCGTGAGAACCCGAAAGATCCGTGTCCGCCCGCCACCCCCCACCACCCCGTCCAGGACGACGTCGCACGTCAGCGCCCTGCCCGGCTCGCCGCGGCCCTGACGGCCGCCGTCGACCACCGCTGGCCCGTGGTGCCGGGGGCCGTCCTGCGCGGCGGTCAGTGCTCCTGCGGCGACCAGGACTGCGTCGTGCCGGGCGCGCACCCGCACGACCCGTCGCTGCTGGCCGCCACCACGGACGCCCGGATGGTGCGCTGGTGGTGGGAGCGGCAGAGCCCGGACGCTCCGGTGCTGGCCGCCACCGGTTCGGTGGTCTCGGCGGTCAGCCTGCCGGCGGCGGCCGGCGCCCGGGCGCTGGTCTACCTGGGCGCGCTGCGGCTGCCGCTCGGTCCGGTGCTGGCGATGCCGGGCCGGTACGCGTTGCTGGTGGCCCCGTACTCGCTGGACGCACTCGGCGAGATGCTCGCTCAACTCCCTTGGGTGCCAGGCTCGTTGCGCTACCACGGGGTGGACGGCTTCCTGCCGCTGCCGCCCGGCGGAGCGGCCGGCCGGGTGCGCTGGGTGCTGGCCCCGCGCCCGGACGCCGACGGCGGGGTGTGGCTGCCGCAGGTCGGGCCGCTGCTGGGCGAGTTGGTGGAGGCGACGGTCCGGTTGGACAGCGGTCGCTCGGCGTACTGATCCGCCGGTCCGTTCCCGGGCCGCTCGTCGGGGCCCTGCGGAAAACAAAAGATCCGGCCGCTGGCGACGGGGGATGCACCAGCGGCCGGACTCTTTAGACAGTAACAAGGATCCGCGCCCGCGCCAATTTCCAAGACGCCCTGCCCGCCCGGAAATTGCGGCTTCATGGCGACAATGTGACGCGTATCACCCGGATCCCGGGCGCTTTAGTTCAAGGTGACCTGACGGTTCACCAGGTTCGCGCGGGCGCGCCGCTCCTCGGCGGTCAGCGGGGTCTCGTCGGCGAGCACCGAGGCCAGCCGCTCGGCGAACTCGGCGGCCGGCTTCTCGCAGTCGGCGGCGGTCATGGCGAGCGGGAGGTCCCAGACCGGGACGGTCAGGCCGTGCGCGCGGAACGAGCCGACCAGGCGGGTGTCCGGGCCGAGCGAGGACTGGTCGGCGGCGCTCAGCCGGGCCAGCGCGTCCAGCAGCCGCTCCTCGGGCACGGTCATCACCCAGCGCAGGTGGTTCTTGTCGGGGGTGCCGCACCAGTAGGCGGCGTCGGCGCTCGCCAGCTTCTCGGTCGGGATGGCCGAGGCGTTGGCGCGCTCCAGGGAGGCGGCGACCTCGCCGGTCGCGGTCTCGGCGTCCTCCAGCCAGAACTCGAAGCCGGTGTGCACGGCCGGCGTGAACGCGGCGGTGACGTCCAGCAGGTCCTGCAGCCGGCGTCCGCCCGCCTCGGTCCGGCGGGACGGCACCGGGTTGCCCGGCTCGGTGGCCAGCGCCAGCTCCAGGGCGTCCGCGAGGTCGCGGCTGAGGTCGCCGGAGGAGGACTGGGTCTGCAGGCCGAGCAGGATGGAGCCGTCCTGGCGGCGCAGGGCCGGCCAGGCCAGCGGCAGCACGGTGGCCAGGGTCACCGACGGGACCTCGCCGACGGCGCCCTCGGCCACCCCGGCGGCCAGCGTCAGCGGCACCGTGGCGGCGGGCACCAGCTCGCGCAGCGCGACCCAGTCGGCCTCGCCCGACAGGCCCTCGAACGGGCGGTGCACCAGCTCCTGCACCGCGTGCGAGGCCTCCCGGCCGTGGCAGGCCTTGTACCGGCGGCCCGAACCGCAGGGGCAGTTCTCGCGGGCCCCCACCACGGGGACCTCGCCCGCGACGGCGGTGGTGGACTGACGCTGCGGCGCCTTCTTGGCGGCCTTCTTGCCCATGGTGCGGCTCTCCCGGGAACGGTGGTCCTTTGCTCCGGGCAGCCTACTGACGTTCCCCCGGCGCGCGGGCACGCGCCGGGCGGACGGGTGAGGAGCGCGCGTCGGTTCAGGCGCTGCGGGCGTCACCACCGGTGCGCCGGGCGTGCCGGGCCCGGGCGGGCAGCGCCGCCCAGACCGTCACCTCGCCGGGCGCGTCGCGCACGCCCCAGTCGCTGGCCAGCTGGTCGACGATGTTCAGGCCGCGACCGCCGCGCGAGGTCAACGAGGGTCCTGCGGGCAGCGGCCGGGTGGTCGCGCCGCCGTCGGTGACCTCCAGGGTGAGCACGCCGTCGGCGTGCAGCTGCCAGCGGACCAGCACGCCGCCGTCCGTTCCGCTCCCGTGCTCCTCGTGCTCCCGGCCGCCCGGGGCGCAGTGCGTCCCGGAGGGGACGCCGACCAGTAGTTGGTCCACCACCTCGGCCCGGGCGCCGCGCCCCAGGGCCCGCAGCGGGCCGAGCGGACGGGCGTACCGACAGGCGTTGCTCAGCAGTTCGGAAAGGATCAGTACGGCATCATCGATGACCGGCTCCGGTATCTGCCGGTCGCCGAGATCTCGACGCAGTCGGCGCCGTGCGACCCCGACACTCGCCGGGCCGTGCGGCACTGCCATGGTCGATGAAGTCGGCACTTCACGCGCCACCATCAACGCCACCCCCGGACCTCCTTCAGCGTATGCCGAGGGAGAGATGCCCCTTGGTAATGCGTCGGAAACGACCGCCGGACGATCCCGCGAGGACATTTCAAGCGATTGCGACCGAGGGTGGACCTGAGGTCATTCCGTGCTCACCCTGCGTCGCACCGGCGCATGAATTCCGGCAATAACGCGCCCGGAAGGTTTGACTGCCGACCAGAACGATCAGGTTGTGTCCGGGCTTTGCGGGTGGATTTGCGGCGGCCCCGCGGACCGACGCCGGATCACCGACCGAGCTGCGCCAGGACCTCGGCGGGCCGGTTGGTGATGATCGCGGACACCCCGAGCTCCAGGCACAGTTCCACGTCGGCCGGTTCGTCCACGGTCCACACGTGCACCTCGTGCCCCAGCTCGCGCAGCCGCGTCACCAACTGCGGGCGGGCCCGCACCAGGTCGATGCCGGGCCCGGCGATCCGCGCCCCGCCCGGCAGCGGGGAGCCCGGGCGCAGCCGGCCGAGCAGCGGCAGGGTCCGTTCGAACAGGAACACCCGCCGGTACTCCGGCGCCGAGGCCGCCACCCGGTTCAGCCCCACCGAGGAGAAGCTCATGATCCGGGCCGAGGGGCGCTCGCCCTCCCGGCTCGCGCCGATCTTGAAGCGTTCGAGCGTCCGCAGCAGCTCGGTCTCCACCCGGCCGCGGTAGCGCACCGGGTGCTTGGTCTCGATCGCCAGGTCCACCGGGCGGCCGCAGTCCACCACCAGCTCCAGCAGCCGCTCCAGCCGCAGCACGCCGCGCAGCTCGGGGTCGGTGCTGGGGCGGCCGGTCTTCCAGGCGCCGAAGTCGTACGCCTCCAGCTCGGCCAGCGTCATCGCCGAGACGGTGCCCTGGCCGTTGGAGACCCGGCCGATCCGGCGGTCGTGCACGCAGACCAGCTCGCCGTCGGCGGTCAGCCGGACGTCGCACTCGACCGCGTCCGCGCCCTCGTCGAGCGCGCGCCGGTACGCCGCCAGGGTGTGCTCGGGCAGGGCGTGCGAGGAACCGCGGTGGGCGATCACCTGGACGGGCGGCGTGGTGCGCGCCGCCGTCGAGGACGGGTCTGTGCTGGTCACGGGCCCCACGATAGGCGGCGGAAGTGACGCGCAGGCGAAGACGGCCCCAATCCGCGGGGCCGTCTTCGGTGCCGGTCGGTCAGCTCTGCGCCGCCCTGCGGGTCAGCGGGGTGAGAGCCCAGGTGACCAGGGCCGGCACCAGGAAGGCGAACAGCGAGGCGGACGTCCACTCCTGCGGGGTGAAGTGCAGGGCGTCCTGGGCGGAGGTCCAGAAGTCCGTCCACCAGCCGGCCACCGCGGTCGGCGCGATGAACTGGTAGACCGCGAAGCCCAGCACCCACGGCAGCAGCATCAGGCGGCGCGAGGGCGCGTCGGCGGAGAGGTTCCAGCCGTACCGGCCGGCGCCGAAGAAGTAGTCGACCGCCAGCACCGCCAGCAGCGGCACGAAGACCGAGCCGATCAGGCCGAGGAAGTTGGTGTAGGTGTCGGTGAACTTGTCGATCTGCAGCGCCAGCACGGTGATCAGCAGGCCGATCCCGCCGGTCAGCACCCGGCGGTCCACCTTCGGCAGCAGGTTCTGCACCGACATCGCGGTCGAGTACACGTTGGCGAAGGACTGGTCCGTCTCGCGCAGCACCAGCACCAGCAGGAACAGCCAGCCGGCCCAGACGCCGAGGAAGGAGTCGAAGATCCTGTTCGGGTCGCCGCCGGACTGCAGCAGCGCCATCAGGCCGAGCACGTAGCACCAGACCTGGGCGATCGTGTAGCCGGAGAAGCTGCCCCAGAACGCCGAGCGCGCGGTGCGCGAGTGCCGGGTGTAGTCGGCGGCCAGCGGGACGAAGGAGATCGACACCGCGATCATCGCGTCGGTGGCGCCCAGGAAGCCGTGCCAGTTGCCGGCGCCCGGGTCGGGCACCCCCTGGCGGCCCAGTTGGACGGTGAAGTACACCATCGCGACGGCGACCGCACCGGCCACGAAGCGGCGCAGCACCGCGATCGAGCCCAGCGGCCAGATGGTCAGCGCGGTGGTCAGCGCTCCCGCCAGGAGCACGAACAGCCAGCGGTAGCCGTCGGTGTGGGCGACGGTCTGCGCGCCCGCCGCGATCGTCAGCAGCTCGAACACGCCCCAGCCGACGCACTGGACGATGTTCAGCACCGTCGGGACGTACGACAGCCGGGTGCCGAACAGCCCGCGCAGGTTCGCCATCGCGGGCGCGCCGGTACGGGCCCCGATCAGCGCGGCCACGCCGAGCATCGCGGTGCCGACCACGGTGCCGGCCACGATCGCGGTCACCGCGGCGGCCAGCGACAGCTCGCTGCCCTTGGCGCCGAGCACGGTCGCGGCGGTGGAGAAGCCGATCAGGCTGACGCCCAGGTTCATCCAGAGCGCGAAGTGGTCCCGGAAGCGCAGCGTGCGCGGCGGCTCGGTGTCCAGCACGAGCGGCGCCTCGGTACGCTCCGGGCGGTCCAGGACGGCGGTCGCCGTGCCGGTGGGGCCGGTGCGCCCGCTGTCACCGCCGTCAGCGGCCGGGGACGGTTCCGGGAAACCCTTGGACGCGGGCGCGCCCGAAGAAGAGGATGGCGAAGCAGGCGACATGGCCGATACTCCCTACGCCGGCATTACCCGGACAGGTTCCGGCGGTCTGCGCCCCCTCGACGGTCCGCCCACGATCCCGTGGCGTACGGTCGACCAGCGCACTCTCAGCCTGGTTGGTCCAAGCTCCCGCGTGTCAGTTGTGAGCGACAGGCTAACCGGCCCGGGGGTGAACGCCAAGGCCACGGGGTGTGCGGCCCGCATCGCGGGACGCCCGGCGGAGGTGGGGGAGCCTCCGGTCGTCGGCGCAGGACAGCCTGGTCGGCGGCCCGGCTGTCGGCGGCGGCTAAGGATTCTTATGAGTTATTCAGAGGGGTCCTTACGGCAATCGAATCGGCAGTACGAAAAACTATGGTCCTTGGTTCTGTCAGCTATGGAGGTCGTTCGTGAGCACCGAGCGCGAGGTTGGGCCCACCGGGCCGCAGGGGGAGCAGCCCTCGGGCGGCCAGGCGGCGGCTGTTCCCGCTTCCGACGGCCACGCCTCGGGCGGGCACCAGCCGACACTGGCCTTCGGCCGGGTCCCCGAGCCCGGGGCCGCTCCGGCCGCCGAGGCCGCACCGGCTGAGGCCGCGCCGACGGAGGGCGTCGCGGCCGATGGTGTTCCGGCCGAGGGGGGGTACCAGCCCACCGTGGCCTTCACCAAGGTCCCCGCGCCGGAGGCGGCCCCGCAGGCCCCGGCCGCGCCGGTCGCCGACGCGCCGGCCGCGCCGGTCGCCGACGCGCCGGCCGCGCCGGTCGCCGACGCGCCGGCCGCCCCGGTCGACGCCGCCGCCGGCTACATCGACGCGCCGCCGCCGGTCCTGCCGCCCGCCCCGCCGGTCCCGGCCGCGCCGGCGGCACCCACCGCACCCGCCGCACCCGTCGCCGAGAGCCCGGCCCTGCCGTCGGGCGCCAACCCGTACGCCACCCCGGCCCACGGCGTCCCCGCCGCCGGCCCGCACGACCCGTACGGCACCCCGGCCGCCCCCGGCGCGCCCGCCGCGCACCCCGCGCCCGGCCACCACCCGTTCGGCGCCGGCCAGCCGCTCGGCGGCTGGGGTGCCGCCCACGACGCCGGCGGCGGCGCGGGCTACCCGGGCGGCCCGGCCGGACCGCTCGGCTACCCGGCCGACTACCCCGGCGGCCCCGGCGGCCCGCGCAAGAAGCGCGGCGGCGGCCTGGTCGCCCTGATCGCCGCCGTCGCGCTGGTCGCCGGCGTGGCCGGCGGTGCGCTCGGCGTGACCGTCGCGGACCGCAACGACAGCACCAACAGCGCCGACGACCACCGCAGCACCACCGTCCAGGCCAGCAACACCCAGAAGAACGAGCCCGCCCCCGGTTCGATCGCCGGCATCGCGCAGAAGGCGCTGCCCAGCGTCGTCACCATCAAGGCGCAGGGCAACGGCGAGTCCGGCACCGGCACCGGCTTCGTCTTCGACACCGAGGGCCACATCCTCACCAACAACCACGTGGTCGCGCCGACCCTCAACGGCGGCAAACTGACCGTCAAGTTCGCCGACGGCACGTCCTACAACGCGTCCGTGCTGGGCCACGCCGAGGGCTACGACGTCGCCGTGGTCAAGATCGACAACCCGCCGAAGAGCAAGCTGGCCCCGCTTCCGCTGGCCGACTCCGACAAGGTCAACGTCGGTGACGCCACCGTCGCGATCGGTGCGCCGTACGGCCTGGAGTCGACCGTCACCAGCGGCATCGTCAGCGCCAAGGACCGCCCGGTCGCCTCCGGCGACGAGACCGGCGGCCAGTCCTCCTACATGAACGCGCTGCAGACCGACGCCTCCATCAACCCCGGCAACTCCGGCGGCCCGCTGCTCGACTCCAGCGGCTCGGTGATCGGCATCAACTCGGCGATCCAGTCCAACGCCTCCGCCAACGGCCGGGCCGGCAGCATCGGCCTCGGCTTCGCCATCCCGATCAACCAGGCCAAGTGGGTCGCCGACACCCTGATCAAGACCGGCAAGCCGGTCTACGCCAAGCTCGACGTGCTGCGCAACGACGACTACAAGGGCGACGGCGCGCAGATCCAGTCCCGCGACATCCAGGGCCAGCCCGCCGTCACCCCCGGCGGCGCCGCCGACAAGGCCGGTCTCAAGCCGGGCGACGTCATCACCAAGCTCGGCGGAGTGCCGATCGACAACGGCCCCGCCCTGGTCAGCCGGATCTGGACGCACAAGCCCGGCGAGACCGTCGACGTCGAGTACACCCGCAACGGCCAGCAGTTCAACACCAAGGTCACCCTCGGCCAGCGGGACGGCGACAGCTGACCCCCACCCGCACGAAACGGTGTGCACCGAACCCCGCCGGACCCGTTAGGCTGACCTCCGCCTGGAGAGCTGCCCGAGCGGCCTAAGGGAACAGTCTTGAAAACTGTCGTGCGGTGACCCCGTACCGTGGGTTCGAATCCCACGCTCTCCGCTGGTTGGAGAACCACCTGCTCAGGGCGGGTGCCGAGATCACTCGGCACCCGCCTTCCGCGTTTTCGGCGGGCGGGGGTTGACCCTGACACGGTGGCAGGGGGTGGAGTGGGGGCACCATGTTGAACATCGGAGACTTCGCCAGCCACGGCCGGGTGTCGGTGCGGATGCTGCGCCACTACGACGCGATCGGGCTGCTGCGGCCCGCCAGGGTGGACCCGGTCAGCGGGTACCGGTCCTACGAGGCGTCCCAACTCGCCCGGCTCAACCGGGTGATCGCGCTCAAGGAGCTCGGCTTCACGCTGCAGCAGGTGCGGGCCGTCCTGGACGAGCAGGTGGACGCGGCCGAACTGCGCGGGATGCTGCGGCTGCGCCGGGCCCAACTCGCCGAGGCGATCGCCGCGGACGAGCAGCGGCTGACCCGGGTGGAGGCGAGGCTCCGGACGATCGAGAGCGAGGGGACCATGTCCGCACACGACGTCGTACTGAAGCGGGTGCCGTCCGTCCGGGTGGCCGAACTGACCGCGGTGGCCGCGAGTTACCAGCCGGAGGACATCGGACCGGTGATCGGCCCGCTGTTCGCGGAGCTGTGCCGGCGGCTGGTCGAGGCCGGGATCGCCGAGGCGGGCCCGTCCGTCGCCCGGTACGAGGACGTGCCGGAGGGCGAGGGCACGGTGCTGATCCGGGTGGCCGTCCCGGTCGGGCCGGCGGTGGAGCCGGGCCGGTACGGCTTCGCGGTGCTCGACCTGCCGCCGATCGAGGAGGCGGCGACGGTCGTGCACCGCGGCTCGATGGACGAGGCGATGGGGAGCTTCCAGGAGCTGGCCCGCTTCATCGACGCGAACGGCTACCGCTCGGCCGGCTACGCCCGGGAGCTCTACCTGGAGTGCCCGGACGACCCGGCGCGATGGGTCACGGAGTTCCAGGAGCCGGTGGTCCGCCGGTAGGCCCGGTCCGGCCGGGGCTCACGCCCGCGGATCCGCCGGGGGCCCACTTGCCCGGCCCCCGGCGGGCGGGCAGAGTGCGGTGGAGGTGGCGGGCGGCGAGCGGAGGCGGCGATGGGTGACCTGACGGACCGACTGGCGCAGGGCCTTCCGGCCGGGGCGGTGGTGGTGGATCCGGACGTGACCGCCGCCTACCGCCACGACATGGCCGGCTTCTGCGCCGCCGGTGCGCCCGCCGTGGTGGTGTTCCCGGAGACGGTCGAGCAGGTGCAGCACGTGCTGCGCACCGCCACCGCGCTGCGGGTGCCGGTGGTGCCGCAGGGGGCGCGGACCGGGCTGTCGGGGGCGGCGAACGCCGTGGACGGCTGCATCGTGCTGTCGATGGTGAAGTTGAACCGGATCCTGGAGCTCGACCCGGTGAACCGGATCGCGGTGGTCGAGCCCGGCGTGGTGAACGCCGAACTGTCGCGAGCAGTCGAGGAGTTGGGCCTGTCATACCCGCCGGACCCGTCCAGTTGGGAGTCCTGCACGATCGGCGGCAACATCGGCACCGGCGCGGGCGGGCTCTGCTGCGTGAAGTACGGCGTCACCAGCGAGTACGTGCTCGGCCTGGACGTGGTGCTGGCGGACGGGCGGCTGCTGTCCACCGGGCGTCGGACGGCCAAGGGCGTGGCCGGGTACGACCTGACCCGGCTGCTGGTCGGCTCGGAGGGCACGCTGGGCGTGGTGGTCCGGGCGGTGCTCGCGCTGCGCCCCGCGCCGGCGCCGCAGCTGGCGCTGGCGGCGGAGTTCCCGAGCGCGGACGCGGCGGGCGCGGCCGTCTGCGAGGTGATGGCGTGCGGCCTGACCCCGTCGCTGATGGAGCTGATGGACGCGGTCAGCGTGCGGGCGGTCAACGACCTGGGGCGGATGGGGCTGCCGGAGACGACCCGGGCGCTGCTGCTGGTGGCCTTCGACGGGCCGGACCGGGAGGCCGGGCTGGCGCGAGTGGCGGAGCTCTGCCGGGCCGCCGGGGCGACCGAGGTGGTGCCGGCCGAGGACGAGGCGGAGTCGCAGCTGCTGCTGGAGGCGCGGCGGCTGGCGCTGCCCGCGCTGGACCGGTTGGGCACCACGATGATCGACGACGTGGCGGTGCCGCGCTCCCGGCTGGCCGAGATGCTGAACGGTGTGGCGGTGATCGCCGAGCGGCACGCGCTGACCATCGGGGTGGTCAGCCACGCCGGGGACGGCAACACCCACCCGATCGTGATCTTCGACGGCTCGGACGAGGAGCAGGCGGCGCGGGCGCAGCGCTCCTTCGACGAGATCATGGCGCTGGGGCTGGAGCTGGGCGGCACGATCACCGGGGAGCACGGGGTGGGGCTGCTCAAGCGGGACTGGCTGGCGCGCGAGCTGGGGCCGGTCGCGCTGGACCTCCAGCGACAGCTGAAGGCGGTCTTCGATCCGCTGGGAATCATGAACCCGGGCAAGATGGTGTGATGGCATTTCCCCCCATATTCCAGTACGACTTTCCGATGGTCTGGGAATGGCTGGAAAAGTCGACATGGGAGGGTGGTCGAACTTTTCGGGGGCGCGTTCCCTGATTTCCCTGCGCCGGGGTGGTGCGCCCGGTGGTTCGTGTGATGGCGGAGCGCCCTGTCTGGAGGGCCTTCCGGGAGGTCGTCATCCGGGCAAAGCCCCAGCTCAGTAGGGGTGTGTCGGCGCACTGTCCGATTTTCGGTCCGTTATGCGCAGCCCGGGTGGATATCACGCTAACGGGCGAAAACTGCTCCGTCGACTAGTGCTTTGTCGATTTGTTGCGGAAGTCTGTCTCTCGGCGTCGCAGCCCGCAGGTGTTCGTCTGGCCGGCGAACTCCCGCACCCCCTGCTCGACAATTGCACGATTTACAGCTTCTTGGAGGCTCTCATGGCTCGCATCCACACCCGCCGGGTGGCCGGACTCCTGCTCGCCGCCCCGCTCGCGGCCGGCCTGCTGCTGGCCGGCGCCGGTGCTGCGGCCGCCGACAACGGTGCGGGCGCCGGTGCCGGCTCCAACGCCGGCGTGGTGTCCAACGTCGGCACGGGCAACGTGTTCGGCGGGGTCGACGGCAACTACATCTCCACCCAGCAGACCGCCACCGGGACGGGTGCCTCGAACCAGAACAACACCCTCGCGGTGAAGGACAACGCGGGCACCATCCTGGCCGGGCAGTCCAACAAGAACATCAACGTCGTGTTCGCCCCGATCTTCCACTGATCCGATCGGGCACCACCGACGGCGGGGGCGCCGGAGGTGGGCGGCCGCGGGTGAGCTGAGCACTCGCGGAGGGGCTCGAACCAGTCTCCGGGCGGAACTCCCGCCCGGGCGCGGATCAGAACAGCGCATGACCGGCCAGCGGAAAGGGTCACCGCGAAGCCGGCCTCGTGGGCGGTGCCGCCATCGGCACCGCCCACGAGTGCGTCCGGAGCCGGGCGCGAACCGCCCCGGGCCCGCTCGCCGCCGGCCGCCCGTCGCCGCCGACACCGCTCGGGACCGCCCGTCGAGGCCCGCCCGGACTGCGCGAACGCGTCCAGCGAGGGCCCGCGCCCGGAGCCGTCGGTGTTCGGCGGTACGGTTGCGCTCCGACAGCGCACCACGTGCCCGGGCCCGGGAAGGACGGCCCGGCCGGGGCGGCGACCGCGGCAACCGGAGGAGAGGGCGCGCGATGGCGGCGGAGGAGGAGGGCCTGACCGGCCCGGGCGAGGCCTGGCCTGCACCGGAGCCGGATCCGCGATCCGGGCCGGACGCCCGCCGGGAGCCGGCCGAGCACCGGCCCGAGCCGAAGTCCGTGCCCGAGCTGCTGCTCGGCCGCCCGCCGATGGCCCGCCCGCTGCCGACCTTCGACGCCGAGGCCGCGCCCGCCGAGCCCGGCCCGCTGTTCGTGGACTGGCTCGCCACCGCGCTGGCCGCCGGCGTGCCGGACCCGCAGGTGGTCACCCTCTCCACGGTCGACGCGGACGGCCTGCCGGACGCCCGGGTGCTGGTGCTGCGCGACGTCGACGCGGCCGGCACCGGCTGGGTCTTCTCCGCCGCCGCCGACAGCCCCAAGGGCCGCCAGCTGGCGGACCACCCGGCCGCCGCGCTGACCGTCTACTGGCCCCAGCTGGGCCGCCAGGTGCGGGTCCGCGGCACCGTCGAGCGGGCCGCCGACCTGGTCGCCGCCGCCGAGTTCGCCACCCGCTCCCCGGACGCCCGGGTCGGCGCGCTGGTCGGGCGGCAGAGCGAGCCGATGGCCTCGCTCGCCGAGTACGACGAGGCCGTCGCCGTCGCCCGCCGCCGGCTGGAGGCCACCCCGGACGCCGTCGCGGCCGGGCACGCGGTCTACACGCTGTGGGCGCACGAGGTGGAGTACTGGCAGGGCGACGCGCAGCGCCGGCACGTCCGGCTGCGGTACACCCGCACCGGCCCGGTCCGGACCCCGGAGTGGTCGCGCACCCTGCTGTGGCCGTGACGCTCTGACGCTCTGACGCTCTGACGGTCCGAGGGCCCGGCCCTCGGACCGACCGCGCCGCCCCTACCGCCGCCCGGTCAGCGTGGCTCCCACGCTGGCCGCCACCACACAGCCGATCCCGGCCAGCTGCGGCACGCCCAGCAGCTGGCCGAGCACCACCAGGCCGACCAGCGCGCTGACCGCCGGCTCCAGACTGACCAGCACGCTGAACACCCGCTGCGGCATCCGTCGCAGCGCGGTCATCTCCAGCGCGTACGGGATCACCGGCAGCAGCAGCGACACCCCGGCCACCGCGGCCAGCAGCCCCAGCGGCGAGGCGCCGGGCGCGGTCAGCCCGTCCCAGGCCTGGCCGAGTCCGAACGGCGCCAGGGCGAGCGCGCCGACCGTCATCGACACCGCCAGTCCCTGGAAGCCCTGGAAGGCGGCGCCGACCTTGTCGGTGAACAGGATGTACGCGGCGTAGCAGGCGGCCGCCCCGAAGGCGTAGAGCAGGCCGACCGGGTCGAGCCCGCCCCCGTCGCCGCCCTCGCCGAGCAGGGTCAGCAGGACGACGCCGCCGGCGGCGAGCAGCGCCCAGAGCAGGTGGCTGGCGCGCCGGGCGAAGACCAGGGCGACCGCGAGCGGGCCGAGGAACTCGATGGTCGCGGCGGTGCCCATCGGCAGCCGGTCGATCGCCCCGGCGAACAGGAAGGTCATCCCGGCCGAGGCCACGCCCAGCAGGGCCGCGGCGGCGAGGTCGCGCGGGCGCTTGTCGCGCAGCCGGGGCCGGGTGACGGCGAGCAGGATGACCGCCGCGAAGCCCAGCCGCAGGAAGGTGGTGCCGCTGACCCCGAGCGGGCCGAACAGCGGCTTGGACAGCGCGATCCCGGTCTGCACCAGGAACATCGCGGTCAGACAGAGAAGCGGCGCCGGGATCCTCTCCGGGCGCCGCAGGACCTTCGGGAGTCGGCCGGTGGGTCGGCCGAGGGGAGCGTCGGGCGGTGCCGTGGAGCCGGGTGCCCCGCCTCGTCGCCAGCTGCCCCGCTCGCCGGCGGGCTCGCCCTGGGGGGCGGGCGGCATGGCAAGCGCCTCGGCGACGGCGGCAGCCGGCATCGGGGCGGTGGTTTCGCTGGGATGGGAGCTGGGCATATGGGCGAGTTTGCCGTAAGGAGTGACAAACGGGCAAGCTCGTTACAACTATCGGGACGGATGCGGATGGGTACGGCCGAAAGGGTGAGCTCTCCCGGTGCGCCCGGCGTGGTTGCCGCATTCGTCCGATGGTCCGTCAGTAGCAAGGGCGGGTGCGCTATCTCCGCCCCGTGGCCCTGTTCGCCGCCTCCCTCGTGCTCCTGCTGGCCACCGACGGGACGGGCGTGAGCGCCGGGGCCGCCGCCCTCCCCCGCATCCGGGCCCTCACCCTGTCCGACCGGTTCGGCCCGCCCAGGATCCACGACGACTTCACCGGCCCCGCCTTCGACGTCTGCGCCGCGCCGCCCCTCGACACCCTGCGGGCCTGGCACGGGGCCTCCCCGTACGGCGCGCTCGGCATCTACGTCAGCGGCGCCCAGCGCGGCTGCGGCCAGCCCCGGCTCACCGCCGAGTGGGTGCGCCAGGCCCGCGCGCTGGGCTGGCGCTTCCTGCCGGCCCACGTCGGGCTCCAGGCACCGTGCAGCGAAGTCGGCAACAAGCCGCGCAAGATCGACCCCGCCCACGCGGTCGAGCAGGGCCGGGACGAGGCCACCGAAGCCGTCCACGCGATGGGCTCGCTCGGATTCGGCAAGGGCGGCCCGGTCTACCTCGACATCGAGGCCTACCCGATGCGCGACCCCGCCTGCGGCCAGGCCGTGGTCGACTTCGCCGTCGGCTGGACCCAGGCCCTGCACGCCGCCGGCTACCGCTCCGGCTTCTACTCCAGCCTCGACTCCGGCATCGCCGACCTGGCCGCCGCCGCCCGGGCCGGCAGCTTCCCGCTACCCGACGCCCTCTGGTACGCCCGCTGGGACGACCGGGCCGACACCACCGGCTCCGGCGCCCTCGGCTCCGACCTCTGGGGCGACCACCAGCGCGTCCACCAGTACCGCGGCAACGTCGAGGAGACCTACGGCGGCGCCACCCTCACGATCGACCGCGACCACGTCGACGGCCCGACCGCGGGCTGAGACGTCGCCGATCCGTGATCTGGGCAACGGCGCCGGGATACTGACAGCGGGCGGGGCGGGGCGGCACAATCGGGCAGGTCCGCGCGCATTACCGCCCGGTAGGCGCCGCAGGCGCAGCCGCCAGTGCCGCCAGGTCAAGGAGGACCCGTGTTCAGCACGATGCAGGACGTCCCGCTCACCGTCGCCCGGATTCTGGAGCACGGGTCCACCATCCACGGCCGGTCCACCGTCACCACCTGGGCCGGCACCGGGCCGGTCGTGCGGACGTACGCCGAGGTGGGGGCGCGGGCCGCGCAGCTCGCCCACGCGCTCCGCGACGAACTGGGGGTGACCGGCGACGACCGGGTCGCGACCCTGATGTGGAACAACTCCGTCCACCTGGAGGCGTACCTCGCCGTCCCCGCGATGGGGTCCGTGCTGCACACGCTCAACCTGCGGCTGCCCGCCCACCAGCTGTCGTTCATCGTCAACCACGCCGCCGACCACGCGGTGATCGTGGACGGCAGCGTGCTCCCGCTGCTCGCCGCCGTCCTGCCGGACCTCGCCCCGACGCTGCGGCACATCGTGGTGAACGGCCCCGGCGACCGCTCGCTGCTGGCCGGCTTCCCGGGCACCGTGCACGACTACGAGGAGCTGATCGCGGGCCGGCCCACCGCCTACCCGTGGCGCGGCGACCTCGACGAGCGCGAGGCCGCCGTGCTCTGCTACACCTCCGGCACCACCGGGGACCCGAAGGGCGTGCTCTACAGCCACCGCTCGGTGTACCTGCACTGCCTCCAGGTCAACGCCGGCGACAACTTCGCCTTCACCCCGCGCGACACCGCGCTGCCGGTGGTCCCGATGTTCCACGTGAACGCCTGGGGCATCCCGCACGCCGCCTTCATGTCCGGTGCCAACCTGCTCATGCCGGATCGTTTCCTCCAGCCCAAGCCGATGGCCGAGATGATCGCCGCCGTCCGGCCCACCGTCGGCGCCGCCGTCCCGACCATCTGGAGCGGCCTGCTGGACGAGCTCGACGCGGGCGACTACGACACCTCCAGCCTGCGGATGGTGGTCATCGGCGGCAGCGCCTGCCCGCCCTCGCTGATGAAGGGCTTCGAGGAGCGCCACGGCATCCGCGTGCTGCACGCCTGGGGCATGACCGAGACCTCGCCGCTCGGCTCCTTCGCCCAGCCGCCCGGCGGCCTCACCCCGGAGGAGGAGTGGCCCTACCGCGTCACCCAGGGCATCTTCCCGGCCTCCGTCGAGGCCCGGCTGGTCGGCCCGTCCGGTGAGCGGATGCCGCACGACGGCGTCGCGGCGGGCGAGCTGGAGGTGCGCGGCCCGTGGATCGCCGGGGCCTACTACGGCGGTGCCGGCCAGGACCCGGTCCGCCCGGACGACAAGTTCTCCGAGGACGGCTGGCTGCGTACCGGCGACGTCGGCACCATCACCGCCGACGGCTACCTGACCCTCACCGACCGGGCCAAGGACGTGATCAAGTCCGGCGGCGAGTGGATCTCCTCGGTCGAACTGGAGAACCAGTTGATGGCCCACCCCGAGGTGGCCGAGGCCGCCGTGGTCGCCGTCCCGGACGAGAGGTGGGGCGAGCGCCCGCTGGCCACGGTCGTGCTGCGCCCGGGCGCCACGGCCGGGCTGAGCGAGCTGCGGGCCTTCCTGGCCGGACGCATCGCCTCCTGGCAGCTGCCGGAGCGCTGGTCGATCGTCGAGTCGGTGCCGAAGACCTCGGTCGGCAAGTTCGACAAGAAGGTGATCCGCGCCAGCTACGCGGCGGACGAACTGGACGTGACGGTGCTCGGCAAGGAGTAGCCGCCCGCCCGACCGCCGAGGGCCGGCCACCCCCGTTCCAGCGGGGTGGCCGGCCCTCGGCCGTGCCGGGTGGGTCTCGCCGGTCCTCGGCGTCAGGGTGCGGTCAGCCCGCCGCGGCGACGCCCGCCTCGCCCATCGCGCCGATCCGCCCGAGCAGGTCGACGATCCGGGACTGGACGTCGGCGCTGGTCGAGCGCTCGGCGAGGAACAGCACCGTCTCGCCGGTGCGCAGCCGGGGCAGTTCGCGCGGGTCGAGGTCCACCGAGGTGTAGACCACCAGCGGGGTGCGGTGCAGCCGGTCGTTGGCGCGCAGCCAGTCCAGCAGGCCGACCCGGCGGCGGCGGATCTGGAGCAGGTCCATCACCACCAGGTTGGGCTGCACGCTGCTGGCCCGGGCGACGGCGTCGTTCTCGTCCACCGCGTGCTCGACGTGCATGCCGCGCCGCTCCAGGCTGCTGATCATGGCGGCGGCGATGTCCGGGTCGCCCTCGACCAGCAGGACGCGCGGGGCGTGGTGCTCGCCGTCGCGCGGCGCGAGGGCGCGCAGCAGCACGGCCGGGTCGGCGCCGTACGCGGCGTCCCGGGTCGCCTGGCCGAGACCGGCGGTGACCAGCACCGGGACCCGGCTGTTGAGCGCGGCGGTGCGCAGCGACTGCAGCGCGGTGCGGGTGATCGGGCTGGTCAGCGGGTCGACGAAGAGCGCCGCGGGGAAGCCGGCGACCTGGGCGTCCACCTCCTCGCGGGAGCGGACGATCACCGGGCGGTAGCCGCGTTCCTGGAGCGCCTGCCGGGTGGCCGGATCGGGCTCGGGCCAGACCAGCAGCCGACGGGCGCTGCCGCCCTCGCCGTTCGAGCCGTTCGATCCGTTCGGGCCGGCCATGGCCGGCGGCTGCTCGTCGGTCCGGTCGCCGGCGGCGGCGGGCAGTTCGGCCATCGGGCGCGGGGCGGTCCTGGTCTCGGCCGGGACGGGCGGCTGCGGTCCGGCGGCGGGCGTCGGCGAACCGCCCAGCGGGCGCGGCGGCGCGAGTTCGGCGAGGCCGGTGCCGACCGGGCGCGGGCCGGACGGGTCCTCGGCGGCGGGCAGTGCCGGGCGGGCGGGCGGCAGCGCGGCGGGGCCGCCGGGCGCGGGCCGGTCCTCCTGCGGGGTCTGGTCGGACGGTCCGGCCGGGGTCTCCTGGCCGGGGCCGGGCGGCACGGCCAGCCGGCGGCGGCGGCCGGTCGGTGCGGCGGCGGGCTCGGGCTGCGCGGGCGCCGGGCCGGCCGGCAGGGCGTGCTCCAGTCCGGGGTACACCGGGGTGTCGGTGGCGCCGGGGAGGGCGAAGCCGCCGGAGGAGTCCTCGGTGGAGGGCAGGGCGCGGCGCCGGCGGGGCTTGGTCTCGGCGCCGTCGGCGGCCGGGGCGCCTTCCGCGGCGGGCGTGCCGCCGGCCGGGGTGCCGTCGGCGGGGGCGGGGGCGGGGGCGGGGGCGGGGGCGGCACCGGTGCCGGGGCCGAGCGCGAGCGGTTCGCGCCCGCCGGTCCGGTGCTGCTGCGGGCGCTCGCCCTCGACGGGGACGGCGTAGGCGGGGCCGGAGCGGCCGTCGTCCTTGCCCCAGGGGTCGCGCTGCGCGCCGTCCGGACCGGCCACGCCCTGGCGGCCGTACGCGGGGTCGTTGCCGGTGCCGTTCCACTGTTCGGGGACGGCCCGCTCGATCCGGGCGGGGGCGTTCGGCCACTGGTCGGCGGGGGCGCTGGGGGCGGTCCGGGCCGGGGGCGCGGGTTCCTCGGCGGCGGGGCGGCCCCGGCGGCCGCGCCGCTCGGCGGCGGGTTCCTCGGCGGGCTGCTTCGCCTCCGCGGCCGGGGCCGGGGTCTCGCGCTCGGGCTGCTCGGCGCCGTCGGCGACCGGCTCGGCGGCCTCGTCGCTGCTGGGCAGCTGCGGGATGCCCGGCAGATCGGGCAGGACGGCGCTGTCGCCCTCCTTGGGCCGGTCGGAGCGGCCCTCGGCGGCCGCGCGCTCGGCGGCGGCCTTCGCGGCGGCCGGGTCCAACGGCAGCTCGACGACGTACGTGGTGCCGGCCTTGCCGGGCAGCTCGTGCGGCTGGAGCACGCCACCGTGGCGCTCGACCACCGCGCGGGCTATCGGCAGGTGGACGGGGCTGCCGCCGAGGCCGGGCCCGCGGATCTCGACCCGGGCGACCTCGCCGCGCTGGGCGGCGGCCAGGACGACGGTCGGCGGCTCGCCACCGGAGGGCAGCGCGGCGGGTGCGCCGGGGGCGGCCAGGCCGGGGGAGGGGGCGGCCGGGGCGTCCAGGGCGAGGCCGATGCCGCTGACGTCGGCGACCAGGTGGGCCAGCGCCTGGGCGAGCCGGCGTTCGTCGGCGATCACCTCGACGGCGGCGGCGTGCACCGAGAACCGCACCCGGCCCGGGCCGACCAGCTCGCCGGCCGCCTCGACGGCCCGTCGGACGACCTTGTCCAGGGCGACGGGCACCCGTCGTTCGGTCGGCTTGCGGCGGTCCTTGCCGTCCTTGCCGCCCTTCGCGTCCGGGCCGTCCGCCGGGGCGGTCTCGTCGGTCTCACCGGCCTCGGAGCGCTGGTGCGCGAGCACGCCGTCGATCAGCCGGCTGAACCGGCGGCACTCGTCGGCGAGCCGGCGCAGCGTCCAGTTGGCCTCCGGCCACAGCTGCCCGGCCGGGTCGGCGGCGAGCGCGTCCAGTCGCTGGTTCAGCGCGGTCAGCGCGCCGCCGAGTTCGCTCTCCAGGACGGCGGTGAGGTGTTCGTTGCGGGCGACCAGGGCGAGTTCGCGGCTGCGGTCGGTGAAGGTCATCACCGCGCCGACCAGCTGGTCGCCGTCCCGTACCGGCGCGGTGGTGAGGTCGACGGTGACCGGGCGGCCGTCCTTGCGCCACAGCACGGTGCCGCGCACCCGGTGCTTGCGCCCGGAGGTCAGGGTGTCCAGCAGCGCGGACTCCTCCAGCGCCAGCGGGGTGCCGTCGGCCCGGGAGTGCTGGATCAGCGGGTGCAGTTCGCGCCCGCCCAGCTCGCTCGCCCGGTACTCCAGGATGTGCGCGGCTGCCGGGTTGACCAGCACGCAGCGGCCTTCGAGGTCGACGCCGAGCACGCCCTCGGCGGCGGCGCGCAGGATCATCTCGGTCTGCTTGTGCTGGCGGCGCAGCTCGGCCTCGACGCCGAGCCGGCTGGAGAGGTCGCGGACCAGCAGCAGGAGCAGGTCGCTCGCGGAGGACGGGCGGGAGCGCTCGCGGTAGGAGTCGTACGAGGTGAGCCCGTAGCCGCGGCCCTCGCCGGTGCCGTCGTCGGGGAAGTCGTTGCCGGAGACCTCGACCGGGAAGCTGGTGCCGTCGGTGCGCCGGGCGGTCATCCGGACCGGGCGGTCGGGCTCGTCGCCGTCGCGGGCGGCCGGGCGCATCGAGCCGGGGATCCGGCTGGGGTCGAACTCGGGCAGGAGGTCCAGCACGCCCATGCCGACCAGCGAGGTGCCGGGCGTCTGGAGCGCCTGGACGGCTGCGCTGTTGGCGTCCACGACGGTGCCGTTGCTGTTCACCAGCAACAACGCGTCGGGCAGGGCGTCGAGTATGGCGGCGAGGCGAGCAGCGCCTCGGATCGGCCTGCTGCTCACGTCGACAGGTCTCCTCGGCTCAGGGCAGCTCCTCCGGAGACGGCAGTATCTCATTCTTCTTTGCGGCGGGGTCGACCCGCCTAGTAACGTGGGCGGTGGTTGGTGCCGAACCCCACGGTTGTGGCATCATCTCAGGCACACGGAACGGGTCCGCTCACGCGGACGTGGTCCCTGTGGAGGAGGCTTCGCCTAGTCCGGTCTATGGCGCCGCACTGCTAATGCGGTTTCGGGGTTATTCCTGATCGAGGGTTCAAATCCCTCAGCCTCCGCAGCCGGAAAGCCCCGTCGACGATCTTGTCGGCGGGGCTTTCCTCATCCCCGGGGAGGTTTCGGACCCACCCCGCCGCCCACCTTCCCGACCTGTCTCCCCGCCTGCCTCCCGACCTGCCCCGCAGGCCGGGGCCGCCGGGGGCCCCGAGTGGCCTCCAGGGGGTCGGCCCGGAGGGAGGGAGCAATCGATTTCGTCCCGCGTCGCAGGTCATGTAATGTTGTCCCCGCACCGCCCCGCTGGCACCGTTCATCAGGGCGAGCGCTCATAGCTCAACGGATAGAGCACTTGACTACGGATCAAGAGGTTGCAGGTTCGAATCCTGCTGAGCGCACCAATCTCCGCAAGATCGGGTTCGCCCGTTCCTTGCGCTCATAGCTCAACGGATAGAGCACTTGACTACGGATCAAGAGGTTGCAGGTTCGAATCCTGCTGAGCGCACCATCGAGAAGCCCCCGGCCACCGGCCGGGGGCTTCTCCCGTTTCCGGGTCCGGACGAGGGCGCCGGGTGCCTGATCCGTTCTGGATTTGCGGGCCTAATGGATGAAATGCATCTGTTTCGGGTACATCCCGTCCTGTCGCTCGGATGACCGCCAAACGGGTGGGACCCGGCTATAAGCCCAGGTGTCGCAGTATGACCGGTTCAGGATCGTGATTCCTTTTTGTCAGATCTTGTGCCCAGGCTGCCCGGCACCCCGGCAGCCGACCGCGAAGGAGAGCCGGATGGGCCGACAGTTTCCCCGCACGGCCGCCGCCCTGACCGTCCTCGTGGCCGGGCTGCTGACCGGCTGGAACGCCCCACTCTCGATGGCCCAGCAGTCCCCTGACGCCTGGTCCGGGGATCACCGGGCGGTCCTGCCCTCCGGCCTCTCCGTCCAGCTCGAATTCGCCGCCACCCCGGGCACCGAGGTGGCCGCCGCGGCCGGCGAACTGGCCGACCGCCCCGGCGGCGGGCGCGCGGCCGGGCCGTACACGGACGGAATGCACCCCGGAAACCCTGCGCAGACCTTCAGCGTCACCGAGAACCGCCCCCAGGCGGACGGATCCTGGCGCACCGTAGGAACGCTCCGGCTCGCCTTCTCCCGACCGGTCCGCAATCCCCGGCTGCACCTCAGCGGACTGGCCGCGCTCGCCACCGGGAAGTCCGGCACCACCAGCACCGCGGCCCGGCTGACCCTCACCGGCGGCTCACCCGCCGCCCCCACCCTGGTCAACCGCACCGACTGGCCCGGCTGGACGGTCGACGCCAACGCCCTCGCGCCCGTCGGCGCAGACGGCAGCTCCGACGGCGCGGCCGGCTCCGTCTCCGAAGGCACCCTGGAACTCGCCGGCACCCTGCGCACCGCGGTCTTCCGGGTCGAGCAGCGCTCCACCGCCCGGGCCGGCAGCACCACCGCCCCACCCGTCCTGCGCCAGGCCTACACCGTCACCGTCGACGAGGACCTCGGCACCGCCCCGCAGAACTACGGCAACGCCTCGCACGTGCTCTCCGACCTGTTCCTCGGCGCGGACGCCGCCGGCGCTGCGCACCGCACCAGCCCCCCGTCCCCCGACGACCGGGGCACGGCCGACCGGCCGACCGGCGAGCCGCTGGTCCAGCTCGACCACGGGGCCGGCCGGCGCAGCGTCTTCGCCAGCCCGCCGCCGCCCAGGCTCCAGCCCGGCCGCGGCGAGTACCAGGGCGCCGACCCGTCGATCAGCTTCCCCACCGAGGCCGCGATCGGCCACTACTACCGGCTCACCGTCCCGGTGGCGGTCGGCGACCAGCCCGCGACCCTGGCCGGCTGGATCGACTTCGACCACAGCGGGCGCTTCGACCCCGCCGAGCGGGTGCAGACCGAGATCCCGGCCGGCGCCGACACCGCGACCCTGGAATGGACCGTCCCGACCGGCGCCGGCTCGGGCGGCACCTGGGCCCGGCTGCGGATCGCCCGCGACGCCAGCCAACTCGTCCCCTCCGGTGGCTTCGCCGACTCCGGGCAGGTCACCGACCAGCGGATCAAACTGACCGTCGGCGCCGCCCGGCCCGAGATCGCCGAACCCGTCGACGGCGCCGTCCTCGCCGAAGCCCGCCCGCGGATCCACGGCGACGGAGCGGTCGCCGGCGCCTCGGTGGAGATCCGGGACGGCGACGCCACGGCCTGCCGGGCCCGGGTCGAGCGCGGCGGCGACTGGTCCTGCCGGCCCGGTGAAGCGCTCACCGCAGGCCCGCACTCCCTCACCCCGGTCGAGATCACCAGCGGTGGCGTGGTGCTGCGCGGCGAGGCCGTCCGGGTCACCGTGAAGACGGCGCCGCCCGCAGCGCCCGTCCTCACCCTGCCGGAGTACACCAACGACCCGGGGATCCAGCTCACCGGCACCGGCGAGGCGGGCAGTACCGTCGCGGTCACCGACCAGGCCGCCGAACTGTGCCGCAGCGCCGTCCGGGCGGACGGCCAGTGGTCCTGCCTGCCGGTCGAGAACCTGGTGGACGGGCGCCACCTGCTCACCCCCGTCGCGGTCGACGCGGCCGGGAACCGGACGGCCGGACAGGCGGTCGCGCTGGTCGTCGACACCGTCCCGCCGGACAAGCCGGTGCTCGGCTCCCCGGCCGCCGGGGCGACCCTGCGGGTCAGCCGGCCGACGTTCACCGGGCGGGCCGAGCCGGGCTCGAAGGTGCTGGTCACGGCGCGGGCGGGCGGCTCGGCGGCCTCGGGCGCGGGCTCGGCGGCGGGCGAGCGGACGGTGCTGTGCGGGGCGACGGCGGCTCTCGACGGCAGCTGGACCTGCACCGCCAACCGGGACCTGACGGACGGACAGCAGTGGCTGGTCGTCACGGCGACCGACCTGGCGGGGAACGGGGCGGTGGCGGACGCCGTGCCGGTGCGCGTCGCGGCGGCGCCGAGCCCGGCGGCGTCGGTATCGGCGTCGGCTTCGGTTCCTGCGGTGCCGAGTTCGGGGGCGTCGGTCCCCGCGCGGCCCAGCCCCGCGGCCTCGGTGCCGACCGTGCCGAGCCCGTCGGCTTCGGCGTCGGCGTCGGCTTCTGCGGTGCCGAGTTCGGGGGCGTCGGTTCCCGTGCGGCCCAGCCCCGCGGCTTCGGTGTCGACCGTGGCGACCGTGCCGAGCCCGTCGGCATCGGCATCGGCATCGGCATCGGCATCGGCATCGGCATCGACGTCGACGTCGACGTCGATGCCGACGTCGGCTTCGGCTTCGGTGCCGAGCGGGCCGAGTCCGAGCGTGCCGGTGCCGGTGCTGCCCTCGGCCGGTGCTTCCGCGCCGGTGGCCTCCTCCGGACCGTCTCGTCCCGCGATGTCGCCCACGTCCACATCCACGTCCACATCCACGTCCGTGCCTTCGCGCCCGGTCACCTCGTCGCCGAGCCCGGCTGCGGTGGCGGCGCCCGAGGCGTCCGTGCTCGCGCCGGCGCCGGTGGGCATGCTGCCGATCGCCGTTCCGGCGGCGGCCGGACCGTCCGCTGCCTCAGCCACCCCGACCGTCCCGACCGCCACCACCACCTCCGCCGGTTCCGTCGCTCCGACGCTCCGTACCGTTCCGCCCCTGGGCGCCGACCCGTTCCGGGCGGCCGTCGGCGTCGTGGCGTCGGCACCGTCACCGTCACTGCCACCGCCCCTGTCATCGCCTCCGTCGCAGTCACCGTCACCGTCGTCGACGCCGGTGGCGGCCGAACCGCCCGGGTCCGCCGCGGAGGGTGCCGGGCAGCTGCCGGCACCGGCTGGCGCGCCGCCCGTGGGGGCGGCCGCGGAGGCCTCTCAGGCGGCGGCCGCGCGGTCCACCGCGAGTGGTTGGCGCGGTGGGGTCGCCGGTGGCCTGCTGGTGCTCGCCGCCATCGGGCTGATCACCCGCCGGGTGTTCGCCCGTGGCGACGGTGTCCGGCGGCGCTGACCTGCGCTGAACCATCCCGACCATCCGTTCATGTGCCTGCGCGTCAGGTCGGCTTCGGACGATTCGTCAGCAAATGTCGACACACCTCATCATAAATGTCGCATTTGATGACGTATGAACTTAGCCTGATCTTGGCACTGCCCGTCAGATCCGGGCCGCCCGTTGCGCGACACACCGACCCCGAGGATCCGTGCATGGACGTCACCCGCGATTCTTCGCAGCGACCCGACCACCTGCCCAAGCCACTCCTACCCGCCTTGCCGGAACGTTCCGCCTCCGGCGCCAGCCCGCTGGCCACGGCCACGGCCGCCAAGACGGCCAAGCTGCTCGGCCCGATCGACGGCGGCCCCGCGACCACTCCGCTGGTCGTCGTCCCCGGCCCGGCCACCGGCGCTCCCGCCGACCTTCGCGACCCGCTGGAGGCGGCCGCCCCGGAGACCGCCGAGCTCCCGGAAGCCATCCAGGTGGGCGCCCCCGCGGCCGCCACCTCCCGCCGCCCCCCGCGCGCCGACCAGGCGGTCCGCGAGCACGGCGCCACCGCCCTGCCCGGCTGGGTCGCCCTGCTGGTGGTGCTGGTCGGCGTGGCCGGCGTGCTGCTGATGCTGCTGCACGACGGCGTCATCCCGTACTGGGACGCGCTGCCCGACCTGCGCAGTGCCGCCGCGCAGGCGAGCGGCCAGGCCGAGGTGGACGCCAAGTCGGTCGCCGCGGTCAGCGCGGTCGGCCTGCTCGTGGTGTTCGCGCTCGCCGGGCTGCTGGCCAACGCGGGCGGCGAGACCCGGGTGCTGACCCGCTGGGGCCGCTACCGGGGCACCGTCCGCCGCACCGGCCTGGTCTGGGTCAACCCGCTGCTGCGCCGGCGCCGGGTGGACGTGCGGCTGCGGCACTGGCGCAGCGAGCCGGTCAAGGCGGTCGACCGGACCGGCACGCCGATCGTCGTCCGGCTGCTGATCGTCTGGCGGGTCAAGGACACCGCGCGGGCGCTGCTGGCGATCGAGGACCACGAGAGCTATCTGCGCGAGCAGGTCCAAGCGGTGCTCACCCGCACCGCGTCCATCCTGCCGTGCGACAGCAACGCGGCGCCCGGGCCCGCGCTGCGTGACGGGCAGTGGTTCGCCGACGAGCTGACCAGAGCACTGGCCGCCGAGGTCGCCCCGGCGGGCCTGGAGGTCTACTCGGCGCAGCCGCTGGCGCTGGACTACGCGCCCGAGGTCGCCGAGTCGATGCGCCGCCGCCGGCTGGCGGACCTGGACGCGGGCCTGCGGACGGTGCTGGTGGACGACGCGGTCGAGGCGGCGGCGCTCGCCGTCCGGCGGCTGGAGCGCGCCACCGCCCACGAACTGGACGAGGCCGCCCGCAGCGCGCTGATGGAGCAACTGCTGGTCGCCTTCGTCGCCCCGGCCGGAGTGGCCGCCTCGGTACCGCCCCCGGCCGCACGGGCCGGGCGGAAGGAAGGACGACCCGCATGAGGATAGCCACCGGCGCGTACGCCGATCCCGGTCTCGACCTCGACGCCGATTTCGACGCCGCCCTCGACCGGGGCCTGATCGGCTTCGAGGAGAGCACCGGCAGCATCCCCGCGATCGCGGGGTGCGGCTGCCCGAACTGCGCGGCCCGTCCGCGCACCGCCCGCGCCGCGACGGCGACCGGCGGCAGCCGAATACACCGCGCCGTGCGAAGTACCTGTCTGGCCACCACCGTGCTGGCGGGCGCCGGCGTGGTCGGCCTGACGGCCGGTGCCGGGTCCGCGCACGCCGCGGCCGGGAAGCAGGGCTGGGACGGGTCGAAGTACTGGTTCAAGAACGGCAGCGGCGAGTGGCGGTGGACCAGCCACTACGACGTCTACGCGAGCCGCACCGGCCAGTCCGGCGGCTCGGGCGGTTCCAGCGGTGCCAGTGGCAAGGCGGCCGCCGTGTCCAACGGTTCGGCCTCCTCCGCTTCCTCCTCCGGGCTGCGCCAGGGCTGGGACGGGTCGAAGTACTGGTTCAAGAACGGCAGCGGCGAGTGGCGGTGGACCAGCCACTACGACGTCTACGCGAGCCGCACCGGCCAGTCCGGCGGCAGTGCTGATCCCGCCCCCGCCCCCGCCCGGCCCTCGGCGGACCGGGCACCGGCCTCCGGCAGCATGGAGGCGGCCATCGACTACGCGCTCGCCCAGCTGGGCAAGCCGTACGTCTGGGGCGGCAACGGCCCGTCGGGCTACGACTGCTCGGGGCTCGTCCAGCAGGCCTACCGGCGCAGCGGGATCAGCCTGCCGCGGGTGGCCGACGACCAGTACGCGGCCACCACACCGATCAGCGCGGGGCAGCTGCGCCGCGGCGACCTGGTGTTCTGGTCGGACAGCGGCCGGGCCTCCGGGATCCACCACGTGGGGATCTACCTGGGCGGCGGCAAGTTCGTCGAGGCACCCCGGCCCGGCAAGACGGTCCGGGTCTCCACCCTCAACTCGGGCTACTACCCGACCCACTTCGGGCGGCCGTAGCGTCGGGCGCATCGGGCCCCCGACAGCACGCCGCTGCCGGGGGCCCGAAGCGTGACCGCCGCCACCTGGTCGCCCCCGCGGGGGCCTCGGGTGCGCAGTTCGGGTCCGATCTGCCAATGGGCCGATGCGTTGAGCGCGTTGGCCGTCTTTTCCCGGGTCGATTCGACGACGGCCCGGAAAGGCGTCCGGATTTCGCCGACGGTGCCGGCGCGGGCCCTCGGATCGGCGGGGCCGACGGTCATCCTGCGGGTGTTACCGCCCGGGCCCGGATTGTTTGCGGAATCGAGGGCCGGGCGCGCGTACTTCTTCCGGTCCTCGTCGTCGAAGATCCCGTCCCGGGCGGGATTCCCGGCGATGCCGCCGCCGTGGTGGCTTCGTCGACGAAGTCCTGTTCCGCGTCAGGTCGTTCGTGGGCCAAGGCTGGTCACCGCGGCCGGCGTTTCCAACCGGACGGGGTTTACCGGGAACGGGCGCAGGCTGCGAACGGGCCCGGGGGGCGGGTTCGCAGCCTGCGGGTGGGGCGGGGTCAGGAGGAGGCGGCGTCGAGGAGGGCGGTCTGTTCGGGGGTGAGCCGGAGCGTGGTGGCTGCCAGCAGGGGCGGGAGCTGCTCGACGGTGCGGGCGCTGGCGATGGGGGCGGCGACCGTCGGCCGCCCGGCCAGCCAGGCGAGGGCGATCGTGGCGAGGGCGACGCCGTGCTCCCCGGCGACGGTGTCCAGGGCCGCCAGCACCTTCGGGCCGCGCGGGTCGTCCAGGTAGCGGGCGGCGCCCTCGGAGCGGGCGCTGTCGACGCCGGGGCCGCCGGGGCGGTACTTGCCGGTGAGGAAGCCGGAGGCGAGCGCGTAGTACGGGACGGTGGCGAGGCCGTGCTCGGCGACCACGTCGGCCAGCGGGCCCTCGAAGGTGCCGCGCGAGACCAGGTTGTAGTGCGGCTGGACGGCGACGTACTTGGCCAGGCCCTCGCGGTCGGCGAAGGCCAGCGCCTCGGACAGCCGCTCGGCGCCGATGTTGGAGGCGCCGACCGCGGCGACCTTGCCCTCGCGGACCAGCTCGTCCAGTGCGGTGACGAACTCCTCCACCGGGGTGTCGTCGTCCCGGTGGGTGTAGTACAGGTCGATCCGCTCGACGCCCAGGCGGCGCAGCGAACCCTCGGCCGCGGCCTTGATGTTGGCCGCGCCCAGACCGCCGGCCTCGGGGTGCATGCCGACCTTGGTGGCGATCACGACGTCGTCGCGGTTGCCGCGGCTGCGCAGCCAGTTGCCGAGGACGGTCTCGGACTCGCCGCCGGTGTTGCCCGGCGCCCAGGCCGAGTAGACGTCGGCGGTGTCGACGAAGTTGCCGCCGGCCGCCGTGTAGGCGTCCAGGACGGCGAAGGACTGCTGCTCGTCGGCCGTCCAGCCGAAGACGTTGCCGCCGAGGGAGAGCGGGAAGACGGAGAGGTCGGAGGCGCCGAGGCGGACCCGGCCCGGGGCGTCGCTGTGGTTTCCGGTCATGGTCGGATTCAACCGGATCGCACCGGGCGGCATTCCGCGTGTCGGGCGGACTTCACGAGGATGTCGTGCCGCCGTTGCGCGACCGGGTGGTGGGGGTCGCGCAGGAGGGGTCCGGGGTGTCCGTGAGGTGGGCGGATTCGTTAGAGTCCGTGCCATGGCTGACAACGACTACGACCCCGCCGGCAGCACCCAGATGTTCCGGGCGTTCGTCGACGAGACCCCGGCGGCCCCGCAGGCGCCGGGCACCGTCTCCACCTACGGCCGCAGCAACAGCGGTGGTGGTGGCCGCACCGGCGTGATCGCGCTGGTCGCCGTCATCGTGCTGGCCGTGTTGGGCGGCGTCATCTGGCTGGCGGTCAAGTGATCCTCGCGCGGGTGACCCGGACGAGGGTCACCCGCGCGACGGAAACCGGTGCGCCGAGAACCGGTGCGCCGGCGCTCAGCAGGGCTTGCGCCAGGCGTTCAGGTCGAGCTTCTTCTGCATCGAACTGAAGCCGAGCGACTTGGCCTTGGCGCAGAACTGGTCCGTGCCGAGCTTGTACTCGACGTGGAAGACCGCCTTGCCCGCCTTGACGAACGGCGCGACCCGGTCGCACTCGTCGAACTGCGAGCACTCCTCGTTGACCGCGAAGTCGAAGTCCGGCAGCAGCGCCGGGATCTGGTCGAGGTCGTTCTTCAGACCGATGGCCAGGCCGCGTTCGTGGGCGAGCTGGGCCAGCATGCGGTTGTACTTGATCTGGTCGTCAGGGGTGAGCGGGAAACCGCTGTTCTGGTTGTAGGCCTCGATGGTGTCCGGCTCGATGGCGTCGAAGCCCTTGCTCTTGCACATGTCGAAGCGGGCCGCCATCAGTGGCTTGAGCTGGTCGAGCTTGCGGATGTCGAACCACTTCTCGCCCTTCCAGCCGGTGTCGGAGCCCTGCAAGGACTTGGCGAAGGCCGCGGAGTCGGGGCGGAAGTCCTCCCAGGAACCGGCGTTGATGTAGCAGATCACCTTGCGGCCCTTGGCGTGCAGCGCGGCCACCACCGAGGCGTCGTTCTCGAAGCCGTCGATGTCGTAGACGGGGACGTCCACGGACTGGTCGACGGTGCCGCCGAGCTGCCACTGCCAGGCGAGGCCGGGGGTGGGCTGCCAGCGGGCGCCGGCCGGCTGCGGGGCGGTGGTGCCGCCGGGAGTTCCGCTGGAGGTCCCGGGGGTGCCCGGGGCGGTGGTGGCGCCCGGGGGCGTGGTGGCGCCGGGCGCGGTGGGCGAGCCGGGGGCGCTGGGCGTGCCGGGGGCCGGGGGCGTGCTGGCGGCGTCCGACGGGGTGCCCGGGGCGGTGCTGCCGTCCGGGGTGGTCGGGGCGGTGGCCGCGGGCGGGCTGCTCGGGGAGCCGTCGGCCGAGGAGCTGTCGTCGTCCGAGCCTGAGCTGCTGCACGAGGTCGCCAGCAGGGCGGCGGCGATGGTGATGGCGGCCGGCAGGAGCCGGGTACGGCGGTTCACGGTAGTCGAACTCCGGATCGGGTCAGGTCAGTTCAGCAGCGGTCAGGCCGTAGGGAAGGGTGCGCCAGGGGTTCTCCCCGGCGCCCGGTACGGCGCAGCCGACGCCGGCCCGGCGGGCGGCGATCAGCGCGGTGGCGTCCTCGGCGTGTTCGGCGGGGACGTCGTACACCAGGTGGCAGAAGCGGGAGGCCGCGTGGCGGCCGGTCCACAGCGGGAGCGTCATCGCGCGGTACGTGTCCCAGTCGCCCTCGAAGGTGACCAGCAGGTCGGCCAGGCCGACTTCGGCGTACCCCGGGTCGGGGTGCTCGCCGTGGCCGAAGACCACGGTGCCGCAGCCGGCCGCGCGCGCGGCCGTGGCCAGCCGCCGGTAGTGCGCGAGGGCGCCGGGGTGGGTGGCCACCTGGTCGAGGTAGACGCCGGTGATGTCGTGGCGTTGACGGTAGGTCAGGATGTCGGCGACCACCGCCGCGTGCGGTCGGCGGCCGTAGTCGGTGTCGGTGTAGCCGACCAGCGGCACTCCGGCCGCGCGGAGTCGGTCGGCGGCCTCGGCGAAGACGTTGTCCGGGTTCTCGCCCGGCCCGTCGGCGAGGTTGAGCACGACGGCGGCGATCCGGCCCGGGTCGGCGGCGGCGACCGCCTGCCAGGCCGCCGGGTCCACCGCGGGGTGGACGTACAGCGGCACCAGCAGGCGGCCGTCGGGGATGGTCCCGCCGGTCATGCGACGACCGGCGGGGAGGCGGGCTCGGCGGTGCTGAGCCACAGGTCGCGCAGGGTGTCGGCGAGGTCCGTCTCCGGGTGCCAGTCGAGCTCCCGGGCGGCGGCCGACACGTCGGCCTGCTGCCAGGAGACCGCGGCCGAGCGTTCGGAGCCCGCCCCGCTCTCGTCGATCCGGCCGGTGAAGCCGGCCGCGGCGACCAGCCCGTCCGCGATCGCCCGGACCTGCCGGGCCTGCCCGGAGGCGAGGTTGAGCACCCGGGGGAGCGGACGGTCCGCGGCGGCGGCCAGGCCGACCGCGCGGGCGATGTCCCGGGCGTCGACGAAGTCGCGGTAGGCGGAGAGGTCGCCGACCGTGATCACGCCGTCGGTGCCCTCGGGTGCGACCCGGAGCAGCTCGGCGGCCAGCCGGCCGGGCAGCGAGCCCGCCGGTGCCCCCGGGCCGACCGGGTTGAACACCCGCAGGACCACGGCGTCCAGCGCCGAGCCGGCCACCGCGAGGGAGCCGGCGAGCTTGGTCGCGCCGTACACGCCGACCGGGCGGGCGTCGGAGTCCTCGGACAGCGAGCTGCCCGCCGGACAGACGCCGTACTCGCCGGCCGAACCGATGTGCACCAGCCGGGCCTTCGGGGCGCCGAGCTGCAGCGCCTCGCAGAGCACGGCCGGGCCGCGCGCGTTCACCTCGGCGAGCTTGACCGCGCTGCCGGCCACCGCGCCGGCGAAGTTGACCACCACGTCGGGTGCCCGCTCGGCGAGTTCCTCGCCGAGCGGGCCGGCCTGGGCGGTGGCCAGGTCCAGCCGGAGGTCGTGGGCGGGCCGCCGGCCCGCGGTCAGCACGGTGGCACCGGGCAGTGACCGCAGGACGGTGGTGGCGTGACGGCCGAGGAAGCCGTCGCCGCCGAGGAGCAGGATTCTCACGCGGCCCGTCCGTCACTCTGGGCGCCCGCGGTGGCGGGAGCCTCGGCCGCGTCGTCCGGGGCGGTGCGGGCGGCCGGGATCGGCAGCTCCGCCACGCCCTGGCCGGCGCCGGCCGACTCGAAGGGCATCAGCACCGGTCGGATGGACGAGAACTCGGCGTTCGCCCGGTCGTAGTCGTCCGGGCGGCCGATGTCCAGCCAGTAGCCGCCGAAGTCGTACGCGGCGGGCGGGGTCTTGGCGGCGAGCAGGTCCAGCACCAGCTCGTCGAAGCCCAGCGGCAGGCCGGGGGTGTACGTGGCGAGTGCCGAACGGGACACGCCGTACACGCCCATCGAGACGCGGTAGTCGATGCTCGGCTTCTCCTGGAAGCCGGTGATGCTGCCGGACTCGGCGGTCAGCACACCGAAGTCGATCTTCACCTGACGGGCGTAGGTGGCGATGGTGAGCGGCGCCCCGGACGCCTCGTGGTGCTGGAGCACCCCGGCGAAGTCCAGGTCGGTGAGGATGTCGCCGTTCATCACCAGGAAGTGCTCCGGCAGGCGGTCCTGCATGGTGAGCAGCGGGCCCATGGTGCCGAGCGGGCTGTCCTCGACCGCGTAGCCGACCCGCAGCCCCCACTGGGAGCCGTTGCCGACGTACGCGCGGATGATGTGGCCGAGGTGGCCGATGGCCAGGGTGACGGTCTTGAAGCCCGCGGCGGCGAGCTGGCGCATCACGATCTCCAGGATCGCGTGCTGGTCGCCGATCGGGACGAGCGGCTTGGGAAGCGCGGTGGTGTACGGGCGGAGGCGGACGCCCTTACCGCCGGCCAGGATCACTGCATGCATGGTGTTTCCCCCACGGAAAGGATGTGCAGGACACGAACCTTGGTTACCAGGACGGGCACTGATCGCTGCGGCGGTCAGACGTTGTAGATGTCGGTCTTGTAGCGGGCCAGGTTGGCCGGGTCGCGGAAGAACTCGATGGTCTGCTCCAGGCCCTGCTCCAGGGTGAACCGGGGGGCCCAGCCGGTGGCCTCGCGCAGCCGGGTGGCGTCCGCGACCAGGCGCATGACCTCGGAGTTGGCCGGGCGGATGCGCTGCTCGTCCTCCTTCACCAGGAGGTCGACGCCCATCAGCTTGCCGACCAGGGAGACCAGGTCGCCGACCGAGATCTCGCCGCCGGTGCCGGCGTTGAAGGTCCTGCCGACCACGGTCTCGGCGGGAGCAGTGCCGACCGTGCGGAACGCGTGCGCGGTGTCCTTGACGAACATGAAGTCGCGGGTCGGGCGCAGGTCGCCGAGGGTGATCTCGGTCTCGCCGGCGGCGACCTGGGCGATCACGGTCGGGATGACGGCGCGCATCGACTGGCGCGGGCCGAAGGTGTTGAACGGGCGCAGGGTGACGACCGGGGTCCCGAAGCTGGCGTGGTAGCTGTCGGCCAGCCGGTCCCCGCCGGCCTTGGAGGCGGCGTACGGGGACTGGGTGTTGATCGGGTGGTCCTCGGTGATCGGCACGGTCTGCGCGGTGCCGTACGTCTCGCTGGTGGAGGTGTGCACCAGGCGCGGGATCTCCTGGTGGCGCACCGCCTCCAGCACGTTCAGAGTGCCGGTGACGTTGGTGTCGACGTACGAGTGCGGGGCCAGGTAGGAGTACGGGATCGCTATCAGGGCGGCCAGGTGGTAGACCGCCTCGGTGCCCTTGACCAGGCCGTTGACCGAGCCCGGGTCCCGGACGTCGCCGAGGACGATCTCGACCGAGTCCAGCACCTCCTTGGGCAGGGTCTCCAGCCAGCCGAAGGACGAGAAGGAGTTGTACTGGACCATGGCCCGGACCTGGTGCCCGTCGGCAACCAGGGACTCGACGAGGTGGGAGCCGATGAAGCCCTCGGCTCCGGTGACCGCGACGCTGCTCATGCGTGATTCGCTCTCTCGATTTTGGGAACGGCCGGACTCCCGGTGGCGACCGGCCGGTGGTGGTTCAGTTGTGCCGTGGAGCGTGTTCGGTGAAGCGTGTTCGGTGAAGCGCGTTGTGGAGCGTGTTCGGGTGGAGCGGGTCCAGCGGTGCACGCGAATTGGGCGTGCGTGATTTCGGTGTTCAGCGGTGCTGGGTGGTGCGGCCGAGCGCAGGCCCGGCGATGGCGGTGAGGAGCAAGGCGGCCGCCCCGCAGCCGATCAGCTGCAGGACGATCGGATCCGCACCGGTCAGCAGCCCGGCGCTCTCGGCACCCGCGGCGGCCAGACAGATGAGGGCGGTGCTCCAGCTGAACCCGAAGGCGTTCAGCAGCAGCGCCAGCCAGAGCGAGCCGCCGAGGAGCAGCATCGCGCCGAGCTGCGGCACACCGAGCGCGGGGGCGCCGGGCCACAGCACGGTCGTGGCGGCGTCCAGCGCGGCCACGGTGGTGAGGTAGATGAACAGGCAGCCGAGCAGGATCCCGCCGGTGCGGCGGGTGAACTGTCCGCTGGTGTGACTGGTGCGCAGCGCGGCCACGGCCATCGCCCGGTAGCGGAAGAGCAGCCACTCGGCGAGGCCGAGACTGAGCGTCAGCGCGATCATGGCCGGTCCGGTCGGGGTGGCCTTCGCGCCGTGCGCGGCACCGGTCTGCACCGCCTGGTGGATGGTCTCGCCGAGACCGGCGATCAGCGTGAGGGTGCCGCAGGCCAGGCCGAACAGCAGGTGCGGGACCTCCTGGCGGATCGGCAGCTTCAGCTCGACGGACTCCTTCTCGCTGCCGCGGATGCAGAACAGCAGCTCCCGGGCGGCCAGGCCGACCGCCAGCACCAGCGAGACGAGCAGCACGACCGTCCGCACGACCTGCGGGACGTCCGCGGCCAGCACCACGCCCGCGCCCACCGAGGCCGGAACCAGGGCCAGCAGCAGGAACTTCTCCCGCCCCAGCACCAGCAGGACGGTGGCCGCGCCCAGGTACAGCGACTGCCCGGCGGCGAAGAGGAGCGCGCCCAGCGGCCCGCCGACCACGTACGCCGCGGCGGACGCGACCAGGGCGCCCAGCGGCGCCCCGAGGGCCAGGCAGACCGCGGCCTCGCGGCGCCGCAGCCGGCCGAGCCAGCGGTACGAGCGGTGTGCCAGCGCCTGGTTGAAACCCCAGCTGACCAGCGTCGCGACGGACAGCGCGAGCATGCCGGAGGGCAGGCCGAACCGCATCCGGGTGGCCGCGAACAGGTTGGCGCCGAGCAGGTAGCCGAGCCCGGGCAGGGCGAACACCAGGCCGCGCACGACGCAGCGCCAGGGGTCGGCCCGCCACGGGTTGGCGAACTCGGAGCTCGGGCCGGGATAGCGGCGCTCGACCTTCTCGAACAGCTCCTCGGCGAGGGTGAACGAGTCGGGGCGGCCGTACAGCAGGGCGGCCTGCTCGTCGGAGAGGCCGTCGGACTCCAGGAACGCGGCGATCTCGTACGGGTGGACGGCATCGGCGCAGATGTCGTGCAGCCGCTCGGCGAGCTCGTCCAGCGGGTCCGCGGAGAGGTCGAGCTGCTCCTCGGGCTCGGGCTGGGCCGGGCCGGCGGGACGGCGGCGCTTCAGCGGCAGGGTGCGCAGCTGCATCGTCCGCTCGGAGCCGCCCTCGTCCTCCACGAGCCGCAGGGGCCCACTCATGCTTCCACCCCGCCGGGCTCGGCGGCCGCTGCGCGGTACACGCACCTGTCGATGGTTCTCTTGCTCCGCTCGTTCACGCGCCCACCTCGCTGTGCTGGGGCTGGGCGGCGGCGAGCTGCTGGTCCCAGTCGGTGGTGGGGGTCTGGTCGGTGACGGCCACCACGCCGTCCGGCATCCAGCGCGCGGTGCCGAGGAGTTCGGTGTAGATGCCCCGGAAGCCGTCGATGTTCTGGCGGAGCGTGAACTGTTCGATGACCCGCAGCCGGGCCTGTTCGCCCAGGCGGGCGCGCCGTTCGGCGTCGCGCAGCAGCTCGATCGCGGCGGCCGCCATCGGTTCGGGTTCGCGGGGCGGGACGACGAGTCCGGTGTCGCCGACGGCTTCGCGGACGCCGCCGACGTCGGTCGAGACGGTCGCGCGGCCGCAGGACATCGCCTCGATCAGGGTGAACGGGAAGCCCTCGCTGATGCTGGAGAGCATGACCACGTTGCCCGCCGCGTACGCGTCGGTGATGTCGGCGACGCGGCCCTCGAAGGCCACCGAGTCGGCGATGCCGAGTTCGGCGGCCAGGGCTATGCAGCCGTCCCGGTAGGCCTCGCCGCCCTTGGGGGTTCCGCCGAAGAGCCGCAGCCGCGCCTCGGGGATCTCACGGTGGACGATGGCGAAGGCCCGGATCAGCGTCTCCAGGTCCTTGATCGGGTCGACCCGGCCGGCCCAGCTGAGGGTCGGCGTCTCGGGTTCGGGCCCGGCGGGCGGGAAGGCCGCCGGGTCCACGCCGTTGTAGACGGTGCGGATGTGGGCGGACGGCGTGCCGCCGCGCTCCTCCCAGCGCCGGTTGTACCGGTTGCCGGGGGTGACCAGCGCGGCCTGCCGGTAGCTCTCCTCGGCGAGCATCCGGTAGAAGCCGAGCAGCAGCGCCTTGACCGGCCAGCGGTACGGGCCGGTGCGGTAGCCGAGGTAGCGCTCGCGCAGGTAGATGCCGTGCTCGGTGAGCAGAAACGGTACGCCGTACTGCTGGGCGGCGATCAGCCCCGGCAGGGTGGCCAGCCCGCCGCTGGCGGCGTGCGCGACGCCGCCGGTGGGCGGTTCGACCGAGAGCGGCCGCAGGGCGTGCTCCAGCAGGTCGGTGGCGTTCAGGGCGTCGTGCATGGTGGGCCGGGAGACGGCGGTGGGCAGGTAGTCACGGGTCCAGACGTGCTGGAGGGTGCGCAGGGCGCGCTCGCTGCGCAGCGCCGGGCTGAGCAGCCCGCGCCGGGCGAGGTCGGCGAAGCCGTACAGCTCGGTGCCGAAGTGGGTGGTGTAGACCGGATCGAGGATGGAGTGGAGGAAGCGCTCGTACGCGTTGAGGAAGCGCCGCATCTCCTTGCCGCGGGGCGGTCCGGCCTCGGAGGCCGGGCCCCACAGCGGTGCGGTCGTGACCGACCGCACGTTGGCGGGCAGCTCCCAGGCCAGCGGTTCCTGGCCGGTACCAGTGACGGCGATGACGTCGAAGTCGACGTCCGGCATGCCTTGAACGAGCTGGTCGCACCAGACACTCACACCGCCGTGCTGGTGCGGATACGTCCCCTCGGTGAGCAGGGTGACGCGCATCTCCTGTCCCCCCTCCTGTTCCTTGCTTCGGTGTCCGGTCTGGGTGGCCGGAACGGGACCCGAGGCAGGGCCGGACCGGGCGACCGGCCCGGCCCCGCCATCGGGTGCTGCGGGCTACCGGTTGCCGGAGCGTCCGGTGGTACTGGTGCCGAGCGAGGCCGCCCCCCCGGTGGCCTTACCGCTCTTGGCGGCCGCGGCGGTGCCGCCGTTGCCGTCGGTGGCGACGTCCTTGCCGGGCACCGGGTTTCCGCTACCGGGGACCAGGGTCGGGGCGCTGGTACGACCGGTGTCGCTCGGGCCCACCGGAACGGGAGTGGCGACGCCCTGCGGGACGACCTTCTTGTCCGCCGGGGCCGGGGCCGGGACGGACTTGGCCGCGACGCCGGGGGCGACGGCGGCCGGGGCGGCCGGGGTGCCGGCCGAGGGGAGCTGCAGGGAGACGCTGCTCTGCAGGGTGCCCGGGGACACCCAACCAGAGATCGTACCGGCGTAGGACGAACCGAAGGCGGTCGATCCGATGACCAGCTTCTGAGAAGTTCCGGTCGGCATGGTGGCCTGGACCTGAACACCGGCCGGAGCGTTGACCGTGACGGTGTTGCCGACCCGGTAGCCGGTGACCTGACCTGCCGCGATGGCCGAGTTCCAGGCGGCGCGGCGCTGGAACTCCTGGCCGATCTCGCGCTCGCCGAGGTTCACGATCGGGGTGTTGTCGGCGTGCAGCGACCGGTAGGTGCCGAGGATCTTCTCCAGCACCGGGTAGAGGATCCGGTCCTCGGACAGGTTCGACTGGTGGATGAAGTGCGGCCGCGGGTCGTTGCTCAGTACGTGCCCGAGGTCAATCCGGGCCTCCAGCGGCACGATGTACGACTGGAATCCGGTGTTGACGTCCAGCGGCTGCGTCAGGCAGGTGGAGTTGGCGTTGTTCTCACAGACGCCGCTGCCGCCGTTGGCCTTGCTGGTGTAGATCCAGTTGTACTCGTCGGCCTCCTCCTTCGCCGTGCCGGCGTTGTAGAAGACGTTCATCGGGTAGCGCGGCACGGTCAGCGTGGACGAGCCGACGGTCCGCTGGGCGGGCTCGCGGGAGGCGTCGCTGCCGGTGAACTTGATGCCGTTGGCGGCCAGCGCCGGCGCCAGGTTCGGGTTGTCGCTGGTCTCCTGCGGTGCGGTCAGCAGGCCGGAGTGCTCGCCGGTGACCAGGGCCTGCGGGTCGACCTTGAGGCCGTTCTTGGCGGCCCAGTCGAAGTTGTCCTTGATCTGGCCCGAGATGGTGTTCTGGTCGGTCCAGACGGTCTTGCCCGAGGAGTCCTTGGTGCAGCGCCACGGCACCACGGTGACGTCCTGGACGCAGCCCAGGTACGGGTGGGTGTAGGTGTGGTTGACCCAGCGGTAGCTGTTCTGGTCGGCGATCATCTGGTTGGCCGTGGGGTCCACCGTGGTCTGGTGGTCGGCCTTCCAGTCCTCGCTGCCGCCACCGTTGAACACCATGTCCAGGGTGAAGTTGTTGGCGGTCTGCCACTGCTTGAGGTGCTGGGCGTCGTCCGGCGTCATCCGGATCGGGTTGGCCGTGTCCGGGGTGCCGGGCGGGCAGGTGACGTCGCCGGGGGTGCACTTGAGCACGGTGTCCCAGCGGTCGTCGGCCAGGAAGACGTCGTCCACGTGGGCCGCGAAGTAGTTGCGGTCGTAGCCGAGGTGGACGCCCTGGGTGATCCAGTCGACCATGCCGCGGGCCAGCAGGCGGTACTGCTGCTGGTACTGGTTGTAGACGAACGTGACGACCAGTTCCTTGCGGCCGTCGTGCGTGTACTCGCCGACCAGCGAGCCGCGCGAGGTGGTGCTCGGGATCGCGGCGTCGACCAGGGGGACGAACGAGGCGCCGGCCGGCAGGTTGGCCAGAGGTGTGGCCAGGTAGCCGTAACTCTCGCTGACGGTCGGGTCGTTGTCCTCGAACGGCACGCTGCCCTTCAGGTACCCGAACGGGCCCGAAGTGCCGGCCGTGGTGGTGGCGCCCTGGAATCCGTCCAGCGTGCCGTAGTAACCGGGATTCACCGCGTAGTTCAGCCCCACCGCAGGACTGGCGAACGTGTACGCGTCGATCTGCCGGATTCCGAATGCGGCTTCGTAGCCCGCGATGGCCGTCATCTCGGCCGCACTGTTGGGGAAGGGGTTTTCGTTGGGAAGGACGATGCCCTGGTACTTCCCGCGGGGCTGGCCGTTCACCGTGTCGCTCAGGAAAGCCGAGTTGATGATGGGACGGTTGGTGTCGTTGAGGTTGACGACCTTGTACGGGGTGCCCTGGTTCTTGAGTTCGGCGGTGATCGCCGCGACCGACGGGCCTCCGTCGTCGATGACCAGGATGGTGAGGTCGATCCTGGGCGGCGTGTCGCCGTGGGCCAGGGTGGTCTGCAGGCCGCTGGCCAGCAGAACTGCCGCCGCGCACGCGGCAACTCTTCGGGTCGCTCGACCCATGGTGATCCTCCCCTTGGGTAGGCGCCTCGCTGCTCAGCGCTCGCCTGCCCTGTAGCTGTTCGCGGGCAGCAGGCTGCCCGGCGCCCATCCTGGTCGAGGGGGGCCTCTGCGAGGGACCAATTGGGCGAGAGTGCAGCGAACCTGTTACCAACGTTCATGGCGAAGCCATGAAGGCGCCGATTGTGACCGGAACCGGACCGGCCATGCAAATAATGAATTGAGAATGAAAAAGCGGAAGCTGAGAGCTACACCTGGTTACCGCCCGTGCGGCTTGGGCGGACCACCGGACACCTACACTGTCGTCGTCGCGCATGACACTCTTGCACATCTTGCCGACGCCTTGGGCAGGTTCATGCAATATCGGGCACCGCTGTGCCATGTGACAGTCCGAATATGCAATGGAGGTGCTCGCACGGTCGATCGGCGGACCGAGTCCGGTGCAATCGGGGCCGGGCGGAAAGCGGCGCCGGAGCCGGTCGAACGGTGCTGGTCGGGCGCAGTCCAGGACTACGCGGTGCGCTCAACGACCGCGATCCCGGCGGCTATTGGACGGTCGACGGGCGGGCGCCGCGGTGCGCCGTGGCCCTGTGCAGTGATGGCCTGAACCATGTCATTACCGACGAGTTCGGCCCGCTGGGAGCGCGCCGCCGCAGTGGCCGGCCGGGCGATGGACGACGCCGTCCCGGCAGGCTGACGCGCAGTCTGCCGGGACGGCGACGGGTGGCTTCCCCGGGCCTGTCAGCCCTCGCTGATCAGGCCCTCACGGAGCTGGGTCAGCGTCCTGGTGAGCAGCCGGGAGACGTGCATCTGGGAGATGCCGATCTCCTCGCCGATCTGCGACTGGGTGAGGTTGCCGAAGAACCGCAGCATGATGATCCGGCGCTCGCGCGGCGGCAGCTTGGCCAGCAGCGGCTTCAGCGACTCCCGGTACTCGACGCCTTCCAGCGCGAGGTCCTCGTAGCCGAGCCGCTCGGCCAGCGGTCCGTCGCCGTCCTCCTCGCTGGGGCTGGAGTCGAGCGAGCTGGCGGTGTACGCGTTGCCCACCGCGAGGCCCTCGACCACGTCCTCCTCGCTGACCCCCAGGCAGGTGGCCAGCTCGGCGACGGTGGGGGAGCGGTCCAGCCGCTGGGACAGGTCGTCACCGGCCTTGGTGAGCGCCAGCCGCAGCTCCTGGAGCCGCCGGGGCACCCGGACCGACCAGCTGGTGTCCCGGAAGAAGCGCTTGATCTCGCCCACCACGGTGGGCATCGCGAAGGTGGGGAACTCCACCCCGCGCTCGGGGTCGAACCGGTCGATCGCCTTGATCAGGCCGATGGTGCCGACCTGGACGATGTCCTCCATCGGCTCGTTGCGGCTGCGGAAGCGCGCCGAGGCGTACCGGACCAGCGGCAGGTTGAGCTCGATCAGGGTGTCGCGGACGTACGTGTGCTCCGCGCTGCCCGGTTCCAGGGCGGCCAGCCGCAGGAACAGCGAGCGCGACAGCGTCCGGGTGTCCAGCCCGGAGCCGGGCGGCGTCTCGGGCCCGGGCGGCGCGGCGGCCGGGACCCGCTGGAGCGGGATCCGGTCCTCGGCGACAGCCGTACCGTTGGCCTGACCAGCGTGGATCTCCGCAGTGCCCAGCTCTCCGGACATGCGCCCACCCCCTTGTGACTGACAGTTGAACGGGGGCCGTCGCACGGAGGTTCCCGGCGGGGGCCCTCCCCCTCCATACCGGAACACGGTGCACGGCAAACCCGAACGTCGCAAGATGTCACGCGAGGGTAACGCGCTGCAATCTCAGTCTTCCCAGGAGTTGCCGGTCCGAAGCCTCGTCAGGATGCGGGAGAGCAGCCGCGAGACGTGCATCTGGGACATCCCCAGCTCGGTGCTGATCTGCGACTGGGTCAGGTTGGCGAAGAACCGCAGCATCACGATCCGCCGCTCCCGCTCGGGCAGCTGGACCAGCAGGTGGCGGACCATGTCCCGGTGCTCGACCTCGGCCAGCGCGGAGTCCTCGTAGCCGAGCCGGTCCAGCAGGGCGAGCCCGCCCTCGTGCTCCTGCGCCGCCTCCAGCGAGGCCGCGTTGTAGGCCCGCCCGGCGTCCAGGCAGGCCCGGACGTCCTCCTCGGGGATCCGCAGGCTGGCGGCGATCTCGGGCACCTTGGGGGCCCGGCCGTGCAGCACCGTCAGCTCCTCCATGGCGCCGCTGACCTGGACCCACAGCTCCTGGAGCCGGCGCGGGACGTGCATGGTGCGGACGTTGTCCCGGAAGTAGCGCTTGATCTCGCCGAGGATGGTCGGCAGTGCGTAGGTGGGGAACTGGACGCCGCGGGTGGGGTCGAAGCGGTCGATCGCGTTGATCAGGCCGATGGTGCCGACCTGGACGACGTCCTCCATCGGCTCGCTGCGGCTGCGGAAGCGGGTGGCCGCGTAGCGGACCAGGGGGATGTTCACCTCGATCAGGGCGGCCCGGACGCGCTCCCGCTCGGGGGTGCCCGGGGGCAGCTCCGCGAGTCGTTCGAACAGCACCCGGGTCAGCGTCCGGACGTCCACCGCGGGGCGGCCGCCGGGGCCGCGCAGACCGTCCGGGCGGAGCTCGCCGGCCGGGCTGATGATCGACGCCAGTACCTCGTCGGACACGCCACCCCTCCCTCAGTCGGTAACGAAGGGCCCTGCGGATCGGGTGTCGCGGCTGCTTCACCACCTCGCCATGTCCGGCAAAACCGGTCATAGCATCACAAGGCGGGCGCAGGTCGGGCAAGCACCCGGCGGAGGTGTGTTGGTGCGGGGTCGGGGCTTCACCGGGCTTCCCGCCCAGGCGCCGCACGGATCGTTCCGGGGCGGAGCAAGGCGCCCCGTCCGGTGGCCGGACGGGGCGCGACGGGCCGTCCGAGGGACGGACCCGGGTGCCTCGGGTGTCAGACCTCGATGTCGGCGATCACCCAGGTGGCGAATTCGCGCCACTGACCGGCCGCGGCCTGATGGGCCGGGTGGGTCAGGTAGGCGTGCAGGGCGTCGCGGTCCTCGACCAGGCTGTTGATCGCGTAGTCGTGGGCGATGTCCCGCTCGGTGGTGTTCCAGCCGCACTCCCACTCGCGCAGCTCGGGGATCAGCGGACCGAGCTCGGCGAACGCCTTGGCGCCGGCGAGCGCGCGCTCGTCGTCCTTGCCGACGCCTTCGTTGAGCTTGAACAGGACCAGATGCCGGATCACGATTGCCGCTCCTCGCGGACGGGGACAGAGGGTCCCGCACACCGTAGCCGGTACGCCGGGGTGGGACGACGGGCCCTACGCGACCGGACGGCTACTTGATCAGTCCGGTCATGAAGGTGCCGACCGCCTTGGCCGCGTTCGAGATGCCCTCGAAGCCGAGCTGGACGAGCTGGGCGGAGCGGGCCGGCGAGCTGATGATCGAGTAGAGGACGAAGATGAGCAGGAGGGCCATGCCGATCTTCTTCGCCTGCGCCATCGGGTGTCGTCCTCTCCTGCTGTGGGCCGCCGCCATCCGGGTCCCCGAGCGGCCCTGCGGAAGCAGCTTATCCATCGGACGGGCTATCAAGTGTGCGACGCGTTCGCCCGGCGGGACGAAGGTCCCCGTGAGTGGGGCCTTTCTCCGGATGCCCGGAAGCGGCCCGGGCGGCAGGATGGGAGACGTGCCGAGGATCTGGCAGGAATCCCCGGTGCGTGGATCCGGAGCTCCCCGCTGTGGGACCGGGCGCCGCGGCTTCCCCCCGACGCGGCGCCGGTTGTGGGACTCCGCCGGGGGAGCGGTCGTCCCCCCGAGCCGCTCCCCCTTTCCAGGCTCCGTACTCTCCGGGCGTTGGTGGTCATCAGCCCGGAGTACGGAGCCCTTTTCGCGTTCGAGGGGGCGCGGAAACGCCGAGGGCCCGTCCGGATCGGACGGGCCCTCGGGCTTTACGGCGGTAGCGGTGGGATTCGAACCCACGGTGGAGTTGCCCCCACACACGCTTTCGAGGCGTGCTCCTTTGGCCGCTCGGACACGCTACCGAGGGGAACTCTACCGGACGGGTGGCGCGGTCACGAAATCCGTATGGCCGGGCGGCCGGCGGGAGAGCCGGCGGCGGAAGTCGGCGCCGGGGGTCAGCGGTGGGACTCGAAGAACTCGCGCAGCTGCTCGCCGCACTCGTCGGCGAGGACGCCCCAGACCACCTCGGGGCGGTGGTTGAGCCGGCGGTCGCGCATCACGTCGAAGAGCGAGCCGGCCGCGCCGGCCTTCTCGTCGAGGGCGCCGTAGACCACCCGGTCGATCCGGGACAGCACGATGGCGCCGGCGCACATCGTGCAGGGCTCCAGGGTGACGACCAGGGTGCAGCCGCCGAGCCGCCACTCCCCGATCCGTTCGGCCGCCTGCCGGATCGCGACCACCTCGGCGTGCGCGGTCGGGTCGCCGACCGCCTCGCGCTCGTTGTGGCCGCGCCCGATCACCTCGCCGTCCGGGCCCAGGACGAGCGCCCCGACCGGGACGTCGCCGGTGGCCGGCGCCAGGGCGGCCTCGGCGATGGCGAGGCGCATCGGCGCCGCCCAGCGGTCACGGACCGGGTCGGGGCGGACGGGGGCGGGCAGGGGGGCGATGCGGGGGACGGCCTGCGGGGCGGATGCGGACTGCATGGCATCCAGTGTCGGGTATCCGGCGGCGGGCACCGGCCTGGTCACCGCCCGCTACCGGACCGCCTCCAGGACCTCGCCGCAGCCGAGGGCCTCGGCGATCTCCTCCAGGGCGTCGCCCGGGACGGCGCCCTCGCCGCTGAGGGCGAGCAGCTCCTCGGCGGCCAGGCCGAACTCGGTGAGCAGGTGGGCGTCGCCGAGCGGGCCGACCGGGACGCCGCCGCGGGCGTCCTCGTCCTGCTCCTGCGCCTCCTCGTCCTCCTCCAGCTCGACGACCAGGTGGTCCAGGTCGCCGAACTCGCTCTCACCGGCCTGGTCGACCAGTTCGTCGGTGAGGACGGAGCCGTAGGAGCTGCGGGCGGCGGCGGCGCCGTCGGACACGAAGATCCGTGGGTCCTCCTCGCCGTCCACCCGGACGATGGCGAACCAGGCGTCCTCCTGTTCGATGAAGATCAGGACGCTGTCGTCGTCCTGCGTGGAGTCGCGGGCCAGTTCGGTCAGGTCGGCGAGGGTTTCGACGTCGTCGAGCTCCGTCTCGCTCACATCCCACCCGTCCTCGGTGCGAGCAAGCACTGCAGCGAAGTACGCCACCAGGGACACTCCCAAGATCTCGGTCTCGGCTGTCGGCGCGCTCGGGCAACGCGAAAATCTGGCCGCCCCCGCGCCAGAGGCGGTCCGCTCGTTCGGACCGTCCCATCGGAATCGTGACAGAAAGCCCGCCCTTGCGGGGGGTGTTCGGCAGCGCGTCTTTGCAGGTCGTGTCGGAAGGGCCGGCCGGCGGCCGGTGCGGCGCCGGCGCCACCGCCCGGGGCCCGCCGGATCCGGACCGGCCGGTCGGCGGAGCCGCAGGGGGAGCCGCGGAGGGAGCCGCGCCGGAACCGCTTCGGATCCTGGTCAGATCCGGAAGGTTCGCATCCGCATGGCCTCACGCATCCGCCGTTCCTTGGTCCGCCGGGGCTGGACCCGCTCCCGGAGTTCGCGGGCCTCGGTGAGCTCGCGCAGGAAGACGGCCCGTCGTCTGCGGCGGTCCGCCTCGGTCTCCGGGGGGTCCTGTGGCGGGCCGGGGCGATTGCCCGACCGGCCTGCGGGCTCGTCCGCCGAGCCGTCCCCGGCGTTCGGGTTGCTCGTCATAAGACGTGACATTCCCAGATCAGCCCGGTTGATACCACAGGAGGCGCTTCCGTCCGGACATCAGCGGGGCACCACGGCCGGGTGCACCCCGGCGACGGGGCGGTCGGCACGCGGCGAGTCGTACAGGCGTGCAGACCCGGGCTAACCTCGATACATGCGTCTCCACGTCGTCGACCACCCCCTGGTGGCCCACAAGCTCTCCACCCTGCGCGACGAGCGCACCGACTCGCCGACCTTCCGTCGCCTGACCGACGAGCTGGTGACCCTCCTCGCCTACGAGGCCACCCGGGACGTCCGCACCGACGAGGTGGAGATCACCACCCCCGTGGCGGTCACGCTCGGCACCCGCCTCAGCTACCCCCGCCCCCTGGTCGTGCCGATCCTGCGTGCCGGTCTCGGCATGCTGGACGGGATGACCCGACTGCTGCCGACCGCCGAGGTCGGCTTCCTCGGCATGGTGCGCAACGAGGAGACCCTGGAGGCCTCCACCTACGCCACCCGGATGCCGGACGACCTCTCCGGCCGCCAGGTCTACGTGCTCGACCCGATGCTGGCCACCGGCGGCACCCTCGTCGCGGCGATCAAGATGCTGATCGAGCGCGGCGCCACCGACGTCACCGCCGTGGTGCTGCTGGCCGCCCCCGAGGGCGTCGAGGTGATGAAGCGCGAGCTGGCCGGCCTGCCGGTCACCGTGGTCACCGCCGCCCTGGACGAGCGGCTCAACGAGAACGGCTACATCGTGCCCGGCCTCGGCGACGCGGGCGACCGCCTGTACGGCACCGCCGGCTGAGCGAATCCCCCGAACGGACGAGAGCCCCCCGGCGCGGTGCCGGGGGGCTCTCCTGTTGCGCGGGACGACCGGCCTCAGCAGCTGCCGGTGGCGGTCGGGGTGGGGGACGGCTTGGTCGCGAGGGCGAGGGCGGCGGCCGCCTGGGTCTCGTCCAGCAGGGCGTTGTAGCTGTCGCCGACCACGAAGTCCACGGTGCCGTCGGTGCGGGCGTCGGCGGTGGTGGTGGCCCCGGCGATCTGCGAGCCGAGCAGGGTGGCGGCGCCGGCGCCGGCCGGGCCGGCGATCACCTGGGCGGTGCCGGGCACCTTCTTGTCCAGTTCGGCGGGGGCGTTGCCGACCTTGCCGATGGTGAAGCCGCGCTTCTTGAGCTCCTCGGCGGTCCGGCCGGCCAGGCCGCCCTTGGTGGTGGCGTTGTAGACGTTCACCGTGACGCCGGCCGGCTGCGGGATGGCGTGCGGGTCGCCCGGGGCGGCGGGGGCGCCGGAGTCGCCGGTCGCACCGGGCGTGGCGCCCGGAGAGGGGGCGGCCAGCGGCTTGCCCGACGGGGTCACGCAGGCCTGGGCGGAGGAGTTCTTGTTCTTCCCGCTGAAGATGTCGTAGAGCTGGACGCCGCCGAGGCCGATCAGGGCCAGGGCGAGCAGGGTCGCGAGCCCGGAGATCACCTTGCGGCTCTTCCTCGGGGGCCGGCCGAGTCGTGGATAGGCGTTGCCGGTGACGCGGTACTGCTTCCCCTTGAGGCCTTGGGGAGTCAACATGCTCACGGTTTGTCTCCCCCTCGTGCCAGGGCGGGGTCGGGATGACGGATCGGCTGGTGCGGGTGGATCCCGTGGTGCGGGCGGATCCCCTGGTCGCGGCCGTAGTCAGCAGCGTAGTGCTGTCAGGCTGTGAAGGTACTAAATGATCATCATCTGGAGTACGCCGGTACCCGAAAGGAGGTACCCGGGTACGCGCGGACCGCCCTCCGCCGGATGGCGAGGGGGCGGTCCAGGAGCCCGTGCAGAGGGTCCGTCATTCCATTTCGAGGACTCGGGCGTGCAGCACCTGGCGCTGCTGCAGCGCGGCCCGCACCGCCCGGTGCAGTCCGTCCTCCAGGTACAGGTCGCCGCGCCACTTCACCACGTGCGCGAAGAGGTCCCCGTAGAAGGTCGAGTCCTCGGCGAGCAGGGTTTCGAGGTCGAGTTGCCCCTTGGTGGTCACCAGCTGGTCGAGCCGCACCGGGCGTGGGGCGACGTCAGCCCACTGTCGGGTGCTCGTCCGGCCGTGATCCGGGTACGGCCGCCCATTGCCGATGCGCTTGAAGATCACACGGAAAGCCTACCGTTTGGGCGGCGGATGGCGCAGCCGCCGCGACGCCGCCACGCGCTCGGGTGTGAGCTGCGGGAGGGCGATTGCGGCTGTTTGATGGGAAATGTCGCGAACATCGCCCGGTTCCGATCGGGACACGGCCCGCCCGGGACCGGGTTCCGGGCCCGCCCCGCCTCCCCGCACCGCCCAGGAGAGTGCCCCGATGTCCTCCGCCCCCACCCCGCCGGCCGTCCGGGAGATCGCCGACGGGTACGCCTTCACCGGGCCCGCCCTCGACCTCGGCGCGGTGCTGCTGGACGGCACCGCCTACCCGGACGCCCAGGTGCGCATCCCGCTCGGGGTGCTCAACCGGCACGGGCTGGTCGCCGGCGCCACCGGCACCGGCAAGACCAAGACCCTCCAGCTGATCGCCGAACAGCTCTCCGCCCAGGGCGTGCCGGTGTTCCTGGCCGACGTCAAGGGGGACGTCTCCGGCATCGCCGCGCCCGGCGCGCCGAGCGAGCGCACCACCGCCCGGGCGGCCGAGGTCGGGCAGCAGTGGACCCCGCAGGGCTGCCCGGTCGAGTTCTACTCGCTCGGCGGCCAGGGCGCCGGGATCCCGATCCGCGCCACCGTCACCAGCTTCGGGCCGCTGCTGCTCGCCAAGGTGCTCGACCTGAACGAGACCCAGGAGTCCTCGCTCAGCCTGGTGTTCCACTACGCCGACACCAAGGGCCTGGAGCTGTACGACCTCAAGGACCTCACCGCCGTCATCGCCTTCCTCGCCTCGGCCGAGGGCAAGGAGGAGCTGAGGACCATCGGCGGCCTCTCGTCGGCCACCGCCGGGGTGATCCTGCGCGCGCTCACCCTTCTGGAGAACGAGGGCGCCGGGGCGTTCTTCGGCGAGCCCGAGTTCGACACCGCCGAACTGCTGCGGACCGCCCCGGACGGCCGGGGCGTCGTCTCGGTGCTGGAACTGCCCGCAGTCCAGGACCGGCCGCGGCTGTTCTCCACCTTCCTGATGTGGCTGCTCGCCGACCTCTACCAGGAACTGCCCGAGGTCGGCGACCTGGACAAGCCCAAGCTGGTGTTCTTCTTCGACGAGGCGCACCTGCTGTTCAAGGGCGCCTCCAAGGCCTTCCTGGAGGCCATCACCCAGACCGTCCGGCTGATCCGCTCGAAGGCCGTGGGCATCTTCTTCGTCACCCAGTCCCCGCGCGACGTCCCCTCCGACGTGCTCGCGCAGTTGGGCAACCGGGTGCAGCACGCGCTGCGCGCCTTCACCCCGGACGACGCCAAGGCGCTCAAGGCCACCGTCTCGACCTTCCCGCGCTCCTCCTACGACCTCGGCGCGGTGCTCACCTCGCTCGGCACCGGCGAGGCCGTGGTGACCGTGCTCTCCGAGAAGGGCGCGCCGACGCCGGTCGCGGCCACCCGGCTGCGGGCGCCGCAGTCCCTGATGGGGCCGATCGAGGCGGGCGCGCTGCGGGCCGTCGTCGACGCCTCGCCGCTGACGGCGCGCTACCGGGACGCGATCGACCGGGAGTCGGCGTACGAGAAGCTGGCGGCGCGGGCGGCGCGGGCGGCGCGGGCGCCCAGGCCGGAGGCCGCCGCACCGGCCAGGGCGCCGAAGGAGCGGGAGCCTGCCCCGCGGCGGGAGGAGCCGAAGGGGGCGGGCGGGCTGCTCGATTCGCTGTTCAGCAACCCGACGGTGAAGTCCCTGGCGCGTTCGGCCGGGAAGCAGCTCGGGCAGGAGATCTCGCGCAGCCTGTTCGGGACGTCCAAGCGGCGCCGGTAGCGGTCGGGCCCCGCGGCATTGGGCCTAGCCGGCCAGGGCGGCGCCGATCCGGTCGAGCGAGGACAGCCGCATCAGGCCGTAGTTGTAGAACTCGACCTCGGGGACGCCCAGTTCGCGCAGGGTGGCGATCTTGGCGGCGAGGTTCGCCGGGCCGTCGCAGTCCGAGGCCATCGGGCGCAGGATCACCGCCATGTCCTGCGGGCGGACGCCGTGCAGGGCGAACGCGGCGATCTTCTCCCGGACGGCCTCCGGGGTCTTCGCGTAGCCGAGCGTCTCGATCTGGTCGGTCGCCTTGGCGAGCGCGGGCAGGTCGATGCCGGACAGCCAGCCCTTGCCCGGGCCGGCGCCGTCCATGAAGCTCAGCCGCATGCCGTGGCGCCGGGCCTCCTCGGTCAGTTCGGCGGCCAGCGTGGTGACGGTGGTGGTGGCGGCGTCCAGGTAGGCGGCCAGGGCGCCGTCCGCGAGCGCGCTCAGGTCGGCGGGTTCGGCGGCGGCCGCCTCGTCGGCCAGCCGGCGGCGCAGCTCGGTGCGGACGGCCTCCGCGACCTCCTCCGCCGGGACGCCCGCGCGGGTGGCGGCGGCGCGGCAGTGCGGGCAGAAGCAGATGCCGAGCAGTGCCTCGGCGCCCGCGCCCAGCTCCTCGAAGTAGCGCTCGTGGTGGTAGCCGTGGCGCAGCCCGTGGAAGTGCAGGGACTCGGCCCGGATCGCGTCCACGCCGTACCGGGCCAGCTCGGCGACCAGGGTCCGTGCGTACTCCCGGACCTCAGGGTGGGCCGGGCAGAGCTCGGTGAGGTGGCGGTCGCCGAAGGCGTTGGCCGGGGCGCAGTCCGGGTGGGCGAAGCCGAGCCGGTCGTTGTGGCAGAACACCGTCCAGGCGTGCAGCTTCAGCCCCCGGCGGCGGGTCTCGGCGGCGGCCTCGGCGAAGGGGTCGCGGTCGCCGATCGCGGTGGACGGGGCGGGCGCCAGCCGCCGGCCCTGCCAGCGGGCCGGATCGGGGCGGAAGTAGGCCGCGCCCGGCTCCAGGTAGCGGATCACCCGGCGGGGGTTGTGCGGGAAGACGTCCCGGGCCTCGTGGTAGACCGAGGCGAGGGTGACGCCGCCGACTCCGGCGCGGTCGGTGAGGTTGCCGAAGAAGGTGTCGGCGCCCTCGTCGAGCAGGTCGGTGGCGAAGGCGAGGACGGACGACTCCACGGTGCGGCTCCGGAGCTGGGGGCGGGGGCGCTGTCCACGCTAGCCGCAGGCGCCGGATTGGTCTATACCTGGCAATTCGAGCGGCCCGGGCCCGAACGAGGGGCGGCCGGACCGGACGGGCACCCCTATTACAGTGAGCCGTGTCCTTCAGCGTCCTTCAGCCCGAGGCCGTCCACGGCCCGTTGAGAGGTGACCACCCATGAGCGTTCGCCCGCCGCTGCCGTACGACTTCCTGCCGCAGGTGCCGTCCTTCCCGCTGACCAGCCAGGACATCACCGACGGCGGCACACTGGCCGGGAAGTTCAGCCACGCCGGAGGCAACCTCTCGCCGCAGCTGGCCTGGTCGGGCCTGCCCGAGGGCACCCGCGGCATCGCCGTCACCTGCTACGACCCGGACGCGCCCACCGGCTCCGGCTGGTGGCACTGGCTCGCCCTCGACCTGCCCGCCGACACGGTCGGACTGCCGCGCGGCGCCGGCTCCTCGGACGACGACCTGCCCGGCGCGGCCTCCTTCCACGGCCGCAACGACTTCCCCGGCCACCGGTACGACGGCGCCGCCCCGCCGCCCGGCGCCCCGCACCGGTACGTCTTCGCGGTGCACGCCCTGGACGTCGAGAAGCTGGACGTCTCCGCCGACACCCCGGCGGCCCAGATCGGCTTCCACCTGACCTTCCACACGCTCGGGCGGGCGCTGCTCACCGCCGAGTACGGGGTCTGAGCACGATGGGCCACGATCCGGTCGAGGTCTGGCGGCTGCCCGAGGAGGACCGGTCGGCCGGTCGCAGGGCCGTGGCCTGGACGGTCGGGCCGGCCGGGGAACCGGCCGTCCTGGTGGTGCCGGAGCAGCGCCTGGCGCCGGCCGGATCCTGGCCGCCGGTCCGGCTGCCGTTCGACGGTGAGGTGGTCGTGGTTTCCCCGCAGGGGGAGCGGCGGGTGCCGCTGTCCGGCGTCTCCTGCTCGCCCGACCACCTCGGGCTGCTGCCGGGCGGCCGGGTGCTGCTGGCCGGGTACCGGGCCGAGCAGGACAGGGAGGAATGGCTGCCCAACGCGGCCGTGTACGGCGCGGACGGGGCGCTCGAACGGGAGCTCGCCCTCGGTGACGACGTCCAGGTGCTGGTGACCGACCGGGACGGCCGGATCTGGATGGCCTACGGGGACGAGGGCATCTACGGCGACCACCCGATGGCGGCCGCCGGGCTGCGGGCCGCGGACACCCACGGCCGGGTGGTGTGGAGCCCGGACAAGCTGCCGTCCTACCCGCTGGAGGGCCTGGCCGGCGCGACCGACGGCCGGAGCGCCTGGCTGGCCTGGTATCCGAGCCCGTCGGTCAGCCACCTCACCCGGATCGACGAGGTCGACCGGCCGTCTACCACCGTGCCGTGCCCGGTCCGGCTGCCGGTCGGTTTCGCGATCCACCGCGGGCAGGGCGTCTTCCTGTCCACCGGCGGCGAGTTGACCTGGTACCAGCTGATCGGCAAGGAGTGGAAGCAGACCCGGCGTCGGCAGCTGAGCGTGCCCGGCGCGCTCGACCGGGTGCGGGCGCACGGCCGGGACGGCGCGCTGTGGTTCCGCGCGGGGGACTGCTGGTACCGGATCGAGGCCTAACCGTCTGCGCGGGTGGCCCGGTCGGCGCGGGCGGCCAGGGTGCGCAGGTGGGTGATCAGCTCCGGCGGCTCGTGCACCTCGAACTCGCAGTCCAGCGTCAGTAGCCGGACCGCCGTCCACTCCAGGGAGTCCGTGCGGGAGCGCAGCCGGCAGCGGTGCTCGTCGATCGGCTCGATCTCGGAGTCGCCCCGGTCGAAGTGCCGCCGGACGTTCGCGGCCGGGGCGTGCACGGTGGCGACCACGGCGCGGGCCGGTGACTGGCGGCGCAGCTTGCCCGCCACGTACGCGGCGGCGTCCTCGGCCGGGAGCGGGCGCGGGGTGAAGTGGGCGCCGGTGGCACGGGGCTCGCTGAGCCGGTCGACGCGGAAGAGCCGCCAGTCGTCGCGGTCCAGGTCGTAGCCGACCAGGTACCAGCGGCGGCCGGCCGAGACCAGCCGCTCGGGTTCGACGTTGCGCCTGGTCTCGGCGCCGTCGCCGGCCCGGTAGGCGAAGCGCAGTCGTTCCCGGTTGGTGACGGCGCCGGCGAGCACGGTGAGGTCGTCCGGGTCGACGGTCGGGCCGTCGCCGGTGAGCAGCGGCATGGTGGCGGTGTTGAGCGCGCCCACCCGGTGCCGCAGCCGGCCCGGCAGCACCTGGAGCAGCTTGGCGAGGGCGCGGACCGAGGCCTCCTCTATGCCGACCACCGCGTGCCCGGCGGCCGCCCGCAGCCCGACCGCGATGGCGACGGCCTCCTCGTCGTCCAGCAGCAGCGGCGGCATCGCCGTCCCCGCGACCAGCCGGTAGCCGCCGACCGCGCCCATGGTGGCCTGCACCGGATAGCCGAGGTCGCGCAGCCGGTCGATGTCGCGCCGGATCGTCCGGGGGCTGACGCCGAGCCGTTCGGCGAGTTCGCTGCCGGGCCACTCGCGCGGGGTCTGCAGCAGGGACAGCAGGTTCAGCAGCCGTGCCGGGGTGTCCGTCATGCCGTCCAGGATGCCGGACAACTGGGACAGGATCTGACCTACATGCCCCGTACCCTCGTGGACGTGCCGACGAGCAGTGCGAGCAGCGCGAGCAGGACGAGCAGGACGAGCAGGACGAGCAGGACGAATGAGGAGTACCGAATGAAGACCGCGGACGCGGACCGACGGAGGTGGATCGCGCTGGCGATCGTGATGGTCGCCTCCTTCATGGACCTGGTGGACGTCACCATCGTCAACATCGCCATCCCCAGCATCCAGGAGGACACCGGCGCCTCCTTCAGCGCCATCCAGTGGGTCACCGGCGGCTACGCGCTGGCCTTCGCGATCGGGCTGATCACCGGTGGCCGGCTGGGTGACATCTACGGCCGCAAGCGGCTGTTCCTGATCGGCATCGGCGGGTTCACCGTGGCGTCCGCGCTGTGCGGCCTGGCCTCCGGCCCCGAGATGCTGGTCGGGATGCGGGTGCTCCAGGGCGGCACGGCGGCCATGATGGTGCCGCAGGTGCTGTCGATCATCCACGCGACCTTCCCGGCGGAGGAGCGCGGAAAGGTGTTCGGCATGTTCGGCGCGGTGGTCGGCCTGGGCGCCGTCTCCGGGCCGCTGATCGGCGCGCTGCTCACCGAGTGGGACCTGTTCGGCCTGGCCTGGCGCCCGATCTTCCTGATCAACCTGCCGGTCGGCATCGCCGGGCTGCTGCTCGGGCGCCGCTTCATCGACGAGTCGAAGGCCGAGCGGGCGCTCAAACTGGACCTGGTCGGGGTGGCGCTGGCGAGCGTCGGCCTGCTGATGCTGATCTACCCGCTGACGCACGGGCGGGAGGCCGGCTGGCCGCTCTGGGGCTACCTGTCGATGGCCGGCAGCCTGGTGGTGTTCGCGCTGTTCGTGGCGTACGAGAAGGCCAAGACGCGGCGGGACGGCTCGCCGCTGGTCGAGCTGTCGCTGTTCCGGGTGAAGAGCTTCGCGGCCGGCATCGGCGTGCAGCTGGCCTTCGGCGTGGTGTGCGGGATCTTCTTCCTGGTCTGGACGCTGTACATGCAGCTGGGCCTCGGCTGGAGCCCGCTCAAGGCCGGTTCCACCGGCATCCCGTTCTCGCTCGCCGTCTCGGCCGCGGCCGGGCTGTCCGTGCAGAAGCTGGTGCCCCGGTTCGGACGCCGGGTGCTCCAGACCGGCGCGTTGGTGATGGCGGCGGGCGTGCTGACGTACATCTGGGAGGCGGACCGGTACGGGACGGCGATCGCGCCCTGGCAGATGGCGCTTCCGCTGGTGGTGATGGGCCTGGGGATGGGCCTGATCGTCGCGCCGATCACCGACGCGATCCTGGCGGAGGTGCCGCGGGCGCACGCCGGTTCGGCGTCGGGGCTGATCAACACCGTCCAGCAGATGGGGAACGCGCTGGGGCTCGCGCTGGTGTCGGTGGCCTTCTTCGGGGCGATGGACGACGTGGTCGCGCCGGAGGCGATGGGCACCGAGTTCGGCGGGGCGTTCGTCCACGCGATGTGGTGGGTGGCGGGGGCGCTGCTGGTGGTGTTCCTGCTGATGTTCGCGCTGCCGCGGCGCAAGGCGGTCGCGCCGGCCGGCGCGGATGCGGCGGGCGCGGTGGACGCGCAGGCGTCGGCGGGTGCGGCGGATCCGACGGACGAGCGGGAGCCCGTCCTGGCCTGACGGGCACGGGTGAGGGCCCCGGTCGCGCGGTGCGACCGGGGCCCTCGGCACATCCGGGAAGGGCCATGGACCGTACGGCGCGTACGGCGGTGGACTCCTCGGCGGCCCGGCAACGGCTCCTGGCAACGGCTCCCGGCGGGGGTCGGCCGGGTGATCGGCTTTCAGCGCGCCCCGGCCGTGCTCACCGCCGTCGTCCGGGGCGTGGTCTTCGCCGCGGACTTGGCCTCCTTCGCGGCGCGCTTCATCTCCTGCTTGAACTCCCGGACCAGGTCGAGGGATTCGGGCCCGGTGATGTCGGCGACCGAGCGGTGCGCGCCCTCCTCGCCGTACACGCCGGCCGCCTCGCGCCAGCCCTCCGGCCGCACGCCGTACTGCTTGCCGAGCAGGGCCAGGAAGATCTGCGACTTCTGTTTGCCGAAACCGGGCAGGGCGTTGAGGCGGCTGAGCAGTTCCTTGCCGGTGCGGGTGTCCTTCCAGAGCGCGGCGGCGTCGGCGTCGTACTGCGCCACCAGGAACTGGCAGAGCTGCTGGACCCGTTTGGCCATCGCGGCCGGGTAGCGGTGCACGGCGGGCTTCGCGGACAGCAGGGCGACGAACTCCTCCGGGTTGTACACGGCGATCTCCCGGGCGTCCAGGTCGTTGCGTCCGAGCCGCTGGGCGATGGTCAGCGGACCGGTGAACGCCCATTCCATCGGCACCTGTTGGTCGAGCAGCATGCCGACGAGCGCGGCCAGCGCACTCCGTCCGAGCAGTTCGTCGGCCTCGGGCTGCTGTGCGAGCCGGACGGTGACGTTCATGGGCTTGCCCTCCTCGGAGTTGACGTCGGGTCGGCGCCCAGTCTGGTGGACGGGGTGGGGGCGGAGGCGGTCAACACGCCCGTAGCAGGGGAAGTCTTGGAGTTCCAGGGCCTTGGCGTAGCTGGCTTGTTCGTTGGCGGAGCGACCGCCTGGGATACCGGATCCGGCGGTTAGGAGAGCCGGCGGAATACTTTTTGCCCGCGTCGGGTGGCGAGGAGGAGGGCGGCGCGGACGGGCTGGAGGGAGGTAGGTCATCTTGTATGACTGTTTCTGTTGCGTCGGTGCGGCCACCTGCCGGCGGGCCATTCTTGGTGCAATCGACGCGTCCAGAAAGGCCCGCCCGCCGTGACCCAGCCGTTCGAACTGCCGTCCTTCTACGTGCCGCACCCGGCACGCCTCAACCCCCACCTGGACGAGGCCCGGGCCCATTCCTCCGTCTGGGCACGGGAGATGGGCATGCTGGAGGGCTCCGGCATCTGGGACCAGGCCGACCTGGACGCCCACGACTACGGTCTGCTCTGCGCCTACACCCACCCCGACGCCTCCGCCGAGGCGCTCTCGCTGGTCACCGACTGGTACGTCTGGGTCTTCTTCTTCGACGACCACTTCCTCGACATGTTCAAGCGCACCAACGACCGCGAGGCCGGCAAGGCGCACCTCGACCGGCTGCCGCTGTTCATGCCGGCCGACCCGGCCACCCCGATGCCGGAGCCGGAGAACCCGGTCGAGGCGGGCCTGGCCGACCTGTGGCGGCGCACCGTGCCGGTGATGGGCGAGGACTGGCGGATCCGCTTCGCCGAGAGCACCCGCAACCTGCTCAACGAGTCGCTCTGGGAGCTCGCCAACATCAACGCCGGCCGGGTCTCCAACCCGGTCGAGTACATCGAGATGCGCCGCAAGGTGGGCGGTGCGCCCTGGTCCGCCCAACTGGTGGAGTACGCGGCCGGTGCCGAGGTCCCGAAGGAGGTCTCCGGCTCGCGCGCGCTGCGGGTGCTGATGGACGCCTTCTCGGACGGCGTGCACCTGCGCAACGACATCTTCTCCTACCAGCGGGAGGTGGAGGACGAGGGAGAGCTGAGCAACGGCATCCTGGTGCTGGAGAAGTTCCTGGAGTGCTCCACCCAGGAGGCCGCCGAGGCGGTCAACGACCTGCTCACCTCGCGGCTCCAGCAGTTCGAGAACACCGTGTTCACCGAACTTCCCGTGCTGTTCGCCGAGACCGGGCTCGCCCCCGAGGGCCGTGCCCGGGTGCTGGCGTACGTCAAGGGCCTCCAGGACTGGCAGTCCGGCGGCCACGAGTGGCACATGCGCTCCAGCCGGTACATGAACGGCGGTGGTGCGGCGGCCGGTTCGGGTGGCCGTGTCGCGGCGGGGACGGGCGGCGCGCTGCCCGGCACGGGCAACTGGTGGGACCCGTTCGCGATCGGCGGGGTGGGCACCTCGGCGCTGGACATCCTGCGCAGCGGGGCGATGGGCGGCGGTGCACCTGCGGCCGGCCCGGGCGGCCCGGGCGGCGTCGGACCGGCCGTCCGGCGGGCCCGGTCGCACGGCCACGTGCCGTACCAGGCCGTCGGGCCGTCCCAACTGCCGGAGTTCAAACTGCCGTTCGAGGCCACGCTGAGCCCGCACCTGGACGGCGCGCGGGACCGGGTGATCGAGTGGGCCGCGCGGATGGGCCTGCTGGAGGAGCAGCCCGGCGTCCCCGGATCCGGCATCTGGGACGCCGAGTCCATGCGGGACTACGACCTCCCGCTCTGCGCGGCCGGTATCCACCCGGACGCCACCGCCGACCAACTCGACATCTCCTCCGCCTGGTTGGCCTGGGGAACCTGGGCCGACGACTACTACCCGGTGGTCTTCGGACGCACCCGTGACCTGGCCGGCGCCAAGCTCGCCAACGAGCGGCTCCCGCTGTTCATGCCGGTGGACGGCAGCCCCGCGCCCGAGCCCGCCAACGCCCTGGAACGCGGCCTCGCCGACATCTGGGAGCGCACCGCCGGCCCGATGACGGCGGACGCCCGGCGGAAGTTCCGCCGGACCGTCGAGGACATGACCGCGAGCTGGATCTGGGAGCTCAACAACCAGGTGCAGAACCGGATCCCGGACCCGGTGGACTACCTGGAGATGCGCCGCGCCACCTTCGGCTCCGACCTCACCATGAGCCTGTGCCGGCTCGCCCACGGCCAGGTCGTGCCGCCCGGGGTGTACGAGCACGGCTCGATGCGCTCGCTGGAGAACTCGGCCGCGGACTACGCGTGCATGATGAACGACCTGTTCTCGTACCAGAAGGAGGTCGAGTACGAGGGCGAGGTGCACAACGCCGTCCTGGTGGTGCAGAACTTCTTCACCTGCGACTACCCGTCGGCGGTCCGGATCGTCGACGACCTGATGCACTCCCGGCTGGACCAGTTCCAGCACGTCGCGGCGAAGGAACTCCCCGTCCTGTACGACGACTTCGCGCTGGAGTCGGACGTGCGGGAGCTGCTGGACGGGTACGTGAAGGAGCTGGAGAACTGGCTCGCGGGCATCCTGGTCTGGCACCGGGACTGCCGCCGGTACCGCGAGGAGGACCTGCTGCGGCACTTCGGCGCGGAGCGGGAGCTCAGGGCGGGGACGGCGGCCGAGGCACTGCCCGGGCCCGCCGCCGTGCCCGCCGCCGTGCCGGTCGGCCCGACCGGCCTGGGCACGGCCTCGCTGCGCCCGCCGCTGGCCGGCGCGGCTCCGGCCGCCGGGGTGGCGGCTCTGGGCTGACCGGTGGGTGGTTCGGTGGGTGGTTCGGTGGGTGGTTCGGTGGGCGGTCCGGTGGGCGGACCGCTCAGAGCTCGACGCCGAGCAGCTCGCGCAGTGCGCGGCCGCCGTCCGGGGTGATCCGCAGGGCCCGGCCGGAGCCGATCCGCTCCACCCAGGAGCGGTCCAGCGCCGTCCGGCAGAGCGCCGCGCCCAACGCCCCACCGAGGTGGCTGCGGCGCTCCGTCCAGTCCAGGCAGCTGCGCACCACCGGTCGCCCGCCCCGGCGGCCCGCCCGCTCGGGCAGCTCGATCGCCTGCGCGGCCAGCCAGGCCCGGCCGCGCCCGGTGACGGCGAGCCCGGCGTCGTCGGTGAGCAGGCCGCGGGCGAGCAGCGCGTCCGCGACGGCCACGCCGAGGCGGCCCGCCAGGTGGTCGTAGCAGGTGCGGGCGCGGGCCTCGGCGCTCTGCCGGGTGGCCTCGCGCAGGCCGTGCGGGGTGGGCCGGTCGCCCTGGCCGGCGAAGGCGGCGAGGTCCTCGATCAGGGCGGCGGCCTCCGGGGTGGCCAGCCGGACGTACCGGTGCCGCCCCTGCCGCTCCTCGGCCAGCAGCCCGCCCGCGACCAGCCGCGACAGGTGCTCGCTGGCCGTGGACGGCGCGACGCCCGCGTGCCGGGCCAGCTCGCCGGCCGTCCAGGCGCGGCCGTCGAGCAGCGCGGTGCAGAACGCGGCGCGCGTGGGGTCGGCGAGCAGGGCGGCGAAGGCGGCGAGCGACATGCCTCCATGGTCGCGCCTGCACGGTTCGGCGCGGGCCGAACCGTCGGCGGCGTGAGGCGGCGCGGTCGGCGGCGGCGGCACGGTCGGTCCGGGGTCGGGTTACGCCTGGGTCCGGGCGTCGAGTTGGAAGTGACGCCCTGTCAACTGGCGTGCCGGGCCTGACGGGTGGCCTCGATTCCGGCCAGGATCAGTCGGACGCCGTTGGTGAAGCCGCTGTCGCGGCCGCCGTCGGTCGCCGAGCCGACCTCGGTGCTGTACAGGCGGTGCAGGCGCGGGAAGTCCCGGGTGGCCTCGATGACGGCGGGCACGAGCTCGTCCATCCAGCCCTGCTCGTCCCGGCCCTGCCGGGCCAGCGCGCTCAGCCAGGCGGCCTCCACGCTGGCCGTTCCGATGACGTAGCCGAGCAGGGCCCCCATCGCGTCATTGGCCTCCGTCGGGGTGAAGCCGGCCGCCTCCAGGAAGGTGAGCAGGGCCTCGGACAGGCGCATCCAGTTGGGCCCGAAGTAGACGAGCCCCAGGTCGCCGAGCACCGACACCATCCACGGGTGGCGCAGGACGACCTGACGCACGCTGGCCGCGCACTCGGCGAGGCTGGTGCGCCAGTCCGCCGGGTCCGCGTCGGTGACCGCCGGGATCCAGATCTTGCCGAACACCTCGTCGACGGCCAGGGCGAGCAGCTCGTCCTTGTTGGCGACGTGGGTGTACATCGAGGTGGCGCCGGCGTTGAGGCGGGCGCCGAGCTTGCGCATGCTCAGGGCTTCGATGCCGTCGCTGTCCAGGATGGCGAGGGCCTCCGCGACGATCTGGGCCCGGCTGAGGGCCGGCTGCTCGCGCCGGGGGCGCTCGGGGCGGCTCCACGGTGTCCCGGGCGCGTCCTTCGACCTGGCCGGCATCCGGCCCTCCTCTCGGTCTTCGCCCGCCTGGCTCGGCTCGGCTGCTCCGTTCAGCATAAGCCGCGCCGCACACCGTACGGCTTTACGAACGCTGTGCGGAATCCGTACAGTGTGCGCTGTCCGCACGGCGTGCGGAGCGAGGCGCGTCGCGGCCGTGGGGACGGACCGCGGTGCGCCCGCGACGACTTCCGTCCGGCTGCGGCCGGCGCGCTCACTTCGAAGGGGGACCGCGGTGGACCGTCAGCCGCGCCGCTGGCTCATCCTGGTCGTGCTCTGTCTCAGCAGCCTGGTGCTGGTGGTCGACAACATGGTGCTCACGGTGTCCATCCCGCAGATCGCGGCGGACCTCGGGGCCGGGGCCCAGGACATCCAGTGGATCATCGACTCGTACATCCTGGTCTTCGCCGGGCTGCTGCTCACCTCGGGCAGCCTCTCCGACCGGTTCGGCCGGCGGAAGGTCATGATCATCGGGCTGGTGCTGTTCGGCGCCGCCTCCCTGGTCGCGGCCGTCGCCGACAGCCCCGGCCAGCTCATCGCCGGACGCGTGCTGATGGGCGTGGGCGGGGCCCTGGTCATGCCGAGCACGCTCTCCATCCTGATCACCGTCTTCGACGCCGAGGAACGGCCCAAGGCGATCGCCGTGTGGAGCGCGGTGGCCATGATCGGCATGGTCGGCGGGCCGGTACTCGGCGGTGCGCTGATCGCGCACTTCTGGTGGGGCGCGGTCTTCCTGATCAACGTGCCGGTCACGGTGGTCGCCGTCATCGCGGCGGTCGTGCTGATGCCGGAGTCGAAGGGGCCGTGGCGCCGACCCGACCTGCCCGGCATGGTGCTCTCGATGACCGGGATGACCGCGCTGGTCTGGTCGATCACCGTGCTGCCCCGGGACGGCCTCACCAGCCCCGGCACGCTCGGCACGCTCGGCGTCGGGGTGCTCGCGCTGACCGGGTTCGTCGTCCGCCAGATCCGGACCGACTCGCCGATGGTCCCGCTCAAGCTGTTCCGCAACCGGGTGTTCACCGGGGCCAGCTTCTCGCTCGTCCTGCTGACCTTCGCCACCGGCGGCCTGATGCTGGTCCTCACCCAGTACCTGCAGTTCGTGCTGAAGTTCTCGGCCACCGACACCGGCCTGGCGTTCCTCCCGCTGGCCGTCGCCTCGCTGGTGTTCAACGCCCTCGGCGCCGTGCTCAGCAAGAAGGCCGCCCCGCGGGTGACGACCTCGGCCGGCATGCTGGTCATCGCGGCCGGGTTCGGGCTGCTGGCCACGCTCTCGGTCGGCGACGGCTTCGGCAAGGTCGCCCTGGCCATGCTGGTGCTGGGCGCGGGCTCCGGCCTCGCGATGCCGGCCGCGTCCAACGCGCTGATGGGCGCGATCCCCGGCGAGCACGCCGGCGTCGGCTCCGCGCTCAACGACACCATCCAGCAGTCCGGTTCCGCGCTGGGCGTGGCCATCCTCGGCGCCGTCCTGTCCAGCACCTTCACCGGCTCGATGCCCGCCGACACGCCCGCCGCCGGGAAGCACGCGATCACGGACGCGCTCGCCCTCGCCGCGAGCACCGGGGACGGCGGACTGGCCGCCGCCGCGCGCGACGCGTTCAACACCGCGGCCTCCGTCACCTTCACGGCGGGCGGGATCTCCGTCCTGGCGGCCGCGGGGCTGACCCTGGTGCTGATGCGGGACGGCCGGAAGACCGCTCCGGTGGAGGCGGGCCCGGTCGAGGGCGCGGCGGCGGCGGAGGTCGTCCAGCGGGTGGGCTGAGCCTGCTCGCTCGGGCCCTGCTCGTTCCGGCTTTGCTCGCCCCGGCCTCGCCCCAGCCTCGCCCGCCTCGCGCGGCCGGGGCCGCCGGCGTGTCGCTGGCGTGTCGCCGACGCCCGGCGACCCTCGGCGACCCCTGGCGGCGGCGCGTAGCCTGGGCCCCATGTCCCCCGAGTACGCGGAGCGGGCGTCGAAGCTGCCGGGAGCGGTCGTGTGGAGGCGCCGGGCCGCCGGGAGCACGGGCGGCGGCGCGGCCGGGCTCGTCCTGCCCGACGGCTGCATGGACCTGCTCTGGACCGAGGGCCGGCTCCTCGTCGCCGGGCCGGACAGCCGGGCCTTCCAGCTCGGACCGGGGCTGCGCGGCCCGTGGGCGGGCGTCCGCCTCCCGCCCGGTGCCGCCCCCGCCCTGCTGGGCGTGCCCGCGTACGAACTGCGCGACCGGCGGGTCGACCTGGCCGACCTCCGGCCCGCCGCCGAGGTGCGCCGCCGTACCGGGCGCATCGACGCGGCGCCCGACCCGGCCGTGGCCCTGGAGGAGTTGGCGCTGCGTCTGGCGGCCGACGCGCGGCCGGTGGACCCGCTCGTCCGGGCGGTCGCCGACGCCCTGGCGGCCGGCCGTTCGGTCGCGGCGACCGCCGAGTCGGTCGGCCTCGGCGCGCGGCAACTGCACCGCCGCTCACTGACCGCCTTCGGTTACGGCCCCAAGACCCTGGCCCGGATCCTCCGCTTGCAGCGCGCCCTCGCGCTGGCCCGCTCCGGCGTCCCCCTCGCCGAGACGGCGGCCCGGACGGGCTACGCCGACCAGGCCCATCTGGCGCGTGACGTGCGGGAGTTGGCGGGAATGCCGGCGACCGCCCTGCTGCCCCGCTGACTCGGTCCGCTGACTCAGTCCGCGGCGCCCGGCAGCGGTGCGAACAGGTCGACGCCGTTGCCGTCCGGGTCGTGCACCACGGCGTACCGCTGGCCCCAGAAGGCGTCCCACGGCTTCAACTCGCCGTGGTGCCCGGCGCCGACCAGGTCCTCGTAGACCGCGTCCACCTGGGCGGGGTCGGCGCACCGGAACGCCAGTGCCGTCCGGCCGCCGCCCGTCGGCGGCCGCCAGTCCGGGTGGAACGAGCGGATGGTGGACTCGGGGTCGAGGGCCAGGCGCAGCCCGCCCGGCAGCACGGCCTCGACGTGCGGCTCCTGCTCGGCCCCGTCGGGGAACGCGAGTCCGAGCCGCCGGTAGAAGGCGATCGAGGCGGCCAGGTCCGAGACGGCCAGGCCCACGACGGCGAACTGCGGTGCTGGTGTGCTGTTCATGCCCGTCACGGTAGGCGGCGCCCGGACACCCCGTCTTGAACGAATCGGACGCCCGGTGCGGCCCGCCCCGGCCTCTCCCGGCTGGTCCGCACACCGGCCGTGCTCGCCTGGCTGCTGGGCCACCCGGTGCCGACGATCCCGGTCGTGGGCGCCAGCTCCGTCGCCCGGCTGGACGAGAGCCTGGCGGCCCTGGTCGAGCTGCTCGACGAGGGCCGGCGCCCGCCTCGAAGTCGAGCAGCTCGACCAGGGACGTGTAACTCACTCGCTCGCCGGGCTGCTTCGCCAGGATGTCGAGCACCCCGGTCACCGCCTGCACCGAGTCCAGCGGGTCGGCCGTCAGCCGGCGCAGATCCTGCACGGTCCACTCGACGGACGGCCACGCAGAACGCCGGGCGCCTCGGCCGTCACGGGGTGCGCTGGAGTTCTCGGGCGGGCGCGTCCCAGGCGGGGGCGGGCGTGGCGGGGGACGGGCGACCGCCCGCCGCGGCCGGGCGCAGGAGGAAGGCACAGGCGAGGGCGGCCAGCAGGGTGAGTGAGGCGGACACGATCAGGCAGAGCCGGAGGCCGTCGAGGAAGGAGCCGCCCAGCGCCGAGAGGGCCGGTCCGGTGGCGGTGCCCAGGTCGAGTCCGGCCACGGCACCGAGCCCCTGCTCCCGGGCGACGGCGAGGACGTGGCCGCCGGTCTCCGTCGGCACTGCGGAGTCGGAGAGGCGCCCGGGCAGCGCGTCGAGGGCGCGGGTGGTGAGCAGGGCGCCGAGCACGGCGGGGCCGAGGGCGGCGCCGACCTGGCGGAAGGCGTTGTTCCCCGCGGCGGCCATGCCGGCCAGATGGTGGGGGACGGCGGAGACGGCGGAGGCCGTCATCGGGGTGAGGACGGTGCCCATGCCCAGCCCGAGCAGGATCAGCCGCCAGGCGAGCGACCCGTAGGAGGTGTCGGCGTCGATGCTGGTCAGCGACAGCAGCGAGCCCGCTATCACCACCAGGCCGGTGGTGATCATGACCCGGGCGGAGACCCGGTGCATCAGCCGCCCGACGGGGACACCGACGGCGAGGGACGTCCCGGACACCAGGACCAGCCGCAGTCCGGCCTCCAGCGTGGTCAGGTGCTGCACGAGGCCGAAGTACAGGCTCAGCACGAAGAAGAAGCCGATCAGCCCCAGGAAGCTGATCATGGCGACCAGGGAGGTGGCGGCGAAGGCAGGGCTGCGGAACAGCGCCAGGTCGAGCATCGGGCTGCTGCTGCGGCGCTCCACCACGACGAACACGACCGCGCTCACGGCGCCGAGCACCAGCGCCGCCACCACCTGGGGCGTACCGAAGCCTTCGGCGCCGCCCTCGATCACGCCGTAGACGACCGCGGTGACCGCGACGGCCGCGCTGATCTGCCCGGGCCAGTCGAGCCTGCGGCCGTGTGGCGCCCGCGAGTCGGGCAGCAGGAAGGCCGCGACGACCAGCACGACCAGGGACACCGGGATGGGCAGGAGGAAGATCCAGCGCACCCCGACGTGCTCCTGCAGCACCCCGGCGATCAGCGGTCCCACGGCCAGCGAGGCCAGCATGGACATCGCCCACAGGGCGATGAACCTGCCCCGCTCCCGATGGTCGGGGACGGCGTGGCTGATCAGGGCCAGCGTGGTGGGCAGCAGCGCTGCCGCCCCGAGGCCGGAGGCCGCCTGCCCGATCCAGAGCGACTGCACCGAGTCCGAGGCCAGCGAGACGGCCGCGCCCAGTGCGCAGAACGCCATGCCCGTCTGGAACACCCGCTTGCGGCCGTGGACGTCTCCCCACACCCCGGTGGTCAGGATCAGTGCGGCCATCGGCAGCACGAACGCGTCCGACACCCAGGACAGCTGGGAGGTCGAGGCGCCCATCGCGCGCTGGATCGCGGGCAGGCTCGCCGACACGGTGGTCACGGGAAGGTAGGCGACGAAGACGCCCAGGCAGGCCATGACGAGCGTGACGCCTCGTCCGGCCCCGGGGCGCTGCACCGTTGCGGAGTTCACGAAGTGGTTCCTTCGATTGCGGGGTGCCGCGCGGGCACCGGCTGCTGCGGGGGCGCAGACCAGCTTCACCCAGGCGGACGAGAAATCCCCAAGCGATCCCGGAAGGTGCGGAGCAACATCCATCACGTCCTCTGGGCATGTGACTATTCCTCCATGTACGACGACCTCGACCGCAGGATCATCCATGGTCTCTACTGCGCCCCGCGTGCTTCCTTCCGTCGCCTCGGCGAGGTCGTCGGCGTGTCCGAACAGACCGTGGCCCGCCGCTACAACGCGCTGCGCCGCGACGGGGTGATGCGTGTCGTCGGGCTGAGCAACCCGGTCGCCCACGGACTGGCGGAGTGGATCGCGCGGCTGCGGTGCCGCCCGGATGCTGCGGGGCCCGTCGCCGACTCACTCGCCCGGAGACCCGAAGTCGGCTACGCCAGCGTCGCCTCCGGCGGATCGGAGATCATCTGCACCATCCGCTCGACCCCCGACACCGGGCGCGACGACGTCCTGCTGCGGCAACTCCCGAAAGCCGCTTCGATCCTGGACATGAGCGTGGACCTTCTCCTCCACCCGTTCAGTCGCCCAGGCACGGCAGGCTGGGCCGGCGGCAAGCGCTCACTCACCGACGAGCAGGTGCGACAGCTGACAGCGCAGCGCCCCGCACCCGCCGGGCCCCCGCCCGCCCCGACCGACGGGGACCGCCCCCTCTTCGAGGCCCTGGCCGAGGACGGCCGCGCCTCCCACACCCGCCTGGCGCAGGCCACCGGCTGGTCCGCGACCCGCGTCGCCCGCCGACTGGAGGCGCTGGAAGCCACCGGCTCCCTCACCTACGGCATCGACATCCTGGCCGAACGGCTCGGCTACGACCTCAACGCCATCCTCTGGCTCCAGGTCGACCTGCCCGACCTCCACCGGATCGGGGAGGAGCTCGCCCGGCACGACGAATGCGCCTTCGTCGCCGCCACCAGCGGCAGGCACAACCTCATGGCCGTCGTCATCTGCGAGGACACCCCCGCCTTCTACCGCTACCTCAGCAGCCGCCTGGCCCGCACCGAGGGCATCCGGGGCTACGAGATCAGCATCCGCGCCCGCCGCCTCAAGCAGTCCGTCTCCCTCATCCACCACGGACGGCTCGTCCACCCCGCACTCGGCTGACACGAGCGGGCCGCCGTCGGCCGGGCGCGCCGCCGACGCCGAGGCCGGAACGACGAAGGCCCCGACCGGCGAACCGGTCGGGGCCTTCGTGAAGGCGGAGGATACGAGATTCGAACTCGTGAGGGGTTGCCCCCAACACGCTTTCCAATTCTTCCGAACCCCGTCCGCCGGGGTTCACACCTGTTCTGAGCTGGGGTGAAGCGGGGTGATGCCCGGGGCTTTGAACGTTGCTGGACCACGGCGAATGAGACCAGAACTGAGACCATGAGCCGATCTTCTAGGCGTCGTACACCTGCCGTCACGGCACCGCCAGGGCCGGGCCTGTTCTCGCTGGTCGTGATCTCGAGATGTACAGGGGCCGCTACGGCTGCGCAGCAGACCGACAGAAGGTGAACATCCGTGTGCCTAGTCGCTTCACGAAGGGTTCGGCCGCTGTGTTGCTCGCCGTGGCCGCGCTCGCCTTCGGCGTTCCGTTGGTCGGTGCCGACCGGACGCCGAAGCCGCGCAACCCGTCGTCTGACTACGTCATTGCCGGCGTGGGAGGAGCTCACGCTGGTCACTGTCTGAGTGGCCCCGTGGCTAGCGCGGTGATGCAGCCCGACGGCAACATCGTCTTCCATTGCCGGAGCAATGCCCGTCAATGCGACGCCCCCTGGTTCAGAGGCGCCTGGCAGTCTGTTGGTCGGCGCCCCTGGCCAACCAGCTGGCAAGACTGTGTTGTCAGTGCCCGGTCTTAGTCTGGCCGGATGGGATTCAGATCCAGTTTCTCGCTCCAGCGCATGGTGAAAGCAGCGAAGGGGCTCACCGAGCACACGGTCGTCAAGCAGCGAATCGACACGGTGTTGCGCATCATGGGGACGGACCGCATGTACGGCAAGGGCCGGCCGTTGGTGGACGCCCTGAACGATGTGGCCCAAGAGGCCATCCTCTGTGGTGACTTCGGGCTTGCCCAGCGCTTCCAGCGATTCGCCGGATACGCTGACGGAGAGCTGTTCCTCGAAGTTGTGGAGGGGTACTACGACGAGAACGCTCAGCGGCGTGGTGAGGAGTTCCATCGGAGGATGGCCGCCCTTGGTGCCGACCGGGCGGTCGCCGCGCTTGACGTGCTCTGCCGTGACGATCCGGACGCGACAGCCGCGGATGCCCGTGACCTCTTCCGTGGCATTGCCCAGTCCGCCGACCACCTGGGAGTCGAGGCTGGCGAGGGTGGGATCCGGCTGTCCACGCGGGAGGTGAGGCGACTCCAGCAGTACGGCCACCTTGAGTTGGTCCTACGAAGTCTGCCGCGTACGGTCTCTGCGGAGTCTGCCCGGTTGCTGGGTGATGTCCTGGCGGATGCCGACGCGGGGCTGTTGGCCCAGTTCCTTGAGCTCAAGGCCAGGCGGGCCGGCCTCGCGGCCCTGAGGGCTGCAGTGGACGATCCGGCCAGTTCCGAGAGCGCGCTTCACGCCTGCCTGAAGAACCAGGCGTGGATCTTCGGCGGGGCCTATGTGGGTGAGCTGGCGCGCCGTCAGTACACCCCGGATACCATCCTGGACATCCCGCTCCTGCGTGCCGATGGTTCCCTGCACGTCGTCGAACTCAAGCGCGCCAACATCGAGAGCTTGGTCATTCGCCGCAGCGGCCATCTGATGCTGGGCGCGCCACCTCACCAAGCGGTCTCCCAGGCGCAGAACTACCTGCGGACACTGGACGAGAACCGGCGGACCATCCTGGCCGACTTCGGTGTCGACAGTCGCAGGGCCTCGGCCACCATTGTGATCGGTCACTCGCGCTATGTGGGAGGGGGCATCGCGCCGACAGAAGTCGCGGAGACCCTGCGTACCTACAACACGCACGCCACCCGGATAGAAGTGATCACCTACGAGACCCTGCTCGATTCGGCTGGCCGGATGCTTGCGCTGTCAGCCGAGCAACAGGATTCGGAAGCGGCTGAGGAGCCCGACGCGTGACTGACGCCCAACCTTCGATCGAGCAGCTCCTGGCTCGCCTGTGCGGTGACTCGATCACCGCGAAGGACTACGTGGGCTACTTCCTGAACGAGCACGGCGAGGAACTCGTCTTCGCCCAGCGTCGAGGGGAGAAGGCGGCGTGCCTCTGGCACAGCGATGCGGATTGGCAGCTGTTCCGCGTCGGCGACCACTCGATCCGGGTCGGCGAGGTCATGGACGGGATGATCACTGTCAGCGGCCTGATCATCAACCAACCAGAGGCAACCTGGCTGTCCTCCTGCCTGGCGGCTTCTCGCCATCTGCGCCGACGGTAGCCATGATGAGCACATCCGCCGCGTCCACTCGGACTCGGACGCCACCTACGGCTCCCCGCGCGTCCACGCCGTCCTGCGACGCGAGGGCACCCGCGTCGGCCGAAAGCGGGTCGAGCGCCTGATGCGCGAGGCCGGACTGCAAGGCGTCAGCCCGCGCCGGCCCCGCTCCTTCACCCGCCGCGACCCGGCAGCCGACCTCGCCCCGGACCTGGTCCAGCGCGACTTCACCGCGAACGCACCCAACCGGTTGTGGGTCGCGGACATCTCGCTGATCCCCACCGGCGAGGGACCGTGATGGCCGGCCACGATCCGCGACGCCTTCTCCCGCCGGATCGCGGGATGGCACACCTCGGAGCGAGCGGACGCCGACCTCGTCCTCACCACGCTGGAGTACGCCCTCCACGGCCGCCCGGTGGAGCCGGGCAAGCTGATCCACCACAGCGACCACGGCTGTCAGTACACGTCCATCAAACTCACAACACGCCTTCTCAAAGCCGGAATCGAGGCGATCATGGGCACCGTCGGCGACTCGTTCGACAACGCCCTGGCGGAGAACTTCTGGAGCGTGCTGAAGACCGAGTGCGTGCGCCGCACGACCTTCGCGACCCGCACCGATGCCGACCTGGCGCTGTTCGCCTACATCGACGGACCCTGTTGCCCAATTGGTCTATGCGGCGAGATCGAGGGCCGCAAGGTGTGATGTCCGGGTTCGGGCGAGGGGCTCTTCGTTCCACCAGGCATCGAGCCGGATGAGGTTGATGGCGGTGGCCGTCAAGACGTGGGCGAGGTGCGTCTTCGGTAGGCCGATGTAGCGGGTGCGGCGTGCGCCGGTGGCCGCGATGGCCTGGTGGATCGTGCCTTCAACGCCTGCGCGGACCGCGTAGAGGGTCTTCCACTCGTCGGTGGTCTGCTCGGCCCGGACACGTTCGAGGATGGCGTCCTGTTCCTGCGGGCGAACGGTGAGTTGGCGTCCGTAGCGGGTGGAACTGGTGCACTGGTCCCGGACCGGGCATGGCGCGCAGGTCTCGGTCGCGAAGCGGATGCGGATGGCTGGCCGCTGGTTGTGGTCGCTGCCTTCGGTCCAGTAGCGACTGGTGGCGCCGTTCGGACAAGTTGCTTTCCTGGAAGCCCAGTTGATTGCGAAGGCCGTCTTCCCGAAGCCGGTGGCTTGGGCCGTCTGGCGCGTGGTGTTGGGTCTGACCGGGCCGATGACACGGACGCGGTGGTCGATGGGGGCGGTCAACAGGAGCTCCGCGGAGATGTAGCCGGCGTCCATCAGGTGCTCGGAAGGCAGCAGGCCCTTGTTGTCGAGACGGTCGTGGATCTCCTCGACGACCGCCGAGTCGCCGGCGGTGGCGTCCGTGGTGACCACGTGGGTGATCACGTGCGGACGGCCGGAGTCCTGGGCATCACAGGTCTCGCTGAAGTGGACTTTGTAGCCGTCCCAGACCGATCCGCGTTTCACTGCATTGCGGGAGTCCGGCTCGTACGGCGAGGTGATCCTGGCTCTGCTGGGCGGGAGATCGTCCTTCCCCCGCCAGGCCACCTCCTGCACTCCGTCGATGACCGTGCGCTTGAACTGCTGCAACCACACCACGCGCAGGGTTGTGACGGCGGGGATCTCCCGCAGCCATCCCGGGGCTGTGGGAGAGGTGATGGCCTCGTGCAGGAGGTATCCGTCCGCCGCGATGCGCTGGGTGAGCTGGACCCGTTTGTCCTCCTCGCTGGGCAGGCGGTAGGAGTCGATTCTGGCTCCGTAGCGTTCCTGCCACGAAGGATCCATCCACGAGGCGAGCCACCCGGGCGCCGCGACGGCGATCGCCTCCAGCGCCGCACGCAGTGTCTCGCCCACGAACTCGAGACGGTTCAGGTTCCTGACCGCGGCGAGGACGTGGGTGGAATCGGTGCGCTGCCGGCCTCCGGACGCGACCAGTTTCAGCTCGGCCAGCCGTTCCAGCAGGAGATCCAGAACCTTCTCCTCCAAGCCGTGGGCCACGAGCCGGTCCCGGAACCCGGTCAGCACGGTGAAGTCGAAGCCTGGATCGGCGAGTTCGAGGCCCAGCAAGTACTTCCAGTCGATCCTGGCCCGCACGGCGTGCGCGGCCTGGCGGTCGGTCAGGTTCTCCGCGAACTGCAGCACGGACACCAGTGCCAGCCGTCCGGGTGAGATGCCGGGACGGCCGCGGACACCGAACGCGGACCTGAAGACCTCGTCGTCGAACAGCGGGCCGAGCGAGTCCCGGACCCGCATTGCCAGACATCCCTTGGGGAACGCCGCCCAGGCGATCACTTGTGTCGACTCGGGGACTTCCCGGCCCGAGCTCGATGCCATCGACACCCCACTGCCCCCGTTCCACGACCGGCGGGCGACCGTCTGGAACAGGCCGCCGCCCTCGAAGGCTCCACCCCGCAGACCTCACGTGTTCGGAAGATCGCGCCGATTCACCCAATTGGGCAACAGGGTCATCGACGGCTGGTACAACACCCGGCGCATCCAGAAGCGTCTCGGCTGGCTCAGCCCGGACGAGTACGAGGCGAGGTACTACGCCGACCAGGCGACGGCCGAACCAGTGATCGTCAAACCACCCACACCCACCCTGACCAACTAATCGGCACCTCCCGCACACCGGGGGAAGCCCAGGCGGCACCCCTGCCCCGAGAAGCCTCCTGAGTCACAACAGCCGGCTCGGCCCGGTGATCCGAAAAACGATCCGAATCAGCACACTCGCGAACGAAACACCCACTTAGAGGGCATCTGATCAGTGTTTATGCTGAGATACCCGTTTTGGCCGATGGACGCGGGCCACCGCGCCAGGACCGGCACGGCGAGCCCGCCAGGCTATGAAGACCGGCTCGATCAGGCCCCAACGGGCATCGGATACGTCACTGCGGTACGGGCGCCGAGAAGTCACGCGCCCTGCAACGAGCCACCGATGATTCGGTCACTCGCCCCGGGCAAACCGGCCGCAACATAGATCAGATGCCCTCTTAAGGGGCTCATCGGAGGCGACTGAACGCTGGCGGTCGGCCATGAATGAGACCAGAACTGAGACCAGCGGACCACCGGCCTCCCGCGGATCCGGCTGTTCCGCGCCCGCTGCGCTCCGCTCGAGGAGGGCTGGGAGTGATTTCCCTCCGCGTGCCGGCGGAGAGCAGTTCGAAGGCCGCTTGGCATCCTTCGATGTCCGCAGCACGACTTGTGAGCGTCTGGCCTGACGCTGATGTATCTTGCTCGCAGCGCTGCTGCGGCAGCGTGCCTCGGTCACATCCGGTCCCGGCGCCGGAGTCGAGCAGTGGGCTCTTGAGAGTCTCCGCAGTTGTGAGCCAGTAGTTAGAAGGACACTTCACCTGTCTTTCCTGTCGTCGCCGGGCGGCACGTGGAAAGGGCGAAGCATGTCCAAATCGGGCAACGTGAACCGGCTGGCGAAGAAGATCCGTGACAACACGTCACTCACCCTCACCGCCTCGTTCCGATTGGCGCAGCAGGTAAACGTGCGCCCCGGGCCTCCGACCGCCGATGCCCCCGAGCCACGCCAGCGGCGCTTCGAAGCGCACTTGGCTCACGTCCTGGCCGCAAGATTCCAGGACCATCAGCTTAATGGCGCGCTACTCGGCGTGCGGGAAGCTGTGTCGAACGGGCAACGCCTAGACCTGCTTCTGGAACCAGCCATGGCGGAGGCGGTCATTTGCGAGCTCCTGCCACGGTTCGACCACTCCTACGGTGGCATCCGTGGGGTTCCCGGACTGCGCGTGATGGGTGACGGAAGGAGATGGACACTCCACGCGATCGGCCTAGGGCGAGTTGCTGCAGCGCGGACTGACAGCGGCCTCATCCGTCTGCCGCTTCCGCGTGACGACGAGGTGGCCTTGTGGGGCAGGGCACCCGACGACCTCTCTCGCGATGAGAAGCGTGAGATCGAGAGGTGGGTCGATGCCAAAGGCGTCGATGACCTGCACACCCGGGACCTACTGATGAGTCGACTCTTGCGACGTCCTGAACTGGTCAACAGGACATCGGAACCCCATGGATTCGCTAACTGCTACAACCACCACGCCGGTGACCTGGTGATCGAGTGGTGCTGTGGTGACACCGTGGAGGAGCTCTGCGCCAGTCTCCTCGCCCACGGCTTCATCGACGGTGTACCGCGAGCCAGCGCAGTCGAGTTGGTCTCCCAGCATTCTGCCCGTCTCGGCGATGCCACGATCATCCTGAACCGTCACGCCTCGTGCTTGTACGGCGACGACGCTCAGACCATCGCTGAGCACATCAAGAGGGGCTACGAGTCATGAGCCCATCCGTAGTGGCACTCGCACTACCCGCGTGCGTACTTGCAGGGGCCTTGGTGCGCCATTTCCGGGACATGATGGTGCTACGACAGCTGAAACGACTCCTTGAGGGCTGCGACCCGCAACAGCGAGCTGAAGTCTGTGTGATCCTCGCTGAGTCGCTGCACGTCGGGCGACAGGCCGGGGTGCAGCGCGAGCTACGAGCGGACGAGCCACAAGACCTGGGGCGGCTATCGGGAGAGCGGTGAAGGCAGTCTCGCGGTCGTCCAACCAAGACCGTGCCTTCGCGCTCGCCGACGGGGACATCTCCATCGACCCCGCGTTCCCCACCGCCACGATGGAGCCACTGGCCGAAGGGGTGTCGATGCGGGTCTGGCAGGCCGTCGATTCGGTCAACGGCCTGATCTACGGCTACGGCGGACTCAAGCTGATCCGGGTCAGCGCGTCGCGCGAGATGGGCCGGCGGCAGGGCCCCGACTGCGGAGTCGGAGCCCTGCTGTGTTGCTACAGGCTCGCCTTCCAGTTGCGGATGGCCTGGTCAAGCCGTGAGCGCAGCCGCTCCGCTGCTTCCGTGCCCGGCCAGAGTTCCGCGTATGCCTCGCTGGCGCGTTTGGCGATCAGCGCACCCAGGTTGGTGGAGCTTCGGCCTGGAAAGACCAGAGAGCACTTCTTCTCGCCCAGTTCGTGGGCGAGCCCGAGGAAACCGCGGCCGACTCCGAGTGGAGGCGAGCCCTTGTAGTCCTTAGCCTCGATTGCCGCCACGAGACCCCGGCTGCGCGGGTACACCCCGGCCTGGCGGCTCCGCTCCGCCTCTTGGTGATCAATGATCGCGACATCACATTCATGGGCCACCTTCGAGGTGGCTGCCATCATGTAAACGCCCAGATGGATCTCAAGCCTCTTTTGCAGCGCCGGGAAGCTGACCAGAACGTAGGTGAACGGCCCGGACCAGAGGTTGCCCGGCTGCGTACGGAACCGCAACGCGGGAGCGGGGGTCAGTCCGTCCTGCGTCAGAAGCGCGGTTCCGCCGGCCGCCTGCGCTGCCTCGATGCACAGGACCAGCAGCGATGCCTCGTAGAGATCGGATTCGGCCGCTTTCCCGAGGTAGACCGGTTCCAGAGCGCCAATGGCTTGTCCGATGGCCTGAACAAGGTCGTCTGAACTCATCGGATATCCCCCGTCCCCATCCGCGGCGCGAGCAGCTCGCGCGTCACCTGAAGGGCTGCCGAAGCCCGTTCTGTCTCCCTCGGGAGGTTGATGTGGACGACCGGCTCCAGTTCGGGGTCGCCGAACTCGACGCCCGTGTCCGTCTGCCGCTCAAGGGCAGTCTTCAGCAGGGCGGACCGTGAGGCGTACATGGTCTCCGCGAGGGTGAGCAGGGCCTCGCGAATCAGCTCGATCCGCTCTTCGCTGCTGTAGGGGACAACGGCGATGTCCGTCTTCCTAAGGGCGGGCAGGTCCGTGTCTGCAAGTCGGCTGGCGCGCTCGTCGAACATGCCTTCCTGCTGGAGCCGTTCACCCGAGATAGCGCGGCCCTGCCTGAACTCTTGATCGAGCTGCTCGGCGAGGCTCGGCAGCTTGTCCCTCAGCTGTTCCATGACGTCCGCGTACTGCTGATCTACGACGGTCACATTTCCCCCCTTCGCTTGGTGTGCGTGGGCTGTACGACGACGGAGACGACAACTGCAACCAGGAGACGACGAAGGCCCGGACCGTCGAAACGGTCCGGGCCTTCTGCCGGCGGAGGATACGAGATTCGAACTCGTGAGGGGTTGCCCCCAACACGCTTTCCAAGCGTGCGCCCTAGGCCTCTAGGCGAATCCTCCGTGGGAGAGCTTAGTACATGTTCGGGGGTGGTCGCGACCAGCGATCCCGTAGGCGGGAGGGTGGGGTTGCCTGTGGATCGTCGGGGCTCGGATCCGGTAGTGTGGGTGTCAGCCCCTCGTGTGGCGTTATCTCTCTGAACCCCCCCAGGGCCGGAAGGCAGCAAGGGTAAGAGGGCTCTGGCGGGTGCACGGGGGGTCTTTGCGTTCCCAGGCGGTCATCGGGGGCGCCGGGGGACGGTGGGGAGGCGAGGGGCGACGCGTTTGTCGGTGCGTCCCGATATCGTCGGGGGTGTGTCCCTAGCCCTGTACCGCCGCTACCGCCCCGAGACCTTCGCGGAGGTCATCGGGCAGGAGCACGTGACCGCTCCGCTCCAGCAGGCCCTGCGTAACAACAGGGTCAACCACGCGTACCTGTTCAGCGGGCCGCGCGGCTGCGGGAAGACGACGAGTGCGCGCATCCTGGCCCGCTGTCTGAACTGTGAACAGGGGCCGACCCCCACGCCCTGCGGGGAGTGCCAGTCCTGTCGCGACCTCGCGACCGGCGGGCCCGGCTCGATCGACGTGATCGAGATCGACGCGGCCTCGCACGGTGGTGTGGACGACGCGCGCGAGCTGCGGGAGCGGGCGTTCTTCGCGCCGGTCCACAGCCGCTACAAGATCTTCATCCTGGACGAGGCGCACATGGTGACCTCGGCCGGGTTCAACGCGCTGCTCAAGGTGGTCGAGGAGCCTCCGGAGCACCTCAAGTTCATCTTCGCGACCACGGAGCCGGAGAAGGTGATCGGGACGATCCGGTCCCGGACGCACCACTACCCGTTCCGACTGGTTCCGCCGGGCACGCTGCGCGACTACCTGGCGGAGGTCTGCGGGCGGGAGGGCATCCAGGTCGAGGACTCGGTGTTCCCGCTGGTGGTCCGGGCCGGGGCCGGGTCGGTGCGTGACTCGATGTCGGTCATGGACCAGCTGCTGGCCGGCGCCGCCGAGGGCGGCGTGACGTACCAGATGGCGACCTCGCTGCTCGGGTACACCGACTCGGCGCTGCTGGACGAGGTGGTGGATGCCTTCGCCGCGCACGACGGGGCGACGGTGTTCCAGGTGATCGACCGGGTGATCGAGGGCGGGCACGACCCGCGCCGCTTCGTCGCCGACCTGCTGGAGCGGCTGCGCGACCTGGTGATCCTGGCCACCGTGCCGGAGGCGGGGGAGAAGGGGCTGATCGACGCCCCTGCGGACCGGGTCGCGATCATGCAGGCGCAGGCGGACGCGTTCGGCTCGGCGGAGCTGAGCCGGGCGGCGGACATCGTCAACACCGGGCTGACCGAGATGCGCGGCAACGCGGCGCCGAGGCTGCAGCTGGAGCTGATCTGCGCCCGGGTGATGCTGCCGGGCGCGTACAGCGACGAGCTGTCGTTGCAGGCGCGGCTGGACAAGCTGGAGCGCCGGGCGGCGGCCGGCGGGTTCGCCGCGCCGATGCCGATGCCGATGGGGGCGGGGGTGCCGGTGGCGGCGCCCATGGCCGCGCCCGTTCCGGCGCCGGCGCCGGTGGCGGAGGCTGCCCCGGTGCAGCCTGCGCCGGTACACGCTGCGCCGGCCCCTGCACCGACTGCACCGACTGCACCGGCAGCCCCCGCGGCGCCCGCCGGGCCCGCGCCGGGTGCCTGGCCGATCCCGCGCAGCTTCCCGCCGGCGGGCGGGGCCCCGGCCGCGGCCCCCGCGCCGCAGCCGCCGGCCCAGGCCGCCGAGGCCGCCGAGGCCACCCCGGCCCCGGTGTCCGCCCCCGCCCCCACTCCTGCGGCGCCCGCGCCCGCCCCGGCCGGGCAGCCCGCCGAGCCGGCGTCGGCCGCCGCGCAGCAGGGCGCGGCGCAGGTCCGGCAGCTGTGGCCGCAGATTCTGGAGGCGGTGAAGAACCGCCGCCGCTTCACCTGGATCCTGCTCAGCCAGAACGGCCAGGTGGCCGGGTTCGACGGCAGCGTGCTCCAGGTGTCCTTCATCAACGCGGGCGCCCGGGACAGCTTCGTCGGCAGCAACAGCGACGACGTGCTGCGCCAGGCGCTGACCGACGCGCTGGGTGTGGACTGGCGGATCGAGTGCATCGTCGACCCGTCCGGGGGCGGTTCCCTCGGCGGCGGTACGGCCGTCGGTGGCGGTGGCCTGGGCGGTGCCGCCCCGAGCGGTGGTGGCTGGGGGGCCCCGGCCCGTCCGGCGGCCGCCGCGCCGCCGGTGTCGGCTCCGGCTCCGGGGCCCGCGCCGGTCCGGTCGCAGCCCTCCCCGCAGGTGCAGGCCGCCCCGGCGCCCGCGCCGGTCCAGGCCCCGCCGCCGGTGGCCGCGCCGCCGGCCCGTCCGGTGCGCGCGGTGGCGCCGGAGGACGACATCCCGGAGGAGGACGACCCGGACCTCAACGAGGAGGCGTTCTCCGGTCAGGAGCTGATCATCCGGGAGCTGGGCGCGACGGTTCTGGAGGAGATCCACCACCGCGGCAACTGAGCGACGGCCCGCCCCGCCAGCACGTAGGCTCGGCCGTGACGACGCGAGCGGGACTGCAAGCGGACGTGACCGCAGGCAGGACGGCGACGCAGGACAGCAAGCACGAAGCGAGGAGTGAGCCGTGTTCCCCGGTGGTGGCCAGCCCAACATGCAGCAGTTGCTGAAGCAGGCGCAGAAGATGCAGCAGGATCTCGCGCAGGCGCAGCAGGAGCTGGCGGAGACGAAGGTGAGCGGTTCGGCGGGCGGTGGCCTGGTCGAGGCCACGGTGACCGGTGCGGGTGAGCTGGTCGCGCTGACCATCGCCCCGGCGGCCGTCGACCCGGAGGACACCGAGACCCTGGCCGACCTGGTCCTGGCGGCCGTGCGCGACGCCAACCAGTCGGCGCAGAAGATGCAGGCCGAGCGCATGGGCCCGCTGACCCAGGGCCTGGGCGGGGGTATCCCCGGTCTGCCGTTCTGACCTGGGGGAGTTCCCGGACGGGGGCTCCGACCAGGTAGGTCTGAGGTCCTGAAGTTCTGAAGTTCAGACAACGGACCCATGTGATTTATGTGGGAGTCGGGCGTCGGGCGGTGTGTCCGGCGCCCGATTCGTTGGATGATGGCACCGGAGCACCACCGACCATCCGAGGGAAGGCGCGACGTTGTACGAGGGCGTGGTTCAGGACCTGATCGACGAACTGGGCAGGCTGCCCGGCGTCGGGCCCAAGAGCGCCCAGCGGATCGCCTTCCACATCCTGCAGTCCGACCCGACCGACGTGCGCCGCCTCGCGCACGCGCTGCTGGAGGTCAAGGACAAGGTCCGGTTCTGCGCGGTCTGCGGCAACGTCGCGGAGGCCGAGCAGTGCCGGGTCTGCCTGGACCCGCGCCGCGACCTCGGCGTCATCTGCGTGGTCGAGGAGTCCAAGGACGTCGTCGCCATCGAGCGCACCCGCGAGTTCCGCGGCCGCTATCACGTGCTGGGCGGCGCGATCAGCCCCATCGAGGGCGTCGGCCCGGACGACCTGCGGATCCGCGAGCTGCTGGCGCGCCTCGCGGACGGCACGGTCACCGAGCTGATCCTGGCCACCGACCCCAACCTGGAGGGGGAGGCGACCGCCACCTATCTGGCCCGGCTCTGCAAGCCGATGGGCCTGAAGGTGACCCGGCTGGCGAGCGGCCTGCCCGTCGGCGGGGATCTGGAGTACGCGGACGAGGTCACCCTCGGTCGCGCCTTCGAAGGGAGACGACTTCTCGATGTCTGACCGGACGCTCGACCAGCAGCCCCACACGCCCCACCAGCCGTCCCACGGGCAGGCCCACCAGCCGGCCCCCGGACAGCCGCACGGGGAGTCGCAGAGCCACACCCCGCACACCCATGCGCACGGTTCGGAGCCGGACGACTTCGCCGTGCAGATCGCCGACTCGGTGGAGAGCTTCGTGCTCGCCGTCACCGAGGTCGCCAAGGGCGACGAGCCGGGCAGCGCGGTCTCGCTGCTGCTCCTGGAGGTCTCGCAGCTGCTGCTGGCCGGTGGCCGGCTGGGCGCCATCGAGGACGTCGTCCCGGAGGACCGCTTCGAGCCGGACGCCGGGCCGGAGCCGGACGGCGAGCAGCTGCGCGAGCGGCTGGCCGAGCTGCTCGCGCCGATCGACGTCTACCACGAGGTCTTCGACCCGTACGGCCCGCCGGAGAAGCCGAACGCCTTCCGGATCTCGGACGACCTGGCCGGCGTGGTCGGCGAGCTGCAGCACGGGCTGACCCACTACCGCGAGGGCCGGGTCAGCGAGGCGCTGTGGTGGTGGCAGTTCTCGTACCTCTCCAACTGGGGCACGACCTGCACGGCGGTGCTGCGGGCGCTGCAGTCGCTGATCGCGCACGTCCGGCTGGACAGTCCGATCGGCGCGGTGCCGGACGGCGCCGACACCGACGACGACGGGCTCACCGACGAGCAGCTGGAGCAGCAGGCCGGCGACCTGATGGCGGCGGAGCTGGGCCTCGGGCGGTAGCGCCGCCCTCCGGCGCCCGTGCCGTTCCGGCACGCCCGTGCGATTCCGGCACGTCCGCGTGATTCCGGCACGCCCGGACGTCGCCCCGGCGCGCGCCGGTTTTCGGTGCGCCCCCGGCGGTCGTCGGCCGGGCACCGGCCGGTTGTCGATCGGTTGTCGACCGGTCCTCGGCCGATTGTGACGAATGCCTCAGCATTCCGCGCGGAAAAGAAATCCCGCCGGATCACCGTCCGTTGATCCGCCGATTCTTCGGGGCGGTGGCGAATTGCCCGCAGACCTGCCGGTGGTGCCGCCCGTTTCGCCGACCACCTGCTGAAACGGGCGTCTCATCATATGGAAAGCGCCGGTTGAGGCACCCCTGCTCGGTAGACTGGCGCCGACCGCACAGCCCCTTTTCCCCGGGGGTGCGGGGGCCTGGTGCCCCCGGAAGACGACACAAGTCGAGGAGCGCACGTGGGCCTTGTCGTGCAGAAGTACGGCGGCTCATCCGTTGCGGATGCCGAAGGCATCAAGCGCGTTGCCCGCCGAATCGTTGACGCCAAGAAGGCCGGCCATGAGGTCGTCGTCGTGGTGTCCGCAATGGGCGACACGACGGACGAGCTCATCGAACTCGCGGAGCAGGTGTCACCGCTTCCTGCCGGCCGTGAGTTCGACATGCTGCTGACCGCTGGAGAGCGCATTTCCATGGCGCTGCTGGCCATGGCGATCAAATCGCTGGGGCACGAGGCGCAGTCCTTCACGGGCAGCCAGGCCGGCGTCATCACCGACTCCGTTCACAACAAGGCGCGCATCATCGACGTGACGCCTGGTCGCATCCGTACCGCCCTGGACGAGGGCAACATCGCGATCGTGGCCGGCTTCCAGGGCGTGTCACAGACCAGCAAGGACATCACCACGCTGGGCCGCGGCGGCTCGGACACCACCGCCGTCGCCCTCGCCGCCGCGCTCAAGGCCGAGGTCTGCGAGATCTACACCGACGTGGACGGCGTGTTCACCGCCGACCCGCGCGTGGTGGCGAAGGCCCGCAAGATCGACTGGATCGCGTACGAGGACATGCTGGAGCTGGCGTCGTCCGGCTCCAAGGTGCTGCTCGACCGCTGCGTGGAGTACGCCCGGCGCTACAACATCCCGATTCACGTACGCTCGTCCTTCTCGGGTCTTCCCGGGACGATCGTCAGCAACGAGAACCCGCACAAGCCCGAAGGGGGCGAGATGGAGCAGGCCATCATCTCCGGAGTCGCCCACGACACGTCCGAGGCCAAGGTCACGGTTGTCGGCGTGCCCGACAAGCCGGGCGAGGCGGCCCGCATCTTCCGCGCCATCGCGGACGCCGAGGTCAACATCGACATGGTGGTGCAGAACGTCTCCGCCGCGTCGACCGGGCTGACCGACATCTCCTTCACCCTGCCCAAGGCGGAGGGCCAGAAGGCCATCGACGCGCTCGGCCGGGTCAAGGAGGGCATCGGCTACGAGTCGCTGCGCTACGACGACGCGATCGGCAAGATCTCCCTGGTCGGCGCGGGCATGCGCTCCAACCCGGGCGTCACGGCGGCCTTCTTCGAGGCGCTGTCCGCCGCGGGCGTCAACATCGAGCTGATCTCCACCTCGGAGATCCGCATCTCGGTCGTCACCCGCGCCGAGGACGTGCCGGAGGCCGTCCGCGCCGTGCACAGCGCCTTCGGACTGGACAGCGAGACGGACGAGGCCGTCGTCTACGGAGGCACCGGGCGATGACCCGGCGGCCGAACCTCGCCGTCGTCGGCGCCACCGGCGCGGTCGGCGAGGTGCTGCTCGGCCTGCTCTCCCTGCGCCAGGACGTCTGGGGCGAGATCCGACTCGTCGCCTCCCCGCGCTCGGCCGGCCGCAAGCCGGTCGTGCGCGGGGTGCCGGTCGAGGTCGTCCCGCTGGCCGAGGAGGCCTTCGAGGGGATCGACGTCGCCGTGTTCGCCGTCCCCGACGAGGTCTCCGCCCAGTGGGCGCCGATCGCGGCCGCCAAGGGCGTCGTGGTGGTCGACGACTCGGCCGCCTTCCGCACCGCCGAGGACGTGCCGCTGGTCGTCCCCGAGGTCAACGCGGCCGCGCTGCGGCTGCGCGCTCGCGGCATCGTCGCCAGCCCCGCCAGCACCACCCTCGCGATGATCGCGGCCGTCGGCGCCCTGCACGCCGAGTACGGGCTCGCCCAACTCGTCGTCGCCTCCTACCAGGCCGCCTCCGGCGAGGGCCGGATCGGCGAGGCGGCGCTGCGTGAGCAGACCGCCCTGGTGGCCGGCACCGAGGTCGGCCGGCAGGCCGGCGACCTGCGCGCGGTGATCGCCGACCACGGGCCGTTCGCCGCCCCGCTCGCGTTCAACGCGGTGCCCTGGACCGGCTCCCTGGTGGACGGCGGCTGGTCCTCCGAGGAGGTCGGCATCCGCGCCGAGGCCCGCAAGATCCTCGGCCTGCCCGCCCTCAAGGTCTCCGCGACCTGCGTCCGGATCCCGGTCGTCCGCACCCACGCGCTGGCCGTGCACGCGCTCTTCGAACGCGAGGTCACCCAGGAGCACGCGCAGCAGATCCTCCGCGACGCCCCCGGAGTCGTGTTGTACGACGACCCGGCGGCCGGCGAGTTCCCCACGCCGAACGACGTGGTCGGGACGGACCCGGTCTGGGTCGGGCGGGTGCGCCGGGCCCTCGACGAGCCGGCCGCGCTCGACCTCTTCCTCTGCGGCGACAACCTGCGCAAGGGTGCGGCGCTCAACCTGCTGCAGATCGCGGAGCTGGTGGCGGGTGAGCTGACGGTGACGCAGGAAGGCACGCCGGAAGCGGCGTAGGAGAAGGCGTAGGGCGGGGCCTGGCAGGGGGCCCGGGCGAGGCGTAGGAAAAGAGGCCTGGCAGGAGGCCCGGGCGAGGGCCCGGAAGATGCCCCGGCAAGGCCTGGAGCCGCCCGGTCCCGGGCCCGCCCGGCCCCCGATCCGGGGAGGGCGTGTCCGCTCCTCGACACAATCTGTCCGGAATCCCGATGGAATCCCCTGGAGGCCTCTTCCGCCGATGCGGAAGAATGGCCCCCGGGCTGGGCAACCATGACAGGGGATCGAGTGTCCAACGGGCGTGGCGAACGTGATGGTGGGAGCAGGGGCGGGCATCCCGGCGAGAGCCGTGGTGGCCTTCCCCTCGCGCGCCCCGTGGCCGGCGAGTAGGCCGGAAGACGACCAGATGACCGCGGTCGCACCCGGTGCGGCGGGCTCCGGTGCCGGTACCGACGCGGGTACCAGCGAGGACCTGCTCACCGAGACCTACCAGGCACACTACGGCTCCCTGCTGCGGCTCGCCGCGCTGCTCCTGGACGACCTCTCGACCTGCGAGGACGTCGTCCAGGAGGCGTTCATCCGGGTGCACGCCGCCCGGCGCCGGGTCCGCGAGCCCGAGAAGACCCTGGCCTACCTGCGGCAGACCGTCGTCAACCTGTCCCGCTCGACCCTGCGCCGACGGATCCTCGGCCTGCGCCTGCTGCCCAAGCCCATGCCTGACATGGCCAGTGCAGAAGAAGGCGCTTACGATGCGCTGGAGCGCGACCAGTTGAAGGCCGCGCTGCGTGGTCTGCAACGCCGTCAGCGGGAGGTTCTGGTGCTGCGTTACTTCGTGGACATGACGGAGGCGCAGGTCGCCGAGACCCTCGGCATCTCGCTCGGATCGGTGAAGGCCTACGGCTCGCGCGGACTCGCCGCCCTGCGCACCCAGATGGCGGCCGGGCATGGCTGACGGCGCCGGGCGGTGGCCCTCGGACGGTGAGGGCGACGGGCTCTCCGCCGAGGAACGAAGCGTCCGCGACCTGATGCGCAGCGCCGTCGCCGGCATCCAGCCCGAACCCGGCGGCCTGCCGCGGATACGGTACGCCGTACCCCGCCGACGGGCCGCCCGGCGCGGAGCCTGGACCGGCGCCGCCGCCCTCGCCCTCGCCGTCGCCGTGGCCCTGCCCGCCCTGCACGACGGGGAGCACCTCGGCCTGTCCGGCGGCCCCGGCTCGGCCGACGCCAGCAGCCCGGCCCCCGCCGCCCCGACCGGCACCAGGACCGGCGGCGCCCCCGGCACCGGCACACCCCCGCGGCCCGGCCCCAGCGGCACCGGCGACACCGCATCGCCCTCCGGCACCCCCACCGCCTCACCCAGCCCCGGCGCCAGCACCACCCGCACCGACGGCACCACCGCCCCGCCCGCCCCCGCCGCCAGCACCGGCGACAGCCCGATCACCCCGCTCTGCACCCGGGCCGACCTCGGCCAGGGCGGCGCACAGGTCGGCCCGGCCGGCGCCGACGGCCGGATCCACGGCTCGTTCACCGTGTACAACGTCTCCGGCCACAGCTGCCGGCTCGGCGGCCCGGGCGCCGTCGCCGTCACGGCGGTGAGCGGGACCGACCGCAGCCGCGTGCGCACCGCCGACCACGCCGCCGGCGACCCGGCCGGCGACCTGCCCGCGATGGACGCGGAGCCCCCCGTCCTCGCCCCGCAGGCCGGCTACCAGGTGCCGTTCGACTGGATCCCCGACCGGACCTGCCCCACCTCCGGCGGCAGCACCGCCACCACCGGGCCCACCAGCCAGGGCGGCGCCAACCAGGCCCTCGCGGTCTCCCAGGCACCCACCGCCGCCACCGATGCCGCCCCGGCGGCCTCGGACGCCTCGGCGGCCCCCAGCACCAACCCCCAGGCCAGCTCGTCCCCCAGCGCCGGGCCGACCAACGCGCCCAGCCCCACCACCACCCCGACCGGCAACCCCACCACCGCGCCGGCCACCGCCACCATCGCCCACACCCCCGCCCCCGGCAGCCCTGCCGTTGCCACCGCCACCTTCCCCGTGACCTGCGCCGGCACCCTCTACCGCGGTGGCGTCCAGGCGGTGGGCGCACCGGCGCCGCAGCCGTCGGACGTGCCCGCGGCGGGCTGACGGGCTTCGCGGCCCCGGCGGCGGTCCGGCGGCGGTCCGGCGGCGGCCCGGGCGGGCGGTCGGCGGGCCGTCGGGGTCGGGTGGGCAGGGTCGGACGGGCGACCAGCCGGTCTGACGTGGCCGATGGCGGACCCCTGCGGCCGGGACGGGTGTGAGGAGTGGTTACCGTGGGGGTGTGTACCGGTTCCTCCTGACTCCGCGCTGGCTCGGCGGCACCGCGCTGGCCGTCGCGGCCGTGGCGGTGTGCGTCTGGCTGGGCTCCTGGCAGCTCGGCCGGTTCGAGGACCGGTTCTCGTCGCACCAGGAGACCAAGCAGAACGTCACCGTTTCGAGTGATGTGCGGCCGATCGACGACCTGCTCAACCAGGCGACCCCGCAGGTGACCACCGAGACCGTCGGCAAGCCCGTCACCCTGACCGGCAGCTACGACGCGGAGCATCAGCTCCTCGTCCCGAACCGGGTGGTCGACGGCAAGCAGGGCTACTACGTGCTCACCCCGCTGCGCACCGCCGACGGCCGGTTCGCCGCCGTGGTCCGCGGCTGGGCGCCCGGTGCGCCCGCCGAGGGCGCGTCCGCGGCCGCGCCGCCGCCCCCCGGCCAGGTGACCGTCACCGGGCGGCTGCAGGCCGGTGAGTCCAGTGGCAGCAACGGCGCCGTGGCGGGCGGTCTGCCGGCCGGTCAGCTCGGCACGGTCAACCGGGCGGCGCTGCTCAACGCGCTCGCTTACGACGGCTGGTACGACGGCTGGGTGGCCGCCGACACGGTGCCGGCCGGGCTGACCCCGGTGCCGACGGTCCAGCCGCAGGGCGGCGACGGGCTCACCCTGCGGGCGTTCCAGAACCTCGGCTACACCCTGGAGTGGTTCGTCTTCGGGGGCTTCGTCATCTTCATGTGGTTCCGCCTGGTGCGCCGCGAGGGGGAGGCGGAGCAGGACCGGGCCCTCGGACTGGACCCGGTCCTGGACTGACCTCCGCGGTTCGGCGCCGGCCCCTGCTCGGCCCGCCCTTGCCCGGCCGGCCCTTGCTCGGTCGGCCTGCCTCAGCGGGTTGGCCTGCCGGGGGCGGGCGGAGCGGACGGCAGGGCCGGGACGACCGGTGCGGTCGTCGGCTTCCCGGGCGCCGTCGGGGAGGACGGCACCGGCGTCGGCGACCCGGTGAACGCCGGCTCGTCGTGGCACCGGCCGTGGCCGCCGCTCACGTCGTCGTTCGAGTCGTAGCGGTCGATGTGGTGGTGCACGGTGCGCCCGGTCTTCGTTCCCTTGGAGCCGGAGCCCTTGGACCCGGAGCCCTTCGAGCCGGACGAGCCCTTCGACCCGCTGGATCCCTTGGCGAGCCGGACCGCGTCCTCGCCCGCCGCAGGCGCGTACGCCGCCCGGGCGACGGCGGGCCCCGGCCCTGCCGCGTTCGGCCCCACCGCGTTCGGCCCCACCGCGTTCGGTCCCGGCGCGCTCGCGCGGGTCGCGGTGGCGGCCGGTGCGGTTGGCGCGGCCGTGGTCGGCGTGGGGCCGACCGGGGGCGGGCAGGCGGCCTCGGCGCCGTGCCCGCCCGAGCAGCCGGTGAGCACCAGGGCTCCGGCCACCGCGACCCCCGCGAGCGTCAGCAGACGCCTCACACCGTCTCCCCGTCGCCGGCCTGCGACGCTGCGGGGAGGTGCCGTCGGACGAAGTCGATCTCCAGCCGCAGCTGCTTGATCCGCTCCTCCACCACCAGCGACCCGTGCCCGGCGTCGTACCGGTAGACCTCGTGCGGCTTGCCCAGCTGCTCCAGCCGCCCGACGTAGTTCTCGATCTGCCGGATCGGGCAGCGCGGGTCGTTGACCCCGGCGCTGATGTAGACCGGCACCCGCACCTGCTCGACGTAGCTGAGCGGCGAGGAGGCGGTGAAGCGCTCCGGGACCTCCTCCGGGGTGCCCCCGAAGAGGGTGCGGTCCAGCGACTTGAGCGCCTCCATCTCGTCGGCGTACGCGGTGTGGTAGTCCGCGACGGGCACGGCGGCGACGCCCAGCGTCCAGCTGTCCGGCTGGACGCCGATGCCCAGCAGGGTCAGGTAGCCGCCCCAGCTGCCGCCGGTGAGCACCAGCCGGCGCGGGTCGGCGAGGCCGCCGGCGACCGCCCACTCCCGGACGGCCGCGATGTCCTCCAGCTCGATCAGGCCGACCCGCTCGTGCAGGGCGTCGGTCCAGGCCTGGCCGTAGCCGGTGGAGCCGCGGTAGTTGACCCGGACCACCGCGAAGCCGTGGTCCAGCCAGGCGGCCGGGCCGGCCGCGAAGGAGTCGCTGTCGTGGTGGGTGGGGCCGCCGTGGATCTCGAACACGGTCGGGAAGGGGCCCTCGCCCGCCCCGGCCGGGCGCTGCACCAGGGCGTGCACCCGCCCGCCGGGCCCGTCCACCCAGACGTCCTCGACCGGGACGGAGCCGGGCGGCACCGCGCCGGGCGCCCGCAGCACGACCGTCCCGGCGGTGGAGCGGACGGCGGAGGGCTCGGCGGCGGAGGACCACAGGTACTCGACGGTGCCGTCCGGGCGGGCGGTGGCGCCGCCGACGGTGCCGCGCGGGGTGTCCAGCCGGGTCAGCCGACCGTCGGCCAGCGTGTACGAGAACAGTTCGCTGCGCGCCTCGTACTCGTGCTCCACGAGCAGCGCCTCGGCGCCGGGGCACCACTGCGCGGAGACGTCGCCGGGCAGCTCGCGCCCCTGCTCGTCGCGCAGTGGCAGCGCGGTCTCGGCACCGGTGGCGACGTCCCAGATCATCGGCTCCCAGCGGCCGGTGCGCTGGTGGGCCACCAGCAGCCGGGTGTCGCCGTCGACCGGGGCGAAGCCGAGGCAGGCGACGCCGCGCGGCTCGTCCCGGCCGGTCACCTCGTCGAGTTCGGCGACGGTTACGACGGTCTCGGTGGGCTCTACGGGTTCGCCCGTCGTGCCGTTCGCGCCGCTCGTGCCGTCCGAGAGGCGGACGATCCGGATCGCGGAGTGCATCGCGTCGCCGTGCTCGGTGTGGTCGATGGCGAGCAGCGTGCCGTCGTAGCTGAGGTCGCCGACGCCGCCGTACTCCGCGTGCCGGTAGATCTCGACGGCCTCGGCCGCTCCGGGGCGGCGCAGGTGCAGGGTGGTGCCGTCCTCGTCGGTGGAACGTCCGACGACCACCGTGCCGTCGCGGCCGAGCGCCAGGCCGGCCGAGTAGGAGGGGGCGAGGCCGGGCACGGCCTCCTCGTCGGGGGTGCCGGCGCTGCGGTCCGCGGGCATGCCTGCGAAGGGCTGGCGGCGCCAGACGCCGAACTCGTCGCCGTCGTGGTCGTCGAACCACCACACCCAGGCACCGTCGGGGGACAGCTCGGCGTCGGTGGTGCCGTTCGGGCGGTCGGTGACCTGCCGGTGGGTGCCGGTGACCCGGTCCCAGGCGTAGACCTCGTAGGTGCCGGTCGCGTTGGACACGTACAGCGCCCGGTCGGGGGCGTCCTCGGCCCAGTCGGGGAGTGACACCCGTGCTGCCCTGAACCGCTGCTCCCACGCCGGTACGGCGCTCTTCTCCTCGCTCATCCGACCATCCAACCCGATCGGAGGGACAGAACGGAACGGGCGGGGGACGGAACGGGGCGGGCGGGTGGCCGCAGCTCACCCCCCCCCCCCCCCCCCCCCCCCCCCCCCCCCCCCCCCCCCCGCCGGGGGGGGGGGGGGGGGCGGGGGGGCGGGGGGGGGGGCCCCCCCCCCCGCCCCCCCCCCCCCCGCCCCAAGGGGGCCCGGC